>JAILPC010000209.1 GCA_024690465.1 Ruminococcus sp.
ATCTGTGAGCCCTCACAATATCCGAAAGGCGTAACGTATTTCAGAAACTCCGCCGAATCCGTTATGTTCGCGATAATGCTGAGCAGATACAGCAGAGCCGCTATGCCCAGCCCGATGCCGATGCTTCCTTTTTTCAGAAACGCGGATATGCCGAAGCAAATTCCCGCGATTTCAAGCTGCAGGATACAATAAGCGAGGTGGAGCAGAGTCAACTCTTTCCACAGAACACTTTCACCGACTGCCGCGATTGAAGCAGCCGAAACGACATATACAACAAGATTAAGCGCGATAATCTGAGCAAAAACAGCAATCAGTTTTTCCGTGATAACGCGCGTTCTGCTGATAGGATGTGACAGCAGAAATTCAGATGTCTTTTCCTTTTCTTCTTTGCTGAGAATCCCGACGGCGCACAGCGCGGCAAAAAAGGCGCCGCCCATTCCGAGCACGTTGCCGCATTCAATCGCGTAGTATCCCGTCAGCGAACCGAAATTCAATTGGTCCATTCCGAACGCCGAGGTGAAAGAGCCCATAGACGAGAACATATCGTTGATTTCGTTCATCTGGCTTTTCATTTCGGGATAAAGGAGTATGCAGACCGCGAGCATAAATACGATTACGCCTGTCCAGATAAAGAACGATATTTTGCCGCGTCTCAGTTCGTGTTTTACGATTGTCATATCTCGCTGTCCTCCTTTTCGTAATAGTGCAGGAAGATTTCCTCCAAATCAGGTTCGGTGATTCTTATGTCGAAAACATTACCCTCGGAGAGCTTCCTGAGCAGGATGTTGATGTCTCCGTTATATAGGAAGCTTGCCGCGTTTTCACGGGTGTTGATATCCTTGATACCGTCAAGACCGCCGAGGTCAAATTTGCCGTATACCGAAACGCGCTTCGCTCTGCTCTTTGCCAGGTGTTCAACACTGTCGCAGGCGATAATTTCGCCCTCTCTGATAATCGCCGCTTTGGTACAGTTGCGCTGAACCTCAGAGAGCACATGACTTGAGAGGAAAACCGTCGCGCCGTTTCGGTTGCGCTCTCTGATGATTTCAAAGAACTCGTGCTGCATAAGCGGGTCAAGTCCGCCTGTCGGCTCATCAAGAATGAGCAGCTGCGGATTGCTCTGCAAAGCGCAGACAATCGCTACTTTCTTGCGGTTTCCGAACGACAGCTCGTCAACACGTTTTGATGTGTCGAGCTGAAGCCGTTCGCAGAGCTTTTTCATTTCTTGTGAACAGTCCTTTTTGCGCAAATCGGCAGACAGCTTCAGAATATCCCGCACTCTCATTCCCGAGTAGAACAGCGCTTCGGACGGAAGATATCCGACATCGCTCAGAATTGCCTTGTTCTCCTTGATGATGTCTTTTCCGAGGACTTCGGCGCTTCCCGATGTGGGCGAGATAAATCCGAGCAGGGTTCTGATTGTTGTGGATTTTCCGGCGCCGTTCGGCCCGATAAAGCCGAAGCACTCGCCCTGCTCAACGGTTAAGTCCAGGTCGATTATTCCTCTGTTTTTGTTGTAATATTTTGTCAGTTTTGTTGTTTTAATTGCTTTCATAACGCACCTATTTCAACTTTTCACAAAACGCGGCGACCGCCTTTTCGTTATCTTCGCTTGGCTTTTCCTTCGGGTCAATAAGAATCGTTGTCGCTTTGTAATCGGCAATCCCGAGCAGGTTCTTAAGACCGGCAAATGCCTTTTCCGCGCCGTTGCCTGCCTGACAGGCATACGCGGAAACTGTTTTGTCTTTAAGCGCTTCTTTATTGTCCTCAACAAAAGTGCGCAGAGGCGGAGCTATGCGGCTCGCCCAGACAGGGAATCCGATAATTACCTGCTCATAGTTCTCCGCGCTGAATGTGTACGGATTGAGCTTCGGCTTTTCGGACATTATCGCGCTCTTTCCGCCCCAAAGAAATTTCCTGATTCCTTTGCTCGGGTATGTCTTGACGGGTGTGATTTCAATCAAATCAACATCCCCGAGTTTCTTTCTGATTTTGTCGGCGATAAATTCCGTATTGCCGCACATTGAATAATATACAATCGCAGTTTTCATAATTACCTCTCTTTTTTCTGAATTTTATCCTATAATCGCGACGTTTCCGTTCAGCGCGATTCTGATTATACCGATTACGACCAGGTGCGCGGGATAGTAAATGTAGAATAGCCACTTCATGCCTTTCCATTTTCCCCGTTCGCCGTTGTACCGGAACAAAAACGGAATCGAAATAAATGTAAACATCTGCAATATTCCGTATATCTTGTCCAGCGTAAAAAAGAACACTGCCGCGTAAACCGCTGTCCAGAGTACGATATCGATTGCCTGGAGTTTGAAGTTTCCTCTGTGCTGATAGATGAAGAACGGAGTTATAACGGCTATTGATGACCAGTCGGACGGCAGGGCAAGCGCGCACGCACCGAATATAATGACGTACTTCCAGACTGTCGGAATTTTCTCCATCCGTGTTGTGAAGATTACAACCGCCGCCAGAAACAGCGACCACATAACGCTTGTGCGGTTGAGCAAACCGTATGACAAATCAAAGAACGGGATACCGAAGGCGAAGTCGTACGCAAAGTGCGAAATTATCGCGAACCCGAACAGCCTTGTCAGATATTTGCGTTTGTCGTGAGTGTAAAAACACCCCTCGGCAATAAAGAACCACATTATCGGAGCGGTAAGTCTGCCTATGATGTGCAGGGCGAACACCCACCAGACCTGCTGATACCCGGGGAAGAACGCCCACGTAAGATGGTCGATTGTCATAGCGATAATCGCAATCAGTTTCAGTTGATTTCCGTTAAAATGTTTTTTCAGTGTTTTGCTTTTCATATCCGTTTTCTCTTGTTACCTCTTTTTGTACGCAATCAATTCAGGCTCACTGCCGTCTACGCTGTAGCTGCAAACAAGAATAAAATTTGTGTCGGCGACAACACCGTAGCAGATACCCAAATCGGCGAATTCAATCTGAGTGCCGAGATAGATATTTTTGTCGTTGAGCAGCTTTATATAATCGCCGCTCGGCAAGGGGTAGGGGAGGTTTACATATTTCCCCGACAGCTCACAAAGTTCTGCCGCATCGGGGATATCGTTTGCCCTGAGCAGGTTGTTGATTTCGCCTAATAACTCCTGTTTGAACTCGCTGTATTTTTCTTTACCGCCGAACCTTATGTATTCAGCCGCCACACATCGTCCGCCGAAAGGACTGCCGTTTGTTACAGCGCAGCCTTTGCACTCGTCTTTTGTCGGACACTTTGCGCAGTCCGCGCCGCAGATAGAGTTGTTATTCATTTTCAAATGTTCCTTTCAGAAGGTATATTCCAAGCACCGTGTTGAAGACAACCGCCGAGAATGTACTGAACCTCTCAAAAAGTCCGAACACCGCTTTGGACATAGCGCCCGTGCCTATTGCGCCGATCATCATCGAGGCGAAACACACAATCGCCCATACCGCGAGCGAGGTTATATACCGCCCTTAACAGCATTAATCTTTTCTTATCATTCTGTTTAGGTGTTAATGTATTGATTTCAGCTTCCGTATTTATTTCTGCTGCTTAATCGCGTAAAATCCGCTCTGCATATATGAGTGCCAGAACAGTTCATAGGAGCTGAATCCTGTTTTTTTAAGTAGTTCAAAGTGCTCTTTTATAGTGATCGGGAAAAACTCTCTGTTATATCTCGCGGAGTGGTTTTTCACTTCCTCGGGAGTTCTTCCCGCTTTGAGTTCAAAGCGTTCCAAACGCTTCAGCATAATTTCTTTCCCGACTTCAGAGTTAGGAGCGGTGTTTTCAAAAAAGATAAACAGTCCGTTTGGTTTGAGCGATTTATAGCAATTTCTTACCGCGGTTTCTCTTGTCGTTTTGTCAAAATAGTGGTGCGACTGAATTGCCGTAACCACATCGAATTTGTTTTCGAAAGTCAGGTTCTCCGAGCCCTCGCAAATATATTCGCAAGGGTAATATCCAAGCTTTTTCTTGGCGTCCGCGAGCATTTTCTCGGACGGGTCGCAAAGCACCATTTTGGAAATGTTCGGCGTATTTTTGGCGATTAACCCGAGTGTACCCGTACCGCACCCGGTGTCAAGAAGTGAAATCTCCTTGCTGCCGAAATATGTTCTGATCAGGCCGAAAATCTGTTCATATATCTCATCGTAAAACGGAATAACTTTGCGGACATTCCCGTCATATTGATTAACATTAAAAGCGGATTTGTTATCCATAGTTTCCTCCTTTACGCTTTTGATGTTTTAACTCTCATTTTTGTTTATAGATTATCGGAAGAACTTTTTCTTCAATAAACTCGATGGCTGTGTTTTTCAGAATTGGCGTATATAACATTTCCGCGAGCGATATAATTTTGTATTTCTTCCTTTGCCATTGTTTTTCTCCTGCTTATTTCTTAACCAATTCTTTGAAGATTGCGTCCTTGTCAAAACTGCCGTCTGTAAAGCCGGGGATTTCCTTATAAGCTTTGCAAAGGCTAAGACTGAATCGGGTAAAAATCGAGCTGATTTCTTCGTCGGTATAGGGACATTCACCCGTAACAATCAGCGTCGTGAAACTGTACGACACAAGCCACAAATCACGGAAATACAGGTCGGCAGTTACGGCGTCCATATTGTATTTCTTCATCACTGAGTCACGCACGAGCTCCTGCGAGAGCTTCAAGGCTTCCATAGCGCCTCCCGTTGAGCCGTCGGGCTTTTTAAGGTAAAGTATTTTATACAGCTCAGGTTCTTCCTTGGCAAAGCGCAGATATTGCCTGCCCACTCCAAGGTTGGATATGGGGGCTTTAAGTCCATGCTGAATATATTCGCGATACAATTCTTTGGCGTAGGCGCGGACCTCGCTTTTGAGCTGTTCCATTGTGTCAAAGTATGTGAAGATAGGTCTTGTCGAAACTCCGAGCTTTGAGGCGAGTTCTCTCGCGGTCAGCGCGTCGATGCCTTTTTCGCGCGTAATCTCCACAGCGGCATTTACGATTTCTTCCTTTTGAAACTTTACTTTCGGAGGCATTTTTTCTTTTCCTTTCAAACGTTATGCAACACTTGTTATGTAACTAATGTTATCATAATCCTTATATTTTCAATTGTCAATAGTTTTTTGCGTTTTTTTATTGCGTTTTGTCAGGGTTGTGTGCTAAAATAAATATATAAGCGCTGCTGAGAAAAAAAGGAGTGTTCCGATATGAAATCGACAATCGTAATAGGTCACAAAAATCCCGATACCGACTCAATTTGTTCGGCTATCTGTTATGCTGATTTAAAACACAGAATAACAGGAGAGGAGTTTATCCCGTGCCGCGCGGGTGAAATCAACAGCGAAACTGAATTTGTGCTCAACCATTTCGGTGTTGAAGTTCCCAAGCTTATTGAGTCGCTTGAACCGACCATTTCCGATGTGAATTTTCGCAAAATAGACGGAATATCCTCTCGGATTTCATTGAAGCGCGCGTGGGAGCATATGCGCGACAATAATATTCAGACCGTGCCGATATTAACGGAACAAGGCAAAATAAAAGGTATTCTCACCCACGGCGACCAGGCTCGTTTCTATATGGAGGATCAGGACGCGAGCGCGCTGTCAAAAGCGAGAACTCCCTACAGCAACATAGCCGACACTCTCCAGGGCGAGGTTGTAGTCGGAGATCCCGACGAGTGTTTTACAAAGGGCAAGGTTGTTGTCGCGGCAGCTAATCCCGATATAATGGAGGACTATATCGACGAGCATGATATGGTTTTGCTGGGCAACCGTTACGAGTCCCAGCTTTGCGCTATCGAGATGAACGCGGGCTGTATCGTAATCGGCCTCGGCGCGAAGGTTTCAAAGACGATTAAAAAAATTGCCAAAGAAGCGGGCTGTACCATAATTGTTTCTCCGCTTGATACATACACCTGCGCCAAGCTGATAAACCAGGCTGTGCCCGTAGGACACATAATGCGCAAAAACAACATTGTTTCGTTCAATCAGCATGATCTCATAACCGACGTGAAAACAGCGGTTTCAAAACACAGGATTCGTTATTTCCCGATTCTTGACGACGAAAACCGCTACCTCGGCATGATTTCACAGCGTAATTTTTTGAATATTGAACGTCAGAAGGTTATTCTCGTGGACCACAACGAAAAAGGTCAGGCGATTGACGGCATCCGAAGCAGTGAGGTTGTCGAGGTAATCGACCACCACAGAATTGACTCAATCGAAACGATGAACCCGATTTATTTCAGGAATCAGCCGCTCGGATGCACCTCGACTATAATAGCGATGATGTACAGCGAGAACAACCAGTCGATCTCGCCGAAGATTGCGGGACTTCTGTGCTCGGCGATATTATCAGATACGCTCATGTTCCGCTCTCCGACCTGCACTCCCGTGGACGAGAGCACGGCGAGATTCCTCGCTCAGATAGCGGGCATTGATATCGAAAATTATTCGACGGCTATGTTCAACGCGGGTTCCAAGCTCGGCAAAAAGACACCCGATGAGATTTTCCATATTGACTGCAAGCAGTTCAAGACAGAAGGCGTGTCTTTGGTAGTTTCTCAGGTTACAAGCGTGAGCGGAAAAGAACTCGAAAAAGTTAAGGTGAAAATGCTTCCGTATATGGAGAACCTCCTGCCTAATTCGGGTATGGATATGCTGTTTATGATGCTTACCAATATTATTGGGGAAAGCACGGAGCTGCTGTTTGTCGGCACAAACGCCGCGAGCGTTGTCAGGACCGCTTTTGATGTTGAGCCCGAAACTTCCTGTGTGACGCTCAATGGTGTTGTCAGCCGAAAGAAACAGGTGCTCAGTCCGCTGATAAACGCTATAGAAACACTGCAATAATTGTCAATTGACAAGTGATTTTTATAGTGATAAAATGATTATAAGGATTTTCCGAAAATTTTGCAGAAGGGATTTGTGAAAATGAAAAAAGTTATATCATTAGTATTGGCGCTTATGCTTATGGTTTCAATCTTTGCGGTTATTCCCGTAACGGCAAGCGCGACTACAACAAACTATTCGCTTGAAATCGGCAAGAGCTACACAAAGACTGTCGAGAATCCGGGTACTATGTCGTATTTGCTCAATGGCGCGACCTACCACGACTATACTTTCACAATGAGCAAGTCCGCCAATGTTACCGTTTCGGTAGCTTCAAGCTCAAGCGCAATCAGATGGCAGGTCAAAGGCTCAACCTACGGTTCGAGTTATTCGACTCAGTCGGGCGCGGGCAGCGCGACCTACTACCTTGCCAAGGGCAAAGCCTTTACTATAAGCGTTTACGCTTACGGCGCGAGCGAAAAAGCGAAGTACACACTCAAGACAGCGTACGCGGCTCCCGATAAAATCAAGCTTTCAAAAAAATCAGGCAAGTTCAGCTCGGGAAAAAAGACAATTGTGCTGACCTACACGGGCACGGGAGATTATACAATGGATAATCTCACGATTTCAAACAGAAATAAAAAGGTTGCCGAAGTAACATCAAAGACATTCGTTCAGGGCAACAAGTGCAATGTCGATATCAACCCTGTCCGTATGGGCAAAACCGTAATCACCTTTAAGCTCAAGGGCAGCAACACCGTTAAATATACAGTTTATGTCACCAAGGGCTACTGGTTTATCGCTAAGGGCAGCAAGGAAAAGGCTCCAAAGCCTTTGGGAGTTTCAAAGCCCAAATGGAAATCCTCGAGCAAAAAGGTTGCTACAATCAACAAAAAGACAGGCAAAATAAAAGCCAAAAAGGGCGGCAGAGTTACTTTTACCGCCAAGAAGGGCAAGGTTTCCTATAAGCTTTCTACCGTAGTTACAGATTATGTCAAGCTCGGACGAAAGACCTACAGGGAAGTAAAGAACGTTGTAAATAATCCCGAGAAGCTCAAGGTTTATAACGTATACCGCGGATATTCAAAGCAGATTTACTCAGGGCTCAAGGTTCCCGTTGTATTGCTCGACTACGGCAGCACAAATGAGAACGGCGCTATGGTAAGAAGCAAGCTTCTCGCGTACTATGACGATGTTCACGAGCCTCGCTATGCAAGCGGCTGGAACGAGAACAACATTATCGGCAAGAAGAGAATGTCGGTAAGCTCAATCAAATAATCCCGTAAAGCCGCAGTGTGTTTCTGCGGCTTTATGTTTTATACAGGAACGGTTATGCTGTGCGATTTTTTTCAAAAACAAGTACGGTTTTTCTTTTCAGAAACGTCTGTATTTATAGAGAATCGTTTAAAAGGAGTTTTGAAATGAAAAAATATATTTCAATAATTTTTATCGCGATACTTTTGATGGTGACCGTTTCCTGCGGTGAGAATTCAGCGAAGAAACAGCCGACTTCTGCCGCGACAACTTCGACAGAGACGTCAGCCGAGTCATCATCAACAGAGAAAAATACTGACAAAACCGAAAATACCTCAAAGACGCGGCCGACATCCGCCGCGTCAGCTTCGACGGCTGCTTCAGAGGAGACCGTCGCTTCAACCGCGCCGAATAAATCCGAACCCAAGTCAAAAGATACAGAGAAGATTGATTATTCATACAAAAGCAAGTATGCCAAAATACGTTGTCCCGAGGTACCGTATTACGGGTTTATCGAACCACTCGAAACTCTGATGTACAAAAAATATGATCGCGCTGTTAAGCATAAC
Source organism: Ruminococcus sp. (assembly GCA_024690465.1). Lineage (GTDB taxonomy): Bacteria > Bacillota > Clostridia > Oscillospirales > Acutalibacteraceae > Ruminococcoides. The sequence continues at coordinate 8,629 of JAILPC010000209.1, forward strand.
GATACCACAAAATATAAAGGAGATATAGGTTACCGCGATTATAAAAACGGAGTGGAGATTGTCTTGGCTCCCGATTCGGGCAAGATTCCCGAAAAAATAGACGGAAAGCCCGTTATCAGGCTTGGCGGGTATCTGGATTGTTCCCCTGAAAGCGAAAGCGTTGATACATACTTCACCAGCTTTGACGATGGTGAAGGTATCGGTAATGTCGAAAAGATTACCATACCTTCGGGAGTAAAGGAGATTGTTTTCGATACATTTGAGTCGCTTAGAGACCTCGAAAAAATAAACGTTAGCCCGAATAATCCCTACTACTCATCAGTTGACGGAATACTTTACAATAAAGAAAAAACCGTGCTTTTGTTTATCCCGCTCAATCATTCGGGCAATACGATAAATATTCCCAAAACTGTTAACACAGCCTATTCTCTGTTTTCAAACAATACCGTTACGGTTAATGTTCCCGCCTCGGTGAATAAGCTTTCCTCGGCTTTGAACGTCAGAGGAGAATACACAAACAGCGTTTATAATCTCGAGGAGCTGTCAATAGATTCGTGTCTGGAAGAAGTAAACGTTGACGATGCAAACAAGTCTTTTTCAAGTTTAAACGGCGTATTGTATAATAAAAGCAAAACCAGGCTGTTTGTTTATCCGCGAAACCGTAGTGAAAAAGTTTTAAAAATTCCTGACAGCGTTAAAACAATAGATTGCATCTATCTCGATTTTTACGATAACCTAAAGGAAATCGATTTCGGTAAAAAAATCAAGAAAATCGGTTTCTGTTCGGAGCCCGCTATGGCGGGATATGACAACAAACTGACAGTAAAGGGCTACAAAAATTCCCCTGTCCGCAAATGGATAAAATCTCTTGGCTGCTGGGATGATAATGTGAAATTTATTGCTCTTGATTAGTATATTCTGATAGAAAAATGTGGGTGTCGCATTAAGCTCGACACCCACATAAATATTAATTATTTTCCCTCCAATATCTCCGCGATTAGCTCGCGCTCGTCCATATGATATTTAACGCCCTTGATTTCCTGGTAGTCCTCGTGGCCTTTGCCCGCGAGGACTATAATATCGCCGTCCTCGGCGTTGTCAATACAATATTTTATAGCGTCTTTGCGGTTTGGTACGACAACATATTTGCCGTCGGTCTTTGCTATGCCTACCTTGATATCCTCGATAATGTCCATAACATCCTCAAAACGACTGTTATCCTCGGTAATGACGCTGAGGTCCGAAAGCCGTCCGCTTGTTTCGCCCATTTCATAGCGGCGCACCTTGGGACGGTTTCCTCCCGCGCCGAACAGAGTGATAAGTCGGTGCGGATTGTACTGCCTGAGTGTTGTCAGAACATTCTCCATAGATAACGCGTTGTGAGCGTAGTCGATGAGCAGTGTGTAGTTGCCGGGTACAGGCACAGGTTCAACCCTGCCTTTTACCGCGACGGTTTTCAGCCCTTCGGCTATGTCTTCGTTACTGATTCCCATTTCGGAGCAAACGCCGATTGCCGCCAGAGCGTTGTATACACTGAAGTGTCCGGGGATAGCTACGTCAACGTTCATTTCGCGCTTTCCGCCGAGTTTGAATTCTACGCCGAGAAATCCTGCCTTCGACAGAAGCTTGTCGTTTGACGCGGAATAGTCGGAGCTCTTGTCAAATCCGAATGTAATAATGTCGCAGGCTGCCCCTTCGGTAATCTCCTGCCATTTCTCGTCGTCACGGTTGATTATGCCCGTTTTGCACTTTTTGAACAACATAGCCTTGCACTTCAGGTATTCGTCCATATCCTTGTGCTCGGCTCCGCCTATATGGTCGTGTGAGAAATTGGTGAAAATACCGTAGTCAAATTCAATCGCGTCAACTCTGTGCCACTTCAGGCCGATTGACGACGCTTCGATTATCATCGCCTTACAGCCCTCGCTCACCATATCACGCATAGCCTTCTGTACTTCGTAGCTCTCGGGTGTGGTGTTGTCTGTCTTTATGTGCCTGTCGCCGATAATAATGCCGAGCGTGCCGATTGTGCCGCTCTTGATACCCGCGCACTCGAGTATGCTCTTAATCATAGCGACTGTGGTTGTCTTGCCTTTCGTGCCTGTTATAGCGATTGTTGTTAGTTCCTTAGCAGGATTGTCAAAGAGGTTGGCGCTCATTCGGGCGAGGGTCTCGCGCGTATCCTTTACTTTGATTACCGCGACATTTTCGGGAATATCGACGTCGTCGCTCACAATAACTGCGGCAGCGCCTTTTTCGGCGGCGTCGGACGCGAATTTATGTCCGTCAACGTTATATCCCTTCAGGCAAACGAACGCCGTATTATCGCTGACTTTTCTCGAGTCATAGATTAAATCGTATATTTCCGTGTTCGGGCTGCCTTTGACAGTTTCGAACTCAATGCCGCTTAACAGTTGTGATAATTTCATAAAACCACCCCTTTATTTTTATGAAAATATTATAACAATATCCTTCGAAAAATACAATAGCAAAATAATTTACAACAAATTGCACAAACTATATAAAATCAACACGTTTTTTTAAACTCAGGACAGGCGGCAAAATTTCTCTTTTGTAGGAAAGGACTATAAATCATCAAAAGTAATGGGTAAATTGCACAAAGGCATTTTATCATATCGCACAAGAATAAAGACGCATTTTTGTGCAAAACATAAAAAAGAGAAAAAATGCTTGGTCAAAGTGCACAATTATAGAGCTCTGTTTTGATGTTTTAGACAAAAAGTACAAAGGGAGTTGTATTTTTATGTTAAAATGTGTTATTATTACTGTAGTGCAAAGGCGTCGTAGTCCCCAATTATGCGATGCCACACTTGGTGCTTTGTTAAAAAGTACTAAAAAATTATATTTTATTTCAGAAAGAGGGAATTCACTATGAAAAAGATTGTTGCTCTCGTATTAGCAGCAATGATGCTTGTAGCTGCATTTGCAAGCTGCGGCGAACAGGGCGGCTCAGGCAGCTCATCAGGCAGCAACGGAGGCGGCAGCTCATCATTTGAGAACGCCGGCAAGGGTTTTGACGCCAACGTAGCAGACGCTGATTTCGGCAGCGAGTCAGGCGCTAAGCTTAAAGTATGGGGTCCCGATGCTTATATCGACCTCCTTACAAAGCAGTGCGACGCATTCAAAGAAAAGTATGCTGACAAGAAGATCACCATCGAAGTTGTTCCGCAGAGTGAAGACACAGCGGCTACAATGATGCAGACTGACGCAAAAGCAGGCGCTGACGTATTCGGCTTTGCTTCCGACCAGTTCTCGAACCTGATCAACGCAGGCATCTTAAGCCCGATCAACGCTAAGTATGCTGCTGACATCGAGGCTACCAACAACAAGGCTTCTGTAGACATCTCCAAGGCTATGAACAACTCAACAGGTAAGGATGCTCTCTATGCTTACCCCGAGACAGGCAACGGCTACTTCCTCGTTTATGACAAGAGCGTAGTTTCCGATGAGGACGCTGCTTCCTTCGAGGCTATCCTTGAAGCTTGTAAGAAGAACGACAAGAAGTTCATCATGGACGTTGGCAACGGCTACTATGCTTGTATGTTCGTATTCACAGGCGGTCTCCGTCTTGAAGGTCTTGACAAAGACAACAAGCAGAAGTTCAACGATTATGACGAAGACGAAGTTGCAGCTTCAATGAAGGCTTTCTCAAAGCTCATGCACGACTATAAGGGCACATTCATGAGCGACGCTGTTACAGCTATTCCTTCCGGCTTTACTTCAACCTCAACAAGACCTACAAAGGTTGGCGCAGGTATCGACGGCAACTGGGATACAGCAGGTATCTCCAAGGCGTTAGGAAAGAACTTCGGCGCTGCTAAGCTTCCGACAATCAACATTGACGGCAAAGATACTCAGATCTATTCAATGTATGGTTACAAGATGATTGGTGTTAACGCTAACTCCAAGTATCCCCGTACAGCTCAGATTCTCGGCTACTACCTCGCAAGCGAAGAGTGCCAGAAGCAGAGAGCTGAAGAGCTCGGCTGGAGCCCGACAAACAACGCAGTTGTTGAGTCCGATGTAGTTAAGAACGACGTTGCTATCTCAGCGTTAATCGCTCAGAGTGAATTCTCAATTCCTCAGGCTAACGTTGGTCCTATCTGGGATCCCTTCAAGAGCCTCGGCAATAAGCTTCTTGCTGACGACACAGATCCCGAGACATTTGATTTCGCAGGACTTCTTGAGAACGTAATCAAGAACATCAACGGCTAATTTTCAGACTGAATTTTTCAATAACAGGCAGCCTGCTCGCGCGGGCTGCCTGATGCCCCGAAAGCATCTTCCGTTATCATGTAGTTTTAAAAATTGTTTAACTTAAATAGTAATTTTTAAAACAAGGGGAACAGGATAACGAAAAATTATTATTTAAATTAATCAAAAGGGAGAGTGATTAGATGAGATATATTGATTATATGCAGCTTAATCCTTTCCAGAAATTCGGTTATAACTTTACCCAGTTCTTTAAGAAGCTACCCGGTAATATCGCGCGTTTCTTTAAATTCTTGGGACGTGCGATCGTACATTTCTTCGTAGCAATCGGTAAAGGCTTTGCCGGATACGGAAAAAGATTCGTTAAGGGCGATATTTTCGTAAAATTATCTTATCTTATTTTTGGTGTCTCTAATATGGTTAGAGGCCAGATTATCAAAGGACTTATATTCCTGCTGACAGAAGCCGCATACATAAGCTTTATGATATTCTTCGCATGGAACTATATCTCCAAAATCAACGTTACAGGTACAGCGGTTGTCGGCGGACAGGAAATTCAGGTTCCCCATTCGCTCGGTTACATTGCTAAGAGAGAAGTTTATACAGCTGACGGTTTCCCGCAGACAGAGTTTGTGGACGACTCAATGCTTATCCTTCTCTACTCAGTACTTACAATCGTTGTTACAATTATTTTCTTCGCAATCTATATTGCGAACACAAAGAGCGCGTATAAAGTATACGAAGCAAAGAAGAACGGTGAGACAATCCCCGGCTTCAAAGCCGAGATCAAGGCTTTCTTTGACGAGAAGTTCCACATTACTCTTATGTCACTTCCCTGTCTCCTTATTGGCTGCTTCACGGTATTACCGCTCATATTCATGATTCTTATCGCGTTTACTACATATGATAAGAGTCACTTGCCTCCGGGCAACCTGTTCCAGTGGGCAGGCTTCAACAACTTCGGACAGCTCGTTAACTTCGCGGGCGGTGACGCTAAGGCGCGCACCTTCCTTGACCTGGCAGGATGGACCATCATCTGGGCTATCTTCGCTACATTCTCCAACTACATCCTCGGAATGGTTGTTGCTCTTATGATCAATAAGAAGGGCATCAAGCTCAAGGCTCTCTGGAGAACATTATTCGTAGTAGTTGTAGCTGTTCCGCAGTTTGTATCGCTTCTTCTCATGGCTCAGATCCTTGCAGAAAACGGCGGTGCTCTCAACCAGCTTATTGAAATGATTACAGGCAGCCACACGCCGATCAAGTTCCTTAACGGTACGGCGCTCAGTGCCCGAATAACGGTAATCATTGTTAACATCTGGGTTGGTATTCCGTATACAATTCTCATCACCTCGGGTATTCTTATGAATATTCCCGCGGACCTTTATGAGTCGGCTACAATTGACGGCGCGGGCCCTGTAAAGAGCTTTACAAAGATTACTCTTCCGTATATGCTCTTCGTTACAACTCCGTACCTCATCACAAGCTTCATCGGCAATATCAACAACTTTAACGTTATCTACCTGTTAACAGGCGGAGGTCCATCGAACCCCGACTACTACAACGCGGGTTATACCGATATCCTTGTAACCTGGCTGTTCAACCTGACTATGGGTGAAAAGCAGGACTACAAGTTAGCCGCCGCCATAGGTATCCTTGTATTTATTGTTTGCGCGACCTTGTCACTGATTACATTCAATATGACGAAGTCCGCGAAGGATGAGGAGGCGTTCTCATGATAAAAAGTTATAAATTAAGACGCGGCCTCGCAAATACATTTATCTATATCATTCTTGCGCTGTTAGGACTCATCTGGATTTCTCCTCTGGCGTATCTGATTATTCAGTCATTCTCGGCTGACCCTGAGGCTATTCCTCAGACATTACTTCCCGCGAGTTTCGGCTTTGATAACTACACAAAGCTGTTCACAGAGACAAGCTCGCTCAACTTCCCGAGATGGTATCTCAACACATTCATTATCGCTTGCTTCAGCTGTGTAATTTCTACAATCAGCGTGCTTATGGTAGCGTATGCGTTCTCCCGTCTCCGCTTTAAGTCACGTAAAAAGTTCATCAACGTCGGTATGATCCTCGGTATGTTCCCCGGCTTCATGACAATGATCGCTATTTACTACCTCTTAAAGGCTATGCAGATTCTTGATTTAAAGGGTATCTTCGGTATTCCCGGATTTGACGGTCCGATTCTGTCGCTTATTATCTGCTACAGCTCGGGCGCGGGTCTCGGCTTCCAGATTTCCAAGGGCTTCTTCGATACAATCCCGAGAGCTCTTGACGAAGCCGCTACAATCGACGGTGCTACTCGTAACCAGATTTTCTGGAAGATTATCCTTCCGATGTCTAAACCTATCGTAGTATATACCGTACTTACATCCTTTATCGGACCTTGGACAGACTTTATTCTCGCCAAGATTATCGCGGGTGATAAGGTTGCCAACTACACAGTTGCCATCGGTCTGCAAAAGATGATTGACGTTGACCACAAGAACCAGTGGTTCAAACGTTTCCTCGCGGGTTCGGTACTTGTTGCTGTTCCTGTAACTGCCCTGTTCCTCAAGATGCAGAATTATTACGTTGAAGGCGTAACTGCCGGCGGCGTTAAGGGTTAATTCCCAAATTATAAAACACAGGGGCGACCTCGGTCGCCCCTTTTCCTTAACGAAAGGGATAATATGAAACAATTATTTGCAATTCTTTTAACCTTGACAATTATCGCGGGCTGTCTTTGCTCCTGCGGCACAGCTGAATACAAAGACCCGACTTCGGAAATAAAGACAACCGCGTCAACCGATAAATACAGAAACTTTTACGAGATATTTGTCTGCTCCTACAACGACAGCGATGACGACGCTGTAGGCGACCTCCAGGGAATTATCGACAAGCTCGACTATCTCAACGACGGCAATCCCGAGACCGATACCGACCTGGGAATTGACGGCATCTGGCTCACGCCTATTATGCCCTCACCTTCATATCATAAGTACGATGTCGCCGATTACTTCAACATCGACGAGCGATTCGGCACGCTCGAAACCTTCGACAAACTCGTTAAGGAGTGCCACAAGCGCGGAATAAAGCTCGTCATCGATATGGTGCTCAACCACTGTTCCAGACTGAATCCGCTGTTCAAGAGCGCCTGCGCTCAGGCGCTCAAGGGAAACCTCAAGGGCGACGCTAAGTATTTTGAAATCGCGAAATACGACGAAAACCCCGGTGACGGCTACACCTCAATCGGCGGGGACTACTTCTACGAGAGCAATTTCTCTCCCGATATGCCCGAGTGGAATCTCAACGCCGATTGCACTCGCGACTATTTCAAGGATGTTGCCGAGTTCTGGCTAAAGGACCACGACGTTGACGGATTCCGCCTTGACGCGACGCTCTACTACACCAACGACCACACCAAGGGAGACGAGTTTCTCAAGTGGTACTACAAGACCGCTCAGAGCATAAAGAAGGATGTCTATATGGTAGGCGAGCACTGGACAGGCAACGCCGAAATCCAGGAGATGTACTCCTCGGGGATCGACAGCTTCTTTGCTTTCGGCTTCGCGGGAGCTACAGGTCCGATTGTAAACGCTGTCCGCACATCTTCGGGCGCGAACCTTGCCGACATCGTCAAGACCTACGAGAAAGGCACCAAAAAGCAGAACAAGAACGCTATCGACTGTTTCTTCCTGTCTAATCACGACCAGATAAGAATCGGCAACTCGTTTGTTGATGATGCCCAGACCAAAATGGCCGCCTCCGTCTATATGCTGATGCCGGGCAACTCGTTCATCTATTACGGCGAGGAAATCGGTACATCACAGGACGCTTCCCAGAGCGCCGACGGATACAAGCGCGAGTCTATGATTTGGGACAGCAAGAACCTGCCCGAGATTTACACCGATGGAGCAGGTCCTAATGCCGACCACGTTCCCTTTGGCGGTGTAAAACAGCAGGAGAAGGACAAAAACTCCATCCTCAACTTCTATAAGCGCGTGATTAAGGTCAAGAACCAGAATCCCGCTATCGCTCGCGGAACAATCACAGGTGCCGATAACTTCGGCGACAACGCAATCTGCGGATACTATGTTGAATACAAGGGTGAAAAACTCCTCATTGTCCACAATTTGGCAAAAGATACCGCGAAGACCGTTGAGATTAAGGACAACGCAGAAATCCGTGCCGACCTTACAACTTCCGAAACCAAGGACAAGGACGGCAACGTTCAGCACATCACGCTCTCGGGCAAAGAGCTCACCCTTCCGCAGTACTCTACAGCGGTTTTGAAAGTCAGCTGATGACCGAGTTTGAGAGCAGGGTGTACGACCTTGTGATGAAAGTTCCCGAGGGAATGGTCGTCACCTACGGTGATATCGCGAAGGCTCTGGGTAACCGAGGACTCTCCCGAGCCGTCGGCAACGCACTGCACAAAAACCCTTTCGAGGGTATAGTTCCCTGCCACAGAGTGGCGAACGGCGAGGGCAAGCTCGCTCCGCTGTTCGTGTTCGGCGGACTTGAACGGCAAAAACAACTCCTCGAATTCGAGGGCATAGAAGTCATAAACTTCAAAGTAGATTTAGAAGAATACAGATATACATTTTAGCAGGAGCCGCATTAGTGGCTCTTGTTGTTTATACGGGTTCTGAGGATGTGGAGATAAAAATCATTTCCGCCTTTTTCCGCTTTTTTGAGTGAAAGTCAATATGGTGAAATTTTAATAACACATTTATGCCATCATTATTCCGACTTTTACCGATTTTTTTGCTCAAAACTTTCTATAAAACTCTTACCTGTTGTGACAAAACTCTGTGCTCCGCATCATTATAATTGGTATTACCAAAAGATAAAGGATGTTCAAAAATGATTGCAGAGAGAACCTTAAGACGCTACAGAAAAGAAAACGCCGCGGCAATCCGCGAGATAATTGAGGCGGTTGTGCATTTTTTCCTCGGGATAATCGTCTGCCGCGGTGTGATTTTCGTGAACCTCGCGCCGTTCGGTTCAAGCTATGTTGCCGCCGTGCCGAGAAACAGGCTCATATGGTCGGTTGCGGGTACAGCTGTCGGCTACATAATCCTCAACCCGTCACAGCCGTTCCGCTATGTCGCGGTGACAATCGCGATTGCCGTAGTGCGCTGGACGCTCGAGGACGTTAAACTGCTCAGCCGTTCAATCCTCTACGCTCCGACGGTCGCGTTCCTTCCTATATTGGCCTCGGGTATTGCGATGATGTTCGTCAGCACAAGCACGCTGACTTATTTTTCAACCGTTGTTATCGAGGCGCTTCTCGCGGCAGGAGCGGCGTATTTTCTCAAAAAAAGCATGTTGATTGTTGATGAGGGCAGACGCTTCACCAGCCTCAGCCAGTCCGAAATGGCATGCATTGTACTCGCGGGCTGTGTGGTTATGCTGTCGCTCGGCAGCATTGAGGTCGAGCGCGTATCTCTCGGAAGGATCCTGTCTGTCGCGGTAATTATGGTTTGCGCGCGCTACGGCGGAGCGTCGGGCGGAGCGCTTGCGGGCGTCGCGACAGGCTCGGTGTTCGGGCTGACTGGCAGCGGATACGCGTTCATCTGCGCGGGCTACAGCTTCGGCGGACTTATCGGCGGTCTCTTCTCGGTGTCGGGCAAGCTCGGCGTGGCGGTGAGCTTTGTAATCTGCGACGCTATAATGCTCCTGTCGGCAGGCGACGGCTCGCTCGTGCTCCCGATGTTTATGGAAACGCTCGTCGGGCTCAGCATTTTTCTGATACTGCCGAAAGAGGTCGAGCGGTATATTACGCCGCTGTTTCTTCCGCGCGAGTGTACGAAGGGCGAGCGCTCACTGCGCAACTCCGTTGTAATGCGTCTGGGCTTTGCCTCAAACGCAATAGGAAATGTCATCGATTGCGTCAACAGCGTCAGCCGTGAGCTCAAAAAGCGTTACGCTCCAGATGTCGATACCGTCTATGAGGGTGCCGCCGAGGACGTATGTAAAAACTGCGGAATGCGCGTTTACTGCTGGGAGCGGCACAAAAACATAACAAGAGAGGACTTCGCGCGGCTGTCCGCTCCGCTCAAATCTCAGGGCTTTGTCACCGAAAATGATGTCGAAAGCCTGTTTTCAAAAAAGTGCTGCCGTCAGATTGAGGTTGCCGACAGTATCAACCGCGGCTACTGCGACTACATCGGCGGGATAGAAGCGAGCGAGCGAGTCGGAGAAATCCGCTCAATGGTTGCGGGACAGTTCTCGGGGCTCTCCGAAATCCTGGGTGATTTATCCGCGGAGATTGAAAACTACAAAAGCTACGATCTCGATTCAAGCGCGCGTGTGCTTGAGTACCTCAGAGGTGAGGGACTTATGCCTGTCGAGTGCTCGTGTATGATTGACACAAACGGCAGAATGTCTGTTGAAATCCAGCTCGCCAAAAGCAGAACGGCGCTCAAAAAGAACGCGCTTGCACGTGATATCTCCGAGCTGTGCGCGAGGTGCTTTGATACTCCGCTCATCAGTGAAATCGGCACCCAAAAGCGCGTTGTTCTCAATGAAATTCCCGTGTATGATATCGAGGTTGGAGTTTTTCAGCACGTCTTCAACCGCGGAAAGCTCTGCGGCGACTGTGTCAACTGCTTCTCAAACGGATTCGGCGAGTTTGTTGCTATGATAAGCGACGGTATGGGCACGGGCGGCAGAGCGGCTGTGGACAGCAATATGACGGTTTCGGTTATGACGAAGCTCCTCAAGGCGGGGCTCAGCGAGGACTGTGCCCTCAAGGTTGTCAACTCCGCGCTTATGGTTAAGAGCGAGGACGAGAGCCTTTCAACTGTTGATTTGCTCAAGATAGATTTGTTCAGCGGCAAGGCTGTGTTCAACAAGGCGGGCGCGCCGTACTCATACATCAAAAAGAACGGCCACCTGCTTAAGAAAACCGCAACCTCATTGCCTGTCGGGATTCTGGGCAACGTGAGCTTTTCAAAGGAAAAAATCAAACTGTCAGGGGGAGATGTGGCTGTTATGTTATCCGACGGAGCTTTTTCAAACGATGAAAAATGGCTCGAAAAGCTGATACGTGACTTTTCAAACGACAGATGTTCAGACCTTGCGAAAGAGGTTGTAAACGAGGCAATAAAACACCGCGATGACGGTCACGACGATGACATCACGGCGGTTGTAATAAGAATGATTGAGAATTAGTAAAAGGCTTCCCGCATGGAAGCCTTTGCTTTTTAGTCTTGTTTTTTGAGTTCCGTTTTTTCCGCTTCTTCCGCCTTTTTTGCCGCGTCTGTTTTGTCCTTAGAGAAGTACGCGAACGGAGCGGTGAAGAATACGACTGCGTAGTAGTTGATGAAGCGCCAGATAAGCGCTGCGCTCTTGAGAGTTCCGTGAATAAAGAACGGACCGAAGAATACGGTGAAGCTCAGCTCGGCGGCTCCCGAAGCTCCGGGAATCGGTATCATTCCGCTGACGAGGTTTACGATAGCCTGGCAGGAGATAATCTGCACCGGACCTGCCTCGTTAAATCCGAGCGCGCGGTAAATAAAATACGATACCAGAAACATTGCTACAAACTCGCAGAAGGTCAGGATAGACACCTTGACGAGCAGCTTTGGTTTCTTATAGATATCGCGGTTCGAGGTGTGGAAAGACTCGAGCTGCTTTTCAATGTTGGCGATTTTCTTGTCCACGTTCTTTACAATCTTGATTTTGTTCAGAATTTTCGCGACTAACATCACCAGCTTGTGCGACAGCTTTTCGGAGAAGCTGAAGATAAGGAACATCACCGTTACGCCTATCTGGGTAATGAACCCGAGAGCCAGCAGCACGATAATAAGTCTGATATTGTTGTTGGGCTGCGAGACTATGGTGCCGATGTTGATGAATACGGAGATGATGTTAATCAGCGTCAGTATTACCTGATACACCATAAACTTCTGGATAAGCCTCGACGAGCTGTAGCCGATAGGAACCTTCATCGAGTGCAAAAGATAGACCTGCATAGGCTGACCGCCGGTTGAGCTCGGCGTTACCGCGCACCAGAAAAATCCCATAAGCGCGACCTTGACCGCGTCAATAAATCTGAACCTCGGGAAGTCGTCCTTTATGAATACAAATATTACCGACGCTTCAAAGAGCATAAACACAACCTCGGTTAAGAGCGCGACAACAATCCACTCCCATATAATAGGAGTGTTTGAGTTCAGCAGGTCTCTGAGTCCGTTTTCACTGAAAAAGAAGTAAAGGATTATTCCTACACACAGACCGATTACCGCTATATTAAAAATATATTTTGGTTTAATATATTTTTTCATAAAATCCTCGGTTTGTTAATTGATTATTTGCTGAGTATCTCGTTAATAAGTTCAAAAATCTGCTCTGAGGCGTTGCCTCGGCAGGCTTTGCGGCAGCAATCGCTCATTTCCTTGAGCTTGCTGTCATAGTTAATCAGTGCGCTTACTGTTTCGCCGGGGTGCTTGTTGAGCAGGAGCGCGACGCCGCTCTCAACAAGATATTCCGCGTTCTCGGCTTCCTGTCCGGGATACGCGCTGTAAATTGCCATCGGCAGACCGCACTGAAGGCTTTCGCTTACGGTAAGTCCGCCCGGTTTTGTGATAATCAAGTCTGAGCAGTGCATATAGTCTTCGACGTTATCAACGAATTTTTTGAGGATAGTCCTGTTGTCCTTCACCTTTTCAAACTTGTCGTAGAGCTTCTGGTTGTTGCCCGTGATAACGACGAACTGACAGTTTTCGGTTTTGTCGGCAATGTCTTTATATATGTCGAGTACTTCGGTAACTCCCCAGCTTCCAGCCATAAAGAGTATAACCTTGGTGTCTGGTTTAAGACCGAGTTTTTCCTTGAGTTCGTTTTTGTCGGGAGTTTTCGCGAACTTATCAAACGTCGGAATACCGAACGCGTGAACGTGAGAGCTGTTGATGTTGAACCTCGTCTTGAATGTAGCAACCATTTTTTCGCTGCTGACGATGTAATGGTCGATACCCTCAGCGATATATGTGTAGTGCGGAGCAAAATCCGTAACAAGCGATATAACGGGAATGTCAATAACGCCTTTTGTTTTAAGCTCGCCGAGCATAGTTGTGGTGAACGCGTGACACGAGATAATAACGTCGGGTTTGTACGCCGCGATTTCGGGGTAGAGGTGTTTGCCTTTGCGCTGATTCACACCGTTGCATAGGTCGTTGAGTTTTGACTTTTTATCGGAGTTGATATAAAGCCTGCCGTAAAATTTCGGCGCGAACTTTGCTAGCGTAGTGTAGCCGTCGCAAACCAATTTGTTGTAGCCTTTGCCGCCCAGCGCCAGACCGTCGGTTATCTTTACTTCTGCGTTATCGGAATTTGCCTCTATATATTCCTTCAATGCCGCTGCGGCCCTCTTGTGACCGCCTCCCGTTGAAGCTGAAAAAACCAAAATTCTCATACCGTTCTCCTTGAAAATACAAAGCATAAATTATCCTGTGAAAAAAACGGCGGATATTTACGCATATACCTTATATAATTATATACAAAATTGCCTAAAATTTCAATATAAAACAGGAAAATGTTTTACAAATAAAAACGAAAAATCTTACGATTTACACTTTATTTTTTTCAATAAATGTTATATTATATATTTTGCGGGATTATACCCTATCCGATTAATACGCAAAGGAGGGCAGACTATGGATAACTTCTATTCCGACAAATATAATCTTGATTTCTATTCAGACAGTAATCCAAGGGAGAGAAATACAGACTCACCCGACAGGTCGTCACGCCCTCAGAGAGATGACCGCTTCTCCAAAGAAGCGCGCGCGAAAAGGGCTGCCCGAGCGAAAAAGCCGGCTCCTCAGCCTAAGGCTGTGCGCAAAAGAGAGGATAAAGCTCCAAAAAAGCAGGCAGTTTCACAATCCTCTCCTGCTCCCCGTAAGCAGCCGAAACAGAAGCCTCCGCGCAAACCCAAGCCCGCAAAAAAGAATATTTACCGCGCTCAGCGCAAGAAGAAAACAAAAGGACAGAAGATACTCACCGCTGTAATCACAGTGCTTGTTGTCGGCATAATCGCTGGCACCGTGTGTGTGGTAGGGTACAATCTTTATCGTGAAAATAAAAAGAGACAGCCGTTCAAGTTCTCCGAGAATGTCAATATTTCGGGTATCAATATCGGCGGACTGTCAATGGACGAAGCCAAAGCGAAGCTTAAAAAGAACAGTCTCAAGGCGGTAAATGATATTGACCTGACAATTTCTGCCAACGATAAAAAGAGCAGTTATACAAAATCCGACTTCACATATACGTTTAATTATGACGCGCCGCTCAGAGAGGCAAAACTATACAGCCTCAAGGAGCAGGGAATCTATGATCCTCCCAAGGGCTCGACCGAGCCTAAGGACGAGGGCGAGCTCAAAATGCCCAAGCTCAGGCTTGAATACACATTTGACAAAAAGTCGGCGGCAAAGCTCGCGAAGGCAATTGCCAAAAAGGTAGATTGCGAACCCAAGAACGCTAAAGTAAAGAAGTTCCACCCCTTTTCGGACGAACGCTTTGAGTACAAGGAAGGCGACTACGGTTACAGCCTTGACAAAGAAGACTTAGCGTTAAAGATTACCAGGTTTATGCGCTCAGGCAACAATAAAAAGACAATCGAAGCCTCTGTTGAACAGCTGACGCCGTCAATCACGGTTGCTGATTTGCAGGAGAAAATCACAGGTCTTTCGACAGCGACCTCGACCTCGTTCAACACCGAAAACGGCAACACAAATATGAGAGTTGCGCTCAAGGCGTGCAACGGTTCAATCATTGAACCCGGGGAAACATGGTCGTTTAACGAGTGCACAGGCGACTCCAATGACCCGAAGAACGGCTACAAAAAGGCGACTGTTATCACAGACCGCAAGCTCGAGGAAGGCTACGGAGGCGGAATCTGCCAGGCGAGCACAACTATTTTCCAGGCAGGCGCTTTCGCCAACATGGGCATTTACGAGCGTCACAACCATTACTGGGCGTCGGGTTACGCGTACTCGGGCGAGGACGCCACAATCGACTATCCCAACCTTGACGTCAAGCTCACCAACCCAACGCAGTATCAGATGTTTATCGAGTGCAGAATGGACGGCAACGTCCTCATCTGCAACATCTACGGCGTTCAGGAGGACTACTACGACAATATCAAGATTTACACAAAGAACTACGATATAAAGAAGAAAAAAGGTTATTCAACCCACACCTACCGCGTTTTATATCTCGACGGAAAGATTGTCAGCGATGATATAATCTGCGAGTCGGATTACAGCCTTACGGACAAGCATGTTGTCCAGGAGGAGGACAAGGGTACATTCAGAACAAAGGTTGACGGCACACAGCAGACCGAGACCGATCCGCCAAAGACTGAACCCAACACATCGGGCACGGAGGAAACCTCGTCGAGTGAAGACGCAAATGAAACAATAACAGAACCTGATGAATAAAATGACCGTTCGCTTTTGCGGACGGTTTTTCTTTTGTATAAAAGCATATTTGACGCAAAAAATAATTGCGGTGATTATATGATTAACAGAGTGGGAAGATACACAATAAGCTTTGAAGAGCGACCGAGGATTAAAGGATTTGGTTCCGCGGCAGGCAAAAAGGAGTCGCAGGGACCTTTAAAAAACAACTTTGACAAGCTCTATTATGACTCGTATATTGGACAGAATACTTTCGAGAAAGCCGAGAGTATGCTTCAGCAGGAGGCTTTGCTTAACGCGCTGAACCGCGCGGAGTGCAGGGCAGAGGACGTCGATTTTATTTTCGCGGGTGATTTGCTGAACCAGTGTATAAGCTCCAGCTTTGGCGTCAGGGATTTCAACATACCGTATCTCGGTCAGTACGGAGCGTGCTCCACAATGGCACAGGGGCTGATTATGGCGGCGGTTATGGTTGAGAGCGGAGCGGCAAACCAAGCGGCGTGCGTGACTTCCTCGCATTTCTGTACAGCCGAAAGGCAGTACAGATATCCGCTGGAGTACGGCGGTCAGCGCACTCCCACAGCACAGTGGACGGTGACAGGCTCGGGAAGCTGCGTTCTGGGGAAAGGCGGCAAAAACCCCTGTATCTCAGCGGCAACAGTCGGCAGAATTGCCGACCTCGGCGTGTCAGACCTCAACAATATGGGCGGAGCTATGGCTCCCGCGGCGTCAAACACACTGACGGATTTTTTTAACGACACCGACACTCGTCCGCGTGACTATGATGCGATTTTTACGGGCGACCTCGGATATGTCGGCTCACAGTGTCTCTATGAGCTTATGTCAAAAGAGGGTATTGATATCCGCAGAAAGCACAGCGACTGCGGTCTGATGATATTTGACAGGGACAAGCAGGACGTTCACTCGGGCGGCTCGGGCTGCGGCTGCGCCGCGTCGGTTTTGTGCTCGACAATCCTGCCCGAAATGCTCAGCGGAAAATACAAAAATATTCTCTTTATAGCCACAGGCGCTTTGATGAGTCCGACCTCAGCTCAGCAGGGCGAAACAATCCCCGCGGTTGCTCATTTGGTTAACATTAAAATCTAAAAATATCTTTTCAAACACCTCATGTTGTGATATAATAAATCCAAGTATGAGGTGTTATTATGTTTAAGAGGATTCAGCGCCTTGACGACAAAATAATCGACAACATCGTCAAGTTCAGATCTCCTGTTAAAAATAGAATAATGATAGCATTTTCTTCAGCGGGCAACCTCGGCGTAATATGGTTTGCAATATGTCTTCCGTTTCTGATTTACGCTCCCACACGTCTTACGGGCGTTAATATCATTTTTTCGCTCGCGCTGACCGAGCTGGTGTGCGAGCTTATGCTCAAGCATATTGTCAAGCGGGAGAGACCGAGCAACTATCTCTCCGATGAAGAACAGCTGATTCACCGTCCAAAATACTACTCCTTTCCGTCGGGACATACAGCAGCGTCGTTCTGTGTTGTCGGAACATCACTTCTCAGGTGTCCGTATTATTTTGTGATACCGATATTCATTATCGCGGTTATGATTTCGCTGTCGAGGGTATATCTTCGAGTGCATTACTTCTCTGACGTTGTCGTCGGCGCTATTCTCGGATTCATCTGCGGCTGCGCGGCGGTCGGTATCTTTAATCAAGTTGTACAATCATTTCTTTAAATCGGGTTCACGGTTTGTGAGCCTGATTTTTTTATTTTTCTTTTTTGCTGTTGACAAGCTGATTATACAAATTGTAATAAAAAAATTCATATTATTTTCATTAAAGAATATTGTGGAAAACTCTGCGGAGAATGTTAAAAGTTAAAAATCTTTCAAAAAACAATGCCGTTATTGCCTGCTTTTAACTCAGTTATTAACACTTTCAACAGAGTTTTCCACATTTTTGTTTGCTAAATAGAAAATTACAAATTGTATATTTCTCTGAAAAAAATAAAAAAACGGCTAATAATTCCGCTGAGAAATTAAACGCAGCAGAATGTTACATTAATGTAATTTTTCGCAAGGATAATTCATAAATTTGTTCGGGGTGATGTCCTTATGAAAAAGAAAACATTAATTATTTCTGAGATTACGGGCTTTTTTGTCGTCGCGACAGGAGTGCTGTTGCTCTGGAATATATATGAGCTTACGGACAGGTCAACCCTCGGAGTGGTTTTCGGCGCAGTCAATTCAAGCGTGTGGGAGAGAGCGAAGTGTATTTCGATATGCTTTATGCTCTGCGGTCTTTGCGAGCTTCTATGTGTCAGGGTGTATTTCAGAACCTTTGTCGTTTCAAAAACGCTCGGACTCTGCGTGTCACTGTTGTCGTTCATAATACCCGAAAGCATTTTGGGCGCGGATACTTACGCGGAGTTCCTTGTGCTCAGTGTTTCGGTGCTGTGCGGGTTTGGCTGTTCATATCTTCTGACGGTATTATCGGTTAATCTGCGTCAGCTGTTCGCTCCCGCGTGCTTTCTGTTAATGCTCATTTTTATGATGACATTTTCATTCACGGCATTCGCCCCGAAGCTTTGGCTGTTCCGTGATCCGTACACAGGCTGCTACGGAGTTGTTCCGCGGTCGTTTGACATGGGTGCGGTATATCTCGGATAACAAAAACAGAAAATTTATTATTTTGTCTTAAAATAATTATGGTTGTGGTTTGGTTTGGTATACTATACTAGATATTGTGTGTTTTTAAGATTACTTATTGTTTTGTAAGGACGCTGAATATTATGGACGATAACAAAAGACAAAAAGACGACGTCATATTCGGACGTAATCCCGTGAGCGAGGCAGTCCGCTCTTCGAGAACTATCGACAAAATCCTTGTTGCCCGAGGCGACAGGAACGGCGCGGTGGTCGGCATACTCGCCAAGGCAAAAAAGAAAGACATTCCGATTAAAGAGGTTGACGTTAAAAAGCTCGACTTCCTTTCCGGCGGAGCTAATCATCAGGGGATAGTAGCTCTGACGGCGGTCAAAGAATACGCTTCGGTTGAGGATATCCTCAATCTTGCCGAACAAAGAGGAGAAAAGCCTTTTATAATTATTTTGGATGAAATCGAAGACCCGCACAATCTCGGCGCGATTATCCGCACAGCCGAGTGCGCGGGCGCTCACGGGGTTATAATTCCTAAACGCCGCAGCGCTGCTCTGAGCTACGCTGTCGGAAAGGCTTCCGCGGGCGCGGTTGAGTATGTTCCCGTCGCGAGAGTAACAAATATCGCGAACACATTGGACAAGCTCAAGAAGCTCGGGCTCTGGGTTTACGGAGCCGATATGAACGGTACTGATTATAATAAATGTGATTTCAGCTCGGCGGCAGCTCTTGTAATCGGCAACGAGGGTAAGGGTATAAGCCGTCTGGTGCGTGAAAAATGCGACGAAATCGTTTCGATCCCGATGAAGGGCAGGATAAACTCCCTCAATGCCTCTGTAGCGGCGGGAGTTTTGATGTACGCGGTATCATCAAAGAGGTGAGACAATGAAGAACAAAAAGAATATCGAAGAATCACAGAAAATCGATATCTCGGCGCAGAGTGTAGCCGACGAGGAAAACGAAAAAAGTTTCAGACTGGAACAGATTCTTGCCGAAACACGTTTTATCTCAGAGCAGGACGCTATGCGCAAGGCTGCCGAAAAATACGGCGCCCGTCCCCAGATGGACGAGATATTCTCAACAACAGATAAAAAGGTTCGTTTGACAAACAGCAATCCTCTCGAGCTTGATGAAGAGGAAAAGAAAGAGAAAAACGCTATTCGTGGCGAAAAGAACGCAACAACAATGCAGGCTGAAATAATGATGGAGTCTTTCGAGAACGAAAACAACGTCATTAACCTCACGCCCGAGATTCCCGAGGGCGCGAAGGTTGCCGAGGACGTTATCGAGGACAGTCCCGAGCTCGCCGAGGTTGACCCCGAACTCGGTTCAATGTTCAGCGCGGGCGATAATTCGTTTGATATCCTCAGGAACAAGACAGGCGACAGCTCGCCGAGCGATAATAGCTACGAGAAGAAATACGGCGTCAAAAAGCCTGCTCCCGACGCGAAAACTGTTGAGTCAAAGGTTCCTGTTTACAGAAAGAACAGCGATGTTGATGAAATCCACCTTAAAGCAGGCAGGTTTTCTCAGGTTGTCAGAGGAGAGTATGAGCATTATCTGCGCTCCAAGAACCCGTCCATTTCCGAGGTTATCAAGACCGAAATGGCAAAGGTTGAGGAGATTCGCGAGACAGGCGACACACGCTCCAAAAAAGAGAGAGTGCTCTCGGCTGTTGTCGGCTTCTTCTCTAACGACAATTCCGACGACTCTGACGTTCCCGTAAGCCAGGTCGTAACCGTTGAGGATTACGGCGGAGAAGAGGACACAAAGAGCATTATGTATGAGCTCAACCTCAATATCCGCAAGCTGTTTATAAGGGGAATGATAATGAGTGTTATCACATTCCTGCAGCTTGTTGTAACCGTGCTTATCGGCGTTATTCCCGACAAGATTGCTTCTGCCATGCCGTATGCTCCGATTGCGTACGCGGTGCTTAATCTGCTGTTTGCGGGAGCAGTAATATTTCTTAACCGTATTACGATTTATTCGGGACTGACGCCGCTGGCTAAGCTCAAGGGCAACTCCGATACAGCCCTTGCCGTTGCCGCAATCGGAATGGGAATCCAGGCGCTGGTTTCGCTGTTCAGGCTCGGCGGAGTGACAACCTTCAACATCAATTTCTACAGCATTGTTGTCACATTCGGTTTTCTCTGCAACTGCATCGGCAAGCTGATGATGGTTCTCAGAGTAAAGGACAACTTCAAATTTATTTCAAGTGAAACACCGTCTCACGCGGTAAAGATATATACAAACGAGGAAATCGCCAAGAAAATGATGAGCGGCACGCTCAACGACCGTCCTATCATAGGCTATCATCACAAAACAGGCTTCCTTTCAAACTTCCTGCGTATTTCCTACGCTCCAGACCCGAGCGAGGACCTCGCGGGCAAGGTTGCTCCTGTTACTGTTATCTGTTCTCTCGCTGTAGCTATTATCTACGGCGTGATGAATGTTTCATTCACTGGCGCTGTTGACACACTTGCGGTAATGACCGCTGTCAGCATTCCGATTTGTACGCTTCTCGCGGTCAATCTGCCGATGAGAATTATGTGCAGAAAGCTCAACAAAAAAGGCGCTATGGTAGCAGGCTATCCGTCTGTAAAACAGTTCTGCGACACCAACGCGGTTATGATAGATTCCAATGACCTTTATCCCGAAGGCTCTGTTAAGCTCGACGGAATCAAGACCTTCGCGAACCACCGCACCGACGAGAGCGTTCTCGCGGCGGCAGCAGTTCTCAAGGAAGCCCAGAGTCCGATGGCTACTGTCTTTAACCAGACTATGCTCAGCGAGGAGCGGGGTGTCAAGCTCCCCGAGGTTGAGTCCGTGCTCTATGAGGACACAATGGGACTGGTGGGCCGTGTTGACGGCGAGCGAATCCTTGTAGGAAACCGCACATTAATGCGCAAGTATAATATCGAAACTCCCTCAGAGGACTATGAAGAAAAGTATCTCATCGAGGGCAGACAGATTACATATCTCGCACAGGCAGGCGAGCTGATTTCGATGTTCGTTACAACTTACACACCCGATCCCGAAATTATCAGCGCGCTGCGCAAGGGCGAGCAGAGAGGTCTCAGCTACCTAATCCGCACAACCGACTGCAACATCACCGCAGAGCAGATTGCCGAGGACTTCGGTCTTTTCCTGCGCAGTATCAAGATTCTGCCGACAGGTCTCGGCAACGTCTGCAAGGAAGCTCAGTCTCAGGTCGAGGAGAGGTCGCGCGCCTACCTCGGCACACGCGGAAAGATAAGCTCAATGGTTCGCGGTATCGCGGGTTGTGTTCACATCAAGAGCAACATTTCTCTCGCGATTGTTATTCAGCTCATCGCGATGGTATTAGGATTGCTTCTTGTCGCGACGCTCTGTCTGTACGCGGGCGCTTCCGTACTCGGAACGCTGCAGATTATGATTTACGCTTTGTTCTGGGCAGCGGCGGCACTGTTGTCGCCCCTAATCTGGAGGTCGTAAACAGTTCTCAGTAGTCAGTTAAGCGTTAACAAGTATTTAATTGGGTTCTGAACGTACATCATTCGAGAGATGTTCTTCTGATATTGTATATTTTTATCGCAAGAACAACTGACTGCTGATTACTAACTCATCAGGAGGTATAATTATGTTGATTGCACCGTCACTTTTATCCTGTGACTTTTCAAAATTCGGCGCCGAAATCAGTCGTATGGATAAAGCAGGCGCCGACTATATGCACCTTGACGTTATGGACGGACATTTTGTCCCGAACATAACCTTCGGAGCGCCTGTTATAAAGTATGTCAGAAGCTTCACCGAAAAGCCTTTTGACGTTCACCTTATGATAAGCGAGCCGTTTAAATATATCGACGATTTCTGCGACGCGGGAGCTGACATTATTACGTTCCACATCGAGAGCGACTCGGATCCGATAAAGACGATTGAAAAGATTAAAGCGCGCGGAGTAAAGGCGGGTATTGTCATTAAGCCAAAGACCGATGCGGAGGCTGTTTTTCCCTACCTCGACAAGCTCGATATGGTTCTCGTTATGACGGTTGAGCCCGGGTTCGGAGGTCAGAGCTTTATGGCTGATATGCTCCCGAAGGTAAAAGCGCTCAAGGAGGAGATAAAACGCCGTAATCTGAATGTGCTGATTGAAGCGGACGGAGGAATCTCCGAAAGCAATATCGCGCAGTGCATTGACGCGGGCGTTGACGTTGCCGTAGCGGGTACAGCTGTGTTCAAGGCGGAAAATCCCGCCGAGGCAATCGCGAATCTCAAAAAATAAATACGCAAAATATTACTCACAGAGGACGGAAAAATGCCGTTTTCTGTGAGTTTTTGTGTGTTCGGAATTACAATTGTGTAACTTTACTTGCCCTTATCATAATTGTGTATTAGAATTAAAATGTTAAGTTATATGTTCAGGAGGTGGGAAAATGGCGGACTTTAACGAATATGTTGAGAGTTTGCCCGACTATAACGTCTTTGACGATAATTCCGCCCCCGCGCCTGTTGAGCGCAGACGTCCCGCGCGCAGGGGAAACAAAAGACGCGAAAGAAGCCCTCTCGATTATAACGACGGTTTCGGAATCTACGTCGAGCGCAAGGTGAAGGGACACGATTATCTGATCGTGTTTTGGTTCCCGATTCTTATATTATGGCTCGAGTTTTCTTTGCGTCTCGGCTGCGGTGAGGACTTCGGTTTCAACAGCATAATCTACACAGGCGCGTTTTCAATGGTATTCGCCTGCGTGCTGACTGTTATCTGTACGTTCGGCGGACGTGTGTTCAATCTTGTGCTGAATAACCTGTTCACTTTTATACTAACAATATGGTTTGTGATTCAGCTCCTATATCAGGGAGCCGAGGGTAAATTCATGAGGGTGAGCGACTTTACGAACGCTGACCTGTCAAAGCTCTTCGCGCAGATGGGGGACAGGCTCTGGATAATGATTGTTATGTTCCTGCCGTTTCTGTTCAGCGTTGTTATCGGCTGGAAAGTTTTCACGTTCAGACGTATCCGTATCCCCGCGAAAATATCTTTGATACTTTTAGCGGTACTGATTCAGCTGTCGACCGCGACAATGATATCCCTCAGCAAAAATAACCCCTATGTCGATACGAGCTACAACCTCTACAACAAGGAGTTCAAGATTAACGAGTCGGCTGACAGATTCGGTATCCTCACAACACAGCGGCTCGATATAACCAATATGTTTACAAAAGGTACTAAAGGCTGATTTTGTATATTGTATCCGTATGGTTTTGATGGTAGAATATTTATGGTGATAATATGCGAAATCTTATATATAAATTCCAAACCTTTATGCAGGGACGTTACGGCAGCGACGAGCTGAATATAACCCTGATTGTTTTCTCGGTTATCATCTCGATAGTGAGCAGATTCTTTATGTTCAACCTTCCCGTTCAGCTCATTCTGATGTTCGTTTCTCTCGGCTTGCTCGGACTCGCGGTGTTCAGGTTTTTGTCCACAAACATATACGGACGCACCGCCGAAAACCGAAAGTTCAAACCTGTATTTTCAGCCGTAACAGGCTGGTTCAAGCTGACCTACAAAAAGTTCCGTGACGGCAGAACACACCGCTATTACAAATGCCCTCAGTGTAAGGCTCAGCTCAGAGTTAAAAACGTAAAAGGAAAACACACTATCCGATGCCCCAAATGCGGAAATAAATTTGAAAAGACCATTAGGTAAAAGGTAGGAAAAAATATGGAAAAATTATGGCTGGTAATTCCATGCTACAATGAGGAAGAGGTACTCCCCGAAACGTCTATGCGCCTTTATAAAATTATGGCGGATATGATTACAAACGACAAAATCTCTCCCGAAAGCAAAATTGCCTTCGTGAACGACGGCAGCAAGGACGATACGTGGAAGCTTATCGAAAAGTACCACAACAACCTCGATATGTTCGTGGGCATCAACCTCTCGCGCAACAAGGGCCATCAGAACGCTCTGCTCGCAGGGCTCACGGTCGCCAAGGAATACGCCGATATGGTTATCACGCTTGACGCGGATTTGCAGGATGACATCACAAAGATTCCCGAGTTTGTTGACAAATACTACGAGGGCAACGATATTGTCTACGGTGTTCGCAACAACCGCGACACCGACACGGGCTTCAAGCGCACTACTGCACAGGGATTTTACAAGTTTATGAGAGCTCTCGGCGTTGATATTGTTGAAAATCATTCCGACTACCGCCTTATGAGCAAGCGCGCGATTGAGGGACTTCTTGAGTTCGGCGAGGTTAACGTTTTCCTGCGCGGTATTGTTCCTCAGATTGGTTATCCCAGCGCCATTGTTGAATACAAGCGCAACGAGCGTCTCGCGGGAGAAAGCAAATATCCTCTCAAAAAAATGCTCGCGTTTGCCTTTGACGGCATTACCTCATTCTCGATAAAACCGCTCAGAATATCTCTCATACTTGGAATGTTATCGTTCCTTGTAGCGATTGGTTTTCTTATTTACAGTATTGTCAGGTTCTTTATGGGACAGACAGTCGGAGGCTGGGCAAGCACTATAGTTTCACTCTGGGCAATCGGCGGACTTCAGCTTTTGATGATTGGTATCGTCGGCGAGTATATAGGTAAGATTTATCTCGAAACAAAACGCCGTCCGAAGTTTATCATCGAAAAAGTACTTTATAAGGAAATGTAATATTTTTGATTCATAGGAGACCGAAAGGTCTCCTTGTTTTGTCTGCGCGGCGGCTTAAAAATGCTCTGCGGGAGCATTTTTACCTGTGATTTGCGCACAGCTTAAATCACAGACACAGCCTGTTCAAGTACGGTCACATTAACGACAAAAAATAAGGAGTACCATTTCGGTACTCCTTATTTTTGGTGCCGGTGACCGGACTTGAACCGGTACGGATTATTCGTCCGAGGGATTTTAAGTCCCTTGTGTCTGCCTATTCCACCACACCGGCAAATAGTTAGGGCAACAGGAACTCCTGTTGCCCCAGTGGTGACCCGGACGGGAATCGAACCCGTGTTACCGCCGTGAAAGGGCGGTGTCTTAACCGCTTGACCACCGGGCCATTGGTAGCGGAAATAGGACTTGAACCTACGACACTTCGGGTATGAACCGAATGCTCTAGCCAGCTGAGCTATTCCGCCACATATGCCGACCTATAAAGTCAGCAAAAGTAATTATATTATAAAATTTTAGGTTTGTCAATATTTATTTAAAAATATCATTCGGTTCAATTCCAAATATTTTGCAAAAAGCAAGTATTTCAATATCTGTAATAAACCGTTTGCCGCACTCTATCCGTTGAATAGCGTTTTTATCAATATCTATTCCAATAAGCTGTAGTTTATCTGCAAGTTGTCGTTGGCTGCATTTTGGTTTCATTTGTAGCCTTAGCTCAGTGATTTTTTTGCCGCAATAGTTATTCTTGCCCTCATTTTTATTCTTAAACATATAATTTATTCTCCTCTTGACATTTAGTGCTTGTCAACAAGGATATTGTATGCTATTATCAGGGTAACAAATGACATTTAGTGAATGTCAAATTTAGGAGGTAAAAAATTGTATCAAAAAAGAGGTAGAGGATGCATCGTGTGGGGAATAATTCTCATTTTATATTATTAAACCACGGCTCGGAGAAAAAGAATTTCTCCGAGCCGTGTCGTATGATAAATATTTAATTACGAATTGCGAATTGACTTACAGGCACGCCGCGCCGATGATACCCGCGTCGTTGCCGAGAATACACTCGCAAATCTGTGTCTGCTTTTCGTTGTGTTTTGTGATTCTCTCCTGCTCAACAATAGCTCTTACAGGCGCGAGGAGCGTTTCGCCCTGTTTGCTTATGCCGCCGCCGACGCAGAGAATGTCAGGCTGAAAGATGTTTATTACGTTTACAATACCGCAAGCGAGATAGCTTACATAATTATTGATAACAGCCTTGCCCATGAGGTCGCCCGTGAGCATTGCGTCGAACGGAGTTTTGCCGTTAACCTTTTCGATGTCGCCTTCAACAGCGTCGAGCATAAACGAGAATTCAGCTTTCTCGTTACGGATAGCGTCCTTGGTCTGATTGATGAGAGCTGTAGCCGAAGCGTAAGCTTCCCAGCATCCGCGGCGGCCGCAGCCGCACTTCTTGCCGTCCTTGACGATTACCATATGTCCGAGCTCAGCGCCCGCGAAGTTTGAGCCGCTGTAAATCTTGCCGTCAATGATAATTCCGCCGCCGACGCCTGTGCCGAGTGTTACGACAACAGCGTTCTTGCAGCCTTTAGCCGCTCCCGCGAGGAACTCGCCCAGCGCCGCGGCGTTGGCGTCGTTCTCAATCTTTACATATTTGTTGAGTCTTTCCTCCATCATATTGCTGACTTCCCAGTTTGTGAAGAACAGGTTGGGCGAGGTCTCAACAACTCTTGTTTCGGGATTTACGGCTCCCGGTACGCCGATACCGATATACGCGATATCGTCCATGGTGAGCTTTGCCTTCTTAATCGCCTGTTTTACAACGTCAGCCATTGAGTCGCAAACATCAGCCTCGGGACGAGGAATCGCTGTCTTGCAATCGGCTTTGGCGATAATCTCGTATTCGTGCTTTCTCGTGTCGCGTTTTACAACACCCGCTACGATATTTGTTCCGCCTAAGTCGATACCGACTGTGTATTCTACTGCCATTAGGATAACCCCCTTATTTTAGTGGTCAGTGGTCAGTGGTTAGTGGTCGGTTAGTAGTTAACAGACAACCGATACTGATTTAACCGTTTGTTATGATAAATTAATTATATCAATGTATTCTGTAAAAGTCTATATATAATCGCAAATTTTGGACAAAAATATTTAATAATCGCACATTAGAAAAACATAGATAAAAAGACTATACAGGCGAATTCGCGAGTACGTGAAATCTATTTTTGAAAAAATCAAAAAAAGTGTTGACAACAGCCCTTCAGATTGCTATAATAGTCGAGCATCAAAAAGTTTAGGAGGATTTGCTATGTCAACTTATATGGCAAAGAAAAGCGAAATTGACCGCAAATGGTATGTAATTGACGCGGCAGGCAAACCCCTCGGACGCGTTGCCGCTCAGGCAGCTGTGCTCCTCAGAGGTAAGCATAAGCCTACATTCACACCTCACGTAGATTGCGGCGACCACGTAATTATCATCAATTGTAAAGATGCTGTTCTCACAGGCAACAAGCTTGCCCAGAAGAAATGGTATCGTCACACAGGCTATATCGGCCACTTAAAGGAAACAGGTTATGACACTCTTATGGCAACCCGTCCCACAAAGGCTATGGAGCTTGCTGTTAAGGGTATGATTCCTTCCAACACTATCGGCAGAGCTGCGCTTTTAAGACTTCGTCTGTTTGAAGGCGCTGAACACAACCACCAGGCTCAGAAGCCTGAGGCTGTAGAAGCTTAAGAAGGAGGAATAGACTATGTACGATAAGGCACCGTATTTTTATGGTACAGGCAGAAGAAAATCTTCTGTAGCAAGAGTAAGACTTTACCAGGGTACAGGTAAAATCACAATCAACGACAGAGACATCGACGATTACTTTGGTCTTGAAACTCTTAAGTTAATCGTTCGTCAGCCTTTTGAGCTCACAGAGACAGGCGAGAAGTTTGACGTAGTTTGCCGTGTTAACGGCGGCGGCGTTACAGGCCAGGCGGGTGCAATCCGCCACGGTATCTCCCGCGCTCTTCTTCAGTATGACAGCGAAGCGCTTCGTCCCGCCCTCAAGAAGGCTGGATTCCTCACTCGTGACCCGAGAATGAAGGAAAGAAAGAAATACGGTCTCAAAGGAGCCCGTCGCGCGCCTCAGTTCTCGAAGAGATAATCAGAATATTATCGTCTTTATCAAGGCTTCCGTTTTCGGAAGCCTTGTTTTTTCTACAAGAAAGCGCGCGCGATTAGCGCGTCCGCTTTCGTATAGCCATCGCTCGTGCGCGCGCAGCGTGCTACTGAGCGGGCAATATAAATTATTTTTTGTTTGATAGGAGATACCGTAATATCAATGCTTAAGAATTATTACTTTATGTATAATTATTTTATACAGTTTTGTTGTACTTTCCTATCAAACAAGAAAGCGCGCGCGATTAGCGCGTCCGCCTTTTGTATTTTCCCTCACCAAAATATAGTCGTTGTGCGGAGCGCTTGGAGCGCACTCCTTCAACTCCTTATTTTGGAGAGCGCGATTGCTCCTTTAATCCGCCGCAGGCGGCAGTCGCAACGCTACATCGCTCGTGCGCGCGCAGCGTGCTGCTGAGCG
>JAILPC010000025.1 GCA_024690465.1 Ruminococcus sp.
GATAGTCTACAGCCTGATCGAAACAGCAAAGGCGAATGATGTTGAGCCTTACGCTTATCTGGCACTGATGCTTTCAGATATGCAATATCTCGGACGTCCGTTCTCAAATGAAATGCTCGAGGGCTTTATGCCCTGGAGCGAAAAGATGAAAGCGGAAATAAAAAACCGCACGATCCCCGTCTCAGAATAATAAATCCAACATTTGAACACCCTCCATCCGCGCTTGGCGGATGGAGGGCTTTTTACGGGGTGGTTATTGAGCGGTTACAAAAGAAATGCTGGAATTAAAATCGAAAGGTCTAATTGGATTAACATACGAACAAACACATGATTTTTTCAAAAGATATAATCGGGCAAAAATTTAAACGCCGACCGGGAGTTTTGCTCTCAGTCGGCGTTACTTAATGATTATTTTATATATCAGCTTGTCAGCTCGGGTCTGTGATCTGGCCCTCAAAGAGGACAACGTCGGATTTGTCGGTGATGATGAAGCCGAAGTTTTTGTCTATAACAAAGTCATGATAAACCTTTTCGTCGGGTTCGTATGCCGTTCCCGCTTTGCTGATAATAATCGTTACCGCGGCGCCTTCAATACCTGTCTTGCTCACGTCAACAATAACCTTGTGTTTGATGTCGGATACCTGCAGAGGCTGCGTAACGAGAGGGGAGTAGTAGAGCGAAAAAGTGTTGGTGAGCAGGTTGTTATCGGCAAAAATCTCCTTGAGCTTGGTGCTGCTGTCAACCTTGAAGCTCGGGAATATACAGCGTGTCAGGTGCTTTTTGCTGTCCTTGTCATAAACATTGAACTCGGTGTCCCGATTAATCTTGTCGAGGTGTTCCGAGGTCATACATTCCTTCAGTGTGTGACCGCTTTTCGGCAATATAAACTTCGCCTTGTAGCCCATGCTCGTTTTTGTGTAGAAGTAATAGCACAAATCGGTCTCCTGAACCTGACCGTCAACGTACTCGCCGAGGATGAACTCATGCTGTTTTGTGCCGCTCGGTGTTGTGAACGCTCTTGTTTCCGTGCGGAGCCGGTCGCGTTCAAGGTCCCATACGTCCTTAAAGTACAGCGTGTTAATCAGAGCGAAGAGTGTGCTCGACGGGATATTAAAGCTCTGGTTGATAAGTCCGTTTGTCTGCTGCTTGATGAACTTTCTTATATCTTCGTTCGCTTGATGGTTGTTGCTGCTGAACGTTGTTTCATACGCGTTGCAGTAATAGTCATTCGCGAGCATGTTGAGCACTTCGGGGTTGGTCTCAAGTCCTTCGTTGAGCCAGATTGAGTTTGTGAGCCTGAGCTGGGAGAATGTCTGATTAAAGGACTCGTGCTTTTTGGTGAGATATCTGAACAGCTCCTTGGTGTTCGCGAAGTCGCTGTCGACCATACCTGTCAGCTCTTTGATGTCGCTCTTGACGCCTTCGTCACCGATTGAGTAGAGCAGCGAAACCGCCATATATACCGAAACGGGCGACATTGTGTAGTTGTTCGCTTCGTCTTTCGCGGACATTGCGTAGAGCTTGTTCGAGAACTTTGAGAGCTTTTCAAGGAACTCTTTGTTGCTGAAGTTTTCAATGTTCTCTTTCTGTTCGGGTACTTTGTTCAGAGCTTTTGCGTTAATTTCTTCCGTGGGCTCTGTCGGGCTTGTGGGGTAGGTCGGCTTTGCGGTTTTGGCGCGTACGTCCTTGACTGTTACCTTGAATGTTAAGGATTTGACGCGTGTGCGCTTTTTGTACTTGTAGGTAACTGTTGCCGTAATCTTTGCCCTTCCTGCTTTTTTGGCTTTTACCTTGCCCTTTGAAGAAACCTTGGCAATCTTTTTGTCAGAGCTTTTGTATGTAATCTTTTTGACGGAGACGCCCTTGATTTTTTTAACAATAATGTTTGCCGAGCCGTAGACAGTCCTGCCCTTCTTCTTGGATATTCTGAGGGTGATTGACGACTTTTTAAGGCTCACCTTTTTAGATGCCGCCGACGAGCTGAGCGGAAATGAAGCAAAAATGCTGACAACCATAATTGCTGAGATAAACAGGCATAAAAGTTTTTTCATTGATATCACTCCCTGAATTGTTTATATTTTGATTATACAGCATGTGTATACATCTTTCAATGCCTCTGTATATATAACCTTTAATTTTTTTATGTTGTGACACTTGATGTATAATTAATTCGGATATATAATATAAACGGTGATACTATGAGCGAAACAAAGAATATTAAGCACCCGTTTCCGCCGCTGTTTGACGAGCGTTCCGAAACTCTGATACTCGGCAGTTTTCCGTCGGTAAAGTCAAGAGAGGCTATGTTCTTTTACGGTCACCCTCAGAACCGATTCTGGCGTGTGATCGCAGCGCTGTACGGGGAAGACGCGCCGAACAATATAGAAGAAAAGAAAAGTCTTATTCTCAGGAACAGGCTTGCCTTGTGGGATTCCATACAGTCCTGCGCGATTACAGGCTCAAGCGACAGCTCCGTAAAGGACGTTGTTCCGAACGACCTCGGGCTTATTATCAAAAACAGCAGGGTGGACAGGATATTCTGCAACGGCGCGCTGTCGTATAAGATATATATGAAATTTATTTTTCCTTTAACGAATATTAAAGCGGAGAAGCTGCCCTCAACCAGCCCCGCCAACGCCGCTTACTCAACGGACAGGCTTATTAAGGAGTGGAGTATAATATTGAAATGATTTTTGAGAGATGAAATGATATATTGAAAAGGGTGATGTTATGTCAAAGCAGATAAAGACAAATGTAATGCGCATACTCGACAGAGCAAAGATAGATTACGAGGTTTTTGAGTATCCGCACGGAAACGAAGCCGTGGAGGGCAGCGAGGTAGCCGCTCTTATGGGGCAGAATCCCGACGAGGTTTTCAAGACGCTTGTAGCGCGCGGAAAGTCGGGCGCGTACTATGTGTTCGATATCCCTGTCAACTCTACTCTCGACCTCAAGAAAGCCGCGAAGGCGGCGGGAGAGAAGAGTATCGAAATGACGCGTGTCAAGGATTTGAAGAAGATATGCGGATATGAGCGCGGCAACGTTTCTCCGCTCGGAATGAGAGGGAGCTTTGTCACGGTGTTTAATGACAGCGCCCTCTGTTTTGACAGGATATATATCAGCGGCGGAAAAATCGGCACCCAGGTGAAGCTCAGCCCCGTTGATGTCATCGGGTATCCGAACGCGGTAACAGGAGATGTTGTACAAAACAATTGACATGGATTTATAAAATAATATATAATAGCATTATCAATTAAGAGGAGGCAAAAATATGAAGAATATTTCAAAATGTCTGAGCTTGTTTTTGGCTTTGATTATGCTTTTCGGCGTTCTCACAATCGCGCCGATTTCAGCGTCTGCCGCTGTGGACGGCAAGCAGGCCGCGGCTGTTGACAGAGAAGAGGAAAACATCAGCTATTTCACAGGCAATGAAGATTCCGACGAGGGCGAAGGAGAAGAGCTCCCCGAAGGTGACATGGCAAAGCCCGAGAGCATAAGCGTTGAGAATATCGAGATTTACGAGGACGTTGACGCTCAGCTTGTCAACTCCTACGATGACGACAACAACGAGCACAAGTGGAGCAGCTACGTGTTTAATGACAAGATAAAATGCACTATCACACTCGAGGACGACAATGTTCTGACCACCGACGAGGACGGCTGTGTCGTTTACAACGGCAAGGAGTTCGAGATTGAGTTCGACGACGGACAGTCTTGGGAGACGCCGTGGGGCACAGGCGACCACAATGTTACATTCAGCATTCTCGGTCTGGAGACAACAGCTGTTGTTACTGTTTTACCCTCTCCGATTGACAGAGTAGAGTTCAAGGATGTTACATGTGTTGAGGGCACAAACGGCTGGATTTCATCCTATTACAGCTGGGATGACGAAAACTCACAGAACAAATTGGAAAGAGTTTATTTTTGCTACGACACTACGCCCGAGTTCACCGTTTATCTCAAGAGCGGCGAAACAATCAAGTCTGATGAAGGCGGCGTGGATATCCTCGGCGTATCACGCGACGCCGAGACGGATACAAGACAGTATCTTGCCCCTTGGGGCGTAGGCTCGCGCAAGGTAACGGCAACTCTGTTCAACAAGGAATACGAGTTCAATTACACAATAAATGAGTCCGACATCAAGAGCATAAGCGTTGAGAATATTACGGTTTATGACGGCGCCGATACATCAATCGAGTATTACTATGTCGACGGCGTAGAACATTCATACAAAAGGTTCAATTTTAATCCGACAATCAGTATTACTCTCAAGAACGGTTCAACCGTTACAAAGAAGCTTGAGGACGAAAAAATATCAGTCGGTTCAACAGAATACAAAATCGATACATCCGACGACCAGGACGACGAAAACGAATGGGAAACAGGCGTTCAGTCGGCGTATATATTTGTGGGCGCTCAGTCACAAAAGATTAACGTAACTGTTGTTGAGAGTCCCGTAAAGACGCTGACAATTGAGGACGTTGAAATCCGCCGCGGAATCGACAGCTCCGAGGAATACGACTGGGACTATGAAAAATACTGGGATGAGTATCACTATACTCCCGACTTCAAGGTCGAGCTCAAGAACGGTCAGACAGTAAACGGTCACAACGGCTCGGTGCTGATTGACGGCAGAACATACAAGCTCAACTATGAGGACGATCAGGACTATGAGAACCGATGGGAGCCCGGAAACACCTATAAGGTAACAGGCAGCATAGGCTCCCTGAAAACTGACTTTAACGTAACTGTCAAAGACGATTCCGTTAAGTCAATCAAGGTGCTGAACGCTCCTGTAAAGGTTCAGGTGGGTACGGACACAGCCCGCCGCTATACTAACGAAACCGAATACTACGAGTATCTGGCATACGAAAAATATGTCGAATTAGAGATTACAATGTTTGACGACACGGTAGTTACCCAAAACACGGACGGCGACTATTTGTTCAGAGGGGAAGAGCTTCCCGTATCGTTTAAAGACGACCAGAGCAAGGACAATTCCTGGGGAAATGGCACTCACAAGGCGACTGCCGAGCTCTGGAACGCGAGCGCCGAGTTTGACGTAGAAGTTGACGACACTCCCGCGTCAGGTGTTGAAATCAGCGATATTAAAATTATCAGGAACACTAATATCAGCTCAGACGGAAAATACGAGCCGCGTCCGCAATTCACCGTCACATTGAAGGACGGAACAAAGCTCGAAAGCGACGAGCTGGGAGCTGTTCAGTATAACAATGAATCGTTCTTCCTCAACATTGTTGACGACCAGGACGACAGCGCGTGGGATATCGACAAGCACAAGGCAACAGGCACCATATTCGGCGTAAGCGATGAGTTCGAGGTTGAAATCGTTGAAAGTCCCGTAAAGAGCGTGTCGGTTTCCACAGTAAACCTCATTGAAGAATCTTCGGGCAGCTGGGATTACGAATATGACGATGAGTCAGGTCAGGAAATCAGCTTCTTCCGCTATAACTGCGCTCCAGTTACATACACCGTCACATTAAAGGACGACACTGTGCTCAAGAGCGATGAGTTGGGATATGTGGAATATGACGGTAATTATTTCACCGCGGCAAACATAACCGATAATCAGAGCTTTAAGAACCCGTGGACAGCGGGCAATACATACAGCTGCAAGGCGTTCATTCTCGGATATGAGGTTACATATAACGTTAAGATTACGGGCTCTCCAATAAAGAGCGTAAGCGTAGGTGATATTACACTTATCGATGGCTACGACAGTTCTGTTTGTGAAGACGACGGAAAAGAGTGGAATTGCTTTGTGTATGATATTTATTCCGACGTTAAGGTTACTCTCAAGAACGGCAAAGTTATTGAGGGCGAAAACGGCCAGATTGAGTATAACGGCGTATACTATGACATAACCGAAATCGAGGACGGCCAGTCTCCCGACAATGAGTGGAAAGCGGGCAACACATACACAATCAAGGGCAAGCTGCTCGGATGTGACGTGTCGGTTAAGGTTCACGTTATAAGCAATCCTATCGAGAAGGTTACCGCGGACTGCGATTTCATTGTGACCGAGAACGACGAGGAATACGGCTTTTATGAGGATTACTATGAGGGCGGCAATTTTGTGGGCAGATTCTTCCGCTATGAGGAAATCGTCACGAAAAACTTCACCGTCAAATTCAAGAACGGAAAAGTTGTAACCAGCGACGAGGACGGTTATATTCCTTATATGGGCAGATACATCCGCGCCGAGCTTGAAGTTCCCAAGACCGTTCAGGATTATTACAATCAGTGGACAGCGGGCAACACCTACACCGCCGTAGCTCAGCTTATGGGCTTTGAATTCAGCTACAATGTGCTCGTACTCGCTGAGGACGCCTCGATTCCGCCGTCAGCCACAAAGATTATTCTCACGGCTCCGAAGTCAAGCATTTTTGTCAATGACAAAATAAAACTAAACGCGAACGTTTTAAATCCTTCTGGAAACACGGAATTTAAAAGCTCTGATACGAAGGTTGCCGCTGTCAGCTCGAAAGGTCTTGTAACGGCAAAGTCCGCGGGCAAGGTTACTATCACGGCGATAAACAATACTATGCGCGCGTCTGTTCAAATTGTTGTTTCAAAGAAAGCGAACACAGCCAAAATCAAGATTTTAAAGCCGAGTGTTAAGTATTCCAAGCTCCAAAAGAAGGCTCAGACCGTCAAGGCTGTTGCCGTTAAATCTCCCAAGGGCAAGGTTTCCTTCAAGAAGGTTAAGGGCGACAAGAAAATTTCAGTAAACAAAAAGACAGGCAGGATTACCTTCAAAAAGGGTATGAAGAAAAAGACCTACAAATTAAAAATCAAGGTAGCCGCGGCAGGCAGCACCGCGTATAAACCCTTTAAGAAGACTGTAACACTAAAAATTAAGGTTAATTAAGAATTAATAATCTTTAAAAGAAAAAAGGCTCGGGCTTCCGAGCCTTTTTCGCGTAATATGCAAGTAAGTCTACAAAAACCACGCAAATTATGCCGTAAAACTTTCATTTTTTACAAAAATATGAAACTTTTAAAAAAATTCTTGCAATTTACGATTGTATGTGTTAATATGTTAAAGTGCTATTAAGTGTATAAAAGAATGGAGGATTCAAAATGGCATTACAGAATAAGTATTTAGCAGATTTACTTGAGACAGTTAAAAAGAGAAATCAGGGCGAGCCCGAGTTTATTCAGGCTGTAACAGAGGTTTTCACATCCCTCGAGCCCGTAGCTGAGAAGCGTCCCGACCTCGTTGAGGCAGGCGTATTTGACAGAATCGTTGAGCCCGAAAGACAGATTATCTTCCGTGTTCCGTGGATTGACGACAACGGCGTACAGCGCGTAAACCGCGGCTTCCGTATTGAGTTCAACTCAGCTATCGGTCCGTACAAGGGCGGTTTGAGACTTCATCCCTCAGTATATATCGGTATCATCAAATTCCTCGGCTTCGAGCAGATTTTCAAGAACAGCCTTACAACTCTGCCCATGGGCGGCGGTAAGGGCGGCTCCGACTTTGATCCCAAGGGCAAGTCTGACGCTGAGGTTATGCGCTTCTGCCAGAGCTTTATGACAGAGCTTTCAAAGCACATCGGTCCCGATACAGACGTTCCCGCGGGCGACATCGGTACAGGCGCTCGTGAAATCGGCTATATGTTCGGTCAGTACAAGAGACTCAGAAACGAGTTCACAGGCGTGCTCACAGGCAAGGGCCTCACATTCGGCGGTTCTCTCGCGCGTACAGAGGCTACAGGCTACGGCGTTTGCTACTTCGCTAACGAGATGCTCAAGGCTAACGGCAAGTCCTTTGAGGGACAGACAGTCGTTATCTCAGGCTCGGGCAACGTTGCTATCTACGCTACACAGAAGGCTACAGAGCTCGGCGCGAAGGTTGTCGCTCTGTCCGATTCAAACGGTTATATCTATGACGAAAACGGTATTGACCTCGACCTCGTTAAGCAGCTCAAGGAAGTTGAGAGAAAGAGAATCAAGGAATACGTTACAGTTCATCCCGAAGCCAAGTACACCGAAGGCTGCAGCGGTATCTGGACAATCCCCTGCGACATCGCGCTTCCCTGCGCTACCCAGAACGAGGTTGACGGCGAATCCGCCAAGACTCTCGCCAAGAACGGCTGCTACGCTCTCGTAGAGGGCTCCAACATGCCTTCAACTCCCGAGGCTATCGACGTATACTTCGAGAACAATATGCTCTACGGTCCCGCCAAGGCTGCCAACGCGGGCGGCGTTGCCGTATCAGGTCTCGAGATGAGCCAGAACTCAGAGCGTCTGAGCTGGACATTTGAGGACGTTGACAACAGACTTCACAACATTATGAAGAGCATCTTCAAGGCTTGTGACGACGCTTCCAAGGAGTACGGTATGGAGGGTAACTATATGGCAGGCGCGAACATCGCGGGCTTCCTCAAGGTTGCCGAGGCTATGAAGGCTCAGGGCTGCGTATAATCAATTCGCAATTTAAAATGCTTAATGCAAAATTTACGGAGCGGTTCATCTGAACCGCTCCTATTTTTTATAATAATGTCTCATTTTTGGTTTTTGAGTCGGTATAATATATTGAGAAGAAAAACTATACAAAGGGGAGTAGAAATATTGGCTGTTATTGTTACAGAGCTGA
>JAILPC010000082.1 GCA_024690465.1 Ruminococcus sp.
GAGAAACATCATTGATGTTACAGGCATTCAGTATTTTGTTGCTAAGGTGTTCAAAAAGCTTCCCGTAACTCTCGACGGCTATTATTCTGAAATTATCAGACCATGATTTTTAACTATAAAATCGCGGACATAGTTTTCAGTGCGGATATTAACTATCGCTATACATTTGAAAATATGCAAGACTATAGGGCGGACAAGGACGAAATTCCCGAGTTCGCCCTTGAGGTTACAGAGGCGGATATTGAGAACGAACGTGTGCTGTCGCCATATGACGTACCGGCGTATGTGCTTGAGTTTACGGCATTATACCGCAAGTATATCTATATAGTTATGGACAGATATGACGCGTTCTTTTTTCACTGCTCGGCAATCTGTGTTGACAACCAGGCGATAATGTTCACCGCCCAAAGCGGCACAGGCAAGAGCACCCACCGAAATATCTGGATAAAGAACTTCGGTGACCGCGTTACCGTTATTAATGATGATAAACCGATAGTGCGCAAAATTGACGGAGTTTTCTATGTTTACGGCACTCCGTGGAAGGGCAAAGAAGGCTTTGGTGAGAATATCCGTGTGCCTGCAAAAGCGCTTTGTTTTCTCTCCCGCGCTGAGCAGAACTCAATCGGACCGATCGACACTATTTCGATTGTGTCAAAAATGCTCAACCAGACGGTAAGACCAAGCCAGCCTGAGCTAATGGGCAAGCTTCTCGACCTGATTGATGGTTTTCTCAATCAGGTGGACTGCTATGACCTGCGTGTAAATATGAACGATGACGCGGCTGTTGTCGCGTATAACGGAATAAAAGGAATTTAGTGTAATCGAAAATACATTTAACAAATTTGAATTGCTCGCTCGGTTTGCCTCAAGCGGCAACGGGCTATAACTGAAATTTCCATACACGCCTTATCCGCCCGCGTTAAGGTTGTGGGAGTTTTTATTTGTGGGCGGAAAGGTTATGGAAATAAGTTTATGAAAATAAAAGACGGTTTTATGCTGAGACAGTTCGGTGATGATTACATTGTGGTTGCCGTCGGCGACGACAGCGAAAACTTCAACAAGCTTATTACAATCAACAGCGTCGGAGCGTTTATCTATAAGTTCCTTCAGAGCGACAAAAGCTATGATGATGTAGTTTCGGCTATGCTCGAACAGTACGATGTCAGCGAGGATATCGCAAGACGCGACGCCGATGTGTTTATTACCAATCTGAAAAAAGCAGGGCTGCTTGATGTATAAAACTATCGAGGATGTAATCCGCGAAAAAGGCTTTTATGTCACAAGGCCCAAGGGTACAAGCATGTTCCCGATGCTCAAGGATAAGCGCAACGAAATCTGCGTAAGAAGAGCGGACGAGATTAAAAAATTTGACGTTGTTCTGTACAGACGCGAGAGCGGTGAGCTTGTGCTTCATCGTGTTCTCGACATCAGCGACGACGGCTATGTCTGTTGCGGCGATAACCAGTGGGTACTCGAGTACGGAGTTAAGCGCGAACAGATAATCGGCAAACTTGATAGTTGGTATAAAGGAGATAAGGAGCATACCGTACGGGATGCTTCTTACTTGAGATATGTGAAATTCTGGTGCAAATCGCTCGGTCGCAGACATTTTATCTTATGGTTCTGTCACAATTACTGGCGTTTGCGCAATAAGTTCAAGAAAAAGTAATTTATGGAAAATGTAATCACAGTAAAAAATATGCGTGAGAGCGACGAGTTCACAATAAATACCGCTGTCAGCGGACAGGAGCTGATGAAGCGCGCCGCTCAGGGCGTTTTTGACAATGTGCTCTGGAAAGGCTCAATCGCGATAATATGCGGCAGCGGCAACAACGGCGGAGACGGTTTTGCCCTTGCTGAGATACTTATCGACAAAGGATTTTCTCCCGTTGTTCTGCGAGTGAGCGAAAAGCTCTCCGCGGACGGAGCCTACTATTACAAGCGCTGTGTTAAAAAAGGAGTAAGAGAGGCTTTTTGTGACGAATACACCGACCTCTCCGAATACGATATCATAGTTGACTGCATACTCGGCACAGGATTTTCGGGAACTCTGAAAGAGGATATGACAGCTCTCATTGAGTTGGTTAACCGAAGCTCAGCCTACGTTGTCAGCGTGGATATCAACAGCGGGCTTTCGGGCAAAAACGGTATCGCGAGTCCCGTTGCGGTGCGTTCCGACCTGACCGTTTCGATAGGATACTATAAAACAGGAATGTTTCTCAATGACGCGGGCAGCTATATCGGCAGTCTTTTGAATGTTGATATCGGAATCAAGCTTCTCAAAAAACAGTATTATCTCATAAGCGCATCAGAGCTGTCGCCTTTTTCGGGCTACGGAAGTGTTTGTATTACGGCTGACGAATTCGCGCGTCGGTACGCTATCGATGAGGGCGAGTTCAGACGCAATCCGCTCAAGGTTGTGTCCAAGGAGTCCGAGGACAGCAAAAGCGTATTTATAATTGACTATAACGGCAGCAAGATGATTGTTGACCAGACATATATTTACTTTCAGTCTGATAAGATTAAAACAATCGAAGACATCTATTCAACATTTTAGGACGACTGAAATCGAAAACTCACGCCTTATCTGCCCACGTTAAGGCTGTAGAGTAAGATTAAATATTTGTGGGCGGAAAGGCTGTGGCGATTATTATGCCTGACAATAATAAGATAACAAATCCGATGCTTCTTGAGGCGATTGAACAGATGCAGGCGGACAACAATCCCGATACAGTTAATCATATGATCGACTGCGTTATGGAGGCAAAGTTCATAACTCCGGGTGTTGTTTCAAAGCCGCGCAATGTAGCAAAGGTGAATGATAACGGCGCTACTGTTATGCAGCAGGAGACACAGGTTCAGTTCCAGCTGATTGAAAATAATAACAAGGAAAAGTTTTTCCCTGCTTTTACGGACGAGACCGAAAAACAGAAGTGGGACGGTGCCAAGGGCAAGGACAATGTTGTAATGACATTCGACAGCTATGCTCAGGTTCTTGGTGAAGAGGGCTGCGAAGTTATGGGCTTTGTAATTAATCCGTTCGGCAAATCCGTAGCGTTCCCAAAGCCTATGGTAATGTCGCTCAAGCAGCAGAAGGACAGCCGCGCTTCAAACGGTCTTACAAAACAGGAAATTAAGAACGACGAAAAAGTTGAGTTCGGCGATCCCGATCCCGACGAGTATCCCATCGATATGATGGCGGCTATGATAAACTACCTCAACGAGCGCGACGATGTTCACAGAGCTTATCTGCGGACATTCAAGCGTGAAAACGATGACAAACCCAGTTATATGGTAATTCTTGACTTCTCAGGCAATAAAATGGAGGAGATTTTCAAGGGCATTTCAATCGCCGCGTCACCGCACCTCAACGGTTTCCAGCTTTCGATGATTCCGTATTCCGTGCCTTTCGCAAAAAAGGCGGTTGAAGGTACAGAACCTTTTTATGATGAAGACGAATAAATTGAAAATTTTAAAAAAAGTATTATGCACAGCGCTCTGCGCGGCGCTCGTTGTACTGACGTTGCCTTTTTCCGCATTTGCCTCGGAGCCAAAGAGCGTTACAATAAAGTCAAAGCAGAACTTTTTTGAGCCGTTTTCACGCACGATAAATCCGAACGGCGTGTTTGATGTGACCATAAAGCTGAGCTCCGGACTGCCTGTTGTTGACGGAACGACAGTGCTCGGTTTTGACAGCTCAAAGCTCAGAGTTAAAGACGTCAGAAACGGCATAATCAAATCATCTCAATCAAATATCACGGAAAAGCGTCAGACTGACGAGAACTCTGTTATCACTGTGTTTTCTGCGGGTTCGGGTTTTTATGATTTTTCGTCAGAGAACAGACTTCTGAGCTATACCTTCAAAGCTTCAGGCAGTTTCGACAGCGATACCGAAATAGAAATAGATTTTCAGAACCTTACCGCCAACAGGACGCACGAAAAGGATGACGGAACCGAGGATATCACCGTAAACGGCGACGTCAGGCTCATTTCGAAAGGCGAAGCGGTGTCGGAGGGCTTTTCCGTCGGCGCGATTTTTGAAATGCAAAAGGGTGATATTGATCTCAACGGTATCGTGAATATAAGCGACGCGTCTGAGCTTCAGCTCGCTCTTGTCGGCAGGGTTGCGCTCACTGATGAGCAAAAATTGCTCGCTCAAACCTACCGAGACGATAAAATTAGTATCAGAGATGTTACCATGATACAATTGTTTTTGGCAGGATTGGTGGAAAATTTGTAAAATATATTCACACGAGGATAGCTTCGGCTATCCTCTTTTCCTTTGTTATTCGGATTTTCAGCGGTTTTGATACCAATAATTTTACGGTTGACCGTAAAAAAAATATATGTTACAATCAAATAAATATAATGTCGAAATATGTGCTTTTGATTTGGAAGAAAGAGTTGGAATTTTGTATTTGATAGGAATGGTACTATGAGTAAGATTATCAGACAAACAACTACATATATTCTTATAGCCGTTCTGGTATTCTCAGTGTTCGCGGGTCTGACTGTTTCGAGTGAACAGACCGTCAGCGCGGCGTCATATCCGACAGGATATCCCAATACCTACAAAAACACAGGTATAGGCGCAACCGATATTATCGGCGTAGCGCGTACACAGATTGGCTATCAGGAGAACAGCGGAGGCACAAAGTACGGTTATTGGTATAACAGCTACTTTGTCAATCAGCCCTGGTGCGCGATGTTTGTAAGCTGGTGCGCGAATCAGGCAAAGATTCCGCAGTCCGTTATCTCCAAGTTTGCGGCGTGCAGCGTCGGTATTTCCTGGTTCAAGTCCCAGAAAAGATGGTACGACAGTAAATACTTCGGCGGAACATATACGCCTCAGAAGGGCGATATCGTATTTTACAGCGACAGCGGTATCCAGAGCGACCCCTCACACGTAGGTATTGTCGCGGGACTGAACGGCAATTACCTTGACGTTATCGAGGGCAATGCCACAAACTCAAGCGTATGCGAATACACAACAAGCAGTTCGAGAAGTCTGTCCAGCAGTTATGTTATCGGCTACGGACACCCGAACTACTCTGTTGACGCCGTTAACGAGCCCAATACATATGAGGTATGGCAGGTAAGCGTGGGCACGCTCAATATGCGCAAGTCCGCGTCAACTTCCGCTTCCCTTGTTTCAAAGGTTCCTTTCGGCGGCGAGATTAACGTCACCAAGGTTAAGGCAAAGACCGATTACGTCTGGGGTTACGCGTCATACGGCTCCAAAAAGGGTTGGGTAGCGCTTGACTATTGCGACTATATTTACGGCAATATCAACGGCGTATATTATCAGCTGAGACCTTCGCTTACACCCGAGAAGAAGACCGTTTATGTTGACTACACGGCAACTCTTACATCGACAAACTCACTCGGCGGCAAGTACACGAGCTCAGACGAAACCAAAGCCAAAGTAAGCTCCAAGGGCAAGATTTCCGCTCTAAAGGCAGGCAAAACTACGGTTACGCTGACTACGGCTACAGGCACGGCGACCTGTATCGTTACCGTTAAGAACCCGACAATCAGCAACTCCACGGCTACGGCTTGTATAGGTGACAGCTATACTCTTTCGGTAAATCACACCAAGCTCACTCCCACATGGAGCTCGTCTGACAAGACTATCGCCAAGGTAAGCTCCAAGGGTAAGGTTACCGCACTCAAAGAGGGTGAGGTAACAATCACGGCAAAGGTGGGCGATGTTTCGCTCAAGTGCGCTTTTGTTGTAACAAAATATCCAACAACATACGAAAACTTCAAAACTTCTAAGGATACATATCTCAAGAACAGCTGCACCGAATTGAAGAGTCTTTCAAAGATTCCGAAGGGCACTGCTCTCAAGGTTAAATCAGTTTATTATTCCAGCACATGGTCTTTGGGCGAAATAACATACAACGGAAAGACAGGCTGGGTTATCCTCAATAAATGTAAGTACCTCAACGGCTCAATCAACGGCAAGGTTTATCTCGTTAGACCGTATCTCGCCGAGGCGGCAACAACGATGTATCTGCAGAATGTCTACTACATCAAGGTCAAGGACGCGGGAGATACAACAACATTTACAGCGGACGG
Source organism: Ruminococcus sp. (assembly GCA_024690465.1). Lineage (GTDB taxonomy): Bacteria > Bacillota > Clostridia > Oscillospirales > Acutalibacteraceae > Ruminococcoides. Next base: position 6,082 of record JAILPC010000082.1, read on the forward strand.
CAAGATCGCCCGTGTTACCGCGGCAGGTAAGCTCAGAGGTATCAAAGCCGGTTCAACAACAATCAACGTCAAGAGCGGCTCAACGAAGCTCAAGTTCAAGTTGACTGTTATGAATCCCAAGCTTTCGGCTAAGAAAGCGACCTTTATGAAAGGCGGTAAGAAAAAGCTCACCGTCACAGGCGGCAAGGGTAAAATCACCTGGACAAGCTCCGATAACAAGGTCGCCGAGGTCAGCTCAAGCGGCGAGATAGTCGCAAAGGGCTACGGCACAGCGATAATCACAGCTGTTCGCAACAAGGTTCCGATGACCTGCAAGGTTACGGTTTATGATCCGATACTTGACTCGACATACAAGGTAGTCAGAGTAAAGCAGACCAAGGCGCTGAAGGTTCTCCAGTCAAGCGGAGCCGCTGTAACGTGGAAATCCGAAAACACAAAGATTGCCAAAGTTAACTCAAAGGGCGAGGTAACAGGCGTAGCGGTAGGACGAACCAAAGTGACGGCGACAGTTGACGGCGTAACATTAAAATGTGATATCAGAATAGCAAAAGCTGCCTCTTAA
>JAILPC010000180.1 GCA_024690465.1 Ruminococcus sp.
GATTCATCTATTCTCTGGACGACTTTGTAATTACATATTTCACACGCGGGTCGAGTTTTCAGAATCTGCAGATACAGATTTACACAATGACACATCAGAGTATATCGCCAAAGGTAAACGCTCTGTCGGCGCTGATGTTTGTAGCGATTGTGCTGATTATGGTCGCAATAAATGTTAAGGACAGGCGCTCCGAAAAGAAACAGGGCGTCAGACTATAATCCAGTAGTCAGTAGACAGTAATCAGTAGTCAGTAGCACGTCAACAATTGCAGTTAATGAAACTTGAACAAACATCTATCGGGAAAAGTTCTTCTGTTTCTGTTATTGCTTTATCGCGCGAACAACTGAGAACTGAGAACTGAATACTGAGAACTAAAATATGGAGGTAATTATGAAAAGAATTTTTTGTGCAATTCTCGCTTTGCTTATGCTCAGCGGACTCGCGGCGCTTTTCGCGTCGTGCGGCTCGTCATACGACGGCGAAATCAACGTATACAACTGGGGCGAATATTTCGCCGACGGCTCAGACGGAACTGTCGATATTATAGCGAAGTTTGAGGACGAGTTTAACATCAAGGTCAATCTGACAACATACGAAACAAACGAGGAGCTCTACAACCTCATCAAGTCGAGCAACTCAAAATATGACGTCATCTTCCCCTCCGACTATATGGTGGAGAAGCTCAAGAACGAGGATTTGATTCAGAAACTTGACTTGTCAAAAATTCCGAATCAGAAGCTCATTATGGACAGATTCAAGAACATGGACTACGACAAGGGCAACAACTACTCCATCCCCTACAGTTGGAACGTAACAGGGCTTGTATATAACAAGACTATGGTCAAGGGCAAACCCGACAGCTGGGCTACACTCTGGGACAAAAACCTCAGCGGTTCTCTCCTTATGTTCAACAACAGCCGCGACGCTTACGCCATAGCTATGCAGATGTGCGGTATCAGCCCAGAGAACTTCACAAAGGCAGACGTTGACAAGGCTACAGAAAAGCTCAAGGAACAGAAGCCTCTGCTAAAGAAGTACGCTATGGACCAGACCTTTACGGAGATGGAGAACAGCCAGTCCGCTGCCGCTCCCTACTACGCGGGCGACATTTACACAATGATGACAAACAACGAGGATCTGGTCGGCGTTCTTCCAAAAGAGGGCTCAAACCTCTTTGTTGACAATATGTGTATTCCCAAGAGCGCTTCGAACGTTGACGCGGCTCACAAGTTCATCAACTTTATGACAACTGCCGAGAATTCCGCGGCTAATATGGATTACATCACATACGCCTCACCTGTCGAGGGCGCCAAGGACCTTATTGACGAGGATATCGCGGGAAGTACGCTTGTATACCCCACCGATGATTACCTCGATAAATGCTATACTTTCAGAAACGTTGACGAGGACGTTTACTCGTATATGCAGGAACAGTTTGTAAAGGTTATGTCATAACAGGATTTAAGGATTTAGGATTTAAGAAATGGAAACTACACTGTTATATATACTCATAGCTATCGGGATTGTCTCTCTGATTTTTTCTGTAATCGCTGTTGTTATCGCGAGCAAAAACAAGCAGGGCGACAAATCGGCACTAATCGCCGAAATAAACTCCGAAAATCAAAAGCAGTTCAGTATGCTCAGGCAGGAGCTCACCGCCTCTACACAGCAGTCTGTAAAGAGTATGGGAGATATGATTTCGGAGAACCAGAAGCAGTTCTCACAGTCTCAGCAGGATAAGTTCGATATGATCGAAAAGAGACTGAACAACTTTGCCGTTGAGAACAAACAGGAGCTCGAACTCATCAGAAAGACTGTCGAAACAAAGCTCACTTACATTCAGGAGGACAACAACAAGCAGCTTGAGGAAATGCGCAAAACCGTTGACGAAAAGCTGCAGAAAACGCTTGAGGAAAAGATGACTAAAAGCTTTGAGCTCGTCAACCAGCGCCTTGAGCAGGTATACAAGGGACTGGGCGAAATGCAGAATCTCGCAGTCGGCGTCGGCGACCTCAAGAAGGTTCTAACAAACGTCAAGACGCGCGGTATTCTCGGCGAGATTCAGCTCAGCGCGATTCTCTCGGAGATACTCTCCCCCGACCAGTACGACGAGAACGTAGCCACAAAGAAAGGCTCGAAGAATGTTGTAGAATTCGCCGTAAAGCTCCCCGCGGAGGACGACGGCTTCATTTATCTGCCGATAGACTCAAAGTTCCCGGGCGACACCTACTCAGCGCTGCGTGACGCGATTGAGGACGGCGACCGCGAGAAAATCGCGATAGCCGCAAGAACTCTCGAGACGACAATCAAATCCGAGGCGAAGGATATACGCGACAAATACATAGCGCCGCCTAACACAACCGATTTCGCGATTATGTTCCTGCCGTTTGAGGGACTTTACAGCGAGATTGTCAACCGCGGTCTTGTGGAAGAATTACAGCGCAAGTACAAGGTTAACGTCGCGGGACCGAGCACAATGGCGGCTCTGCTCAACTCACTGCAAATGGGCTTCAAAACGCTCGCGGTTCAGAAACGAAGCACCGAGGTCTGGAAGATACTCAGCGACGTCAAGGTCGAGTTCGACAAGTTCAACGAAGTGCTCGAAATGACTCAGCAGCGCATAAACCAGGCTAACGCCGAGCTCGACAAGCTCGTAGGCGTGCGCACCAGACAGATTCAGCGCAAGCTCTCGGGTGTACAGACTATAGGCAACGAAGATAATTCCGCAAAAGAATTAAACGATGTTAACTGATAATTGAATTTAATCAAGCCCTTTTGGCAATACTCTAAGTAGTATTATCAAAGGGGCTGTTTTTTTGCAGTATAACAAGGTTGATATTTGCGGAGTAAACACTTCTCAGTTAAAAGTGCTCACTGAGGACGAAAAAACAGATTTGCTGAAAACTATTCGAAACGGCACAAAAAAGGAAGCCAAAGCAGCGCGCGATAAAATGATTAAAGGGAATCTCAGGCTTGTGCTGTCGGTTATTCAGAGGTTTCAGAACCGCAGTGAAAACCCCGACGACCTGTTTCAGGTGGGTGTTATCGGGTTGATAAAGGCTATCGACCACTTCAATCCCGAGCTCGAGGTGAAGTTCTCAACGTACGGTGTACCTATGATTATAGGCGAAGTGCGTCGATATCTCCGCGATAACAACGCCGTGAGGGTTTCTCGTTCTATGCGCGACACTGCGTATCACGCTATGCAAGTTAAGGAAAAGCTGACAAACAAGCTCAACCGTGAACCGACAGTTGAGGAAATCGCGAAGGCTATGGATTTGCCTAAGGACACGGTTGTGCTCGCGCTCGAAGCTATTGTGGACCCTGTGTCGCTTTATGAACCGCTGTTCTCGGACGGCAACGATACAATTTACGTTATGGACCAGATAGGCGACCTAAGCGACGACAAAGACTGGATTGACGAAATCTCGATGCGCGACACAATCAAAAACCTCAGCGACCGCGAAAAAAAGATAATCGGGCTGAGATTTTTTAAGGGCAAAACCCAGATGGAAGTCGCCGAGGAAATCGGAATTTCGCAGGCTCAGGTCAGCAGGATTGAAAAGTCGGCGCTGAAACAAATCAAGGGAGAGTAATCAAAAATTTAACGTTAAAAAATTAATGTCGGGAACATAGGCTGAAGCAATACAAACCTTATGTTCCCGAACTATTGTAAAACATCTGACACTGCAAATAAGTTTATAGCAATATTAATACATTCGGGATATGAACGTTGCGGAATACGGAACGTTTCTCCCCGACCAGATTTTCTCATTTTTCATTTTTAATGATTAATGATTTAACTGATCTCAAAATTCTCTTTACAAATTCACTTTCGTATGGTAAAATATTTTTATAATTTAGTGATTAAATGTGTGAAAAAGGAGAAGGCTATGAACTCAAAACTTAAAAACGAACAGACTGACTTTCTTTTCGACGCGATTTTAACACTTAAAACCAAAGAGGACTGCTACAGATTCTTTGAGGATTTGTGCACACAGCCCGAGCTCAACGCTATGAGCCAACGCATTGTTGTCGCAAAGCTCCTCACCGAAAAGGTTGTTTACTCGGACATTGTCAAGAAGACAGGCGCCTCAACGGCAACAATCTCACGTGTTAAACGTTCCCTCAACGAGGACACCGACGGCTATATGCTCGCGTTCGCGAATATGGGAATAGACCTGAGCAAAAGATGAGTTACGGTATTTTTGCCGAATTTTACGACGAGCTTACGCAGAACGTCGGCTACGACCGACGCGCGGCGTACCTCGCCGTTCTTTTAGCCAAATTCGGACACAGCGCGGGACTTACGCTCGATTTAGCGTGCGGCACAGGCAGTCTGACGCTTGAACTCGCAAAGCTCGGCGTTGACATATACGGTGTGGACGCGTCTGAGGAAATGCTCTCAGTCGCCCAGGAAAAGGCGTTTGAGCAGAATATAGACACTCTTTTTCTGTGTCAGAAGATGCAGGAACTCGACCTCTACGGCACAATAGATACCTGTATCTGCTCGCTTGACAGCGTCAACCACCTCACCGACATCAAAGATGTTGAAAAAGCCTTTGAGCGCGTGTCGCTGTTTATGAACAGAGGCGGTTACTTTGTGTTTGACGCGAACACCGTTTACAAACACAAAGAAATACTCGCCGACAACACCTTTGTATATGACACCGACAACGTTTACTGCGTATGGCAAAATTCTTTAAAAGAAAATAATATCGTCGATATTGATTTGACATTTTTCGTACCGGATGGCGAAACATACACACGATATGATGAAAGCTTTTCGGAGCGCGCTTACAGCCGTGAGGAGCTGACCGAGCTTCTGAACAAAACAGGCTTTGAGCTTCAGGCGGTCTACGGCGATATGGGCTTTCAAAAACCTCACGAAAACGAACAGAGAATAATCGTTGTTGCAAAAAAGATGTAACAACTTTTATGATTCATAAAACGGGTGCGGGCAGAGCCCGCCATTCACTGACCACTAACCACTAACCACTGACCACTAATTATAGGAAAGATATTATGGATAAAATAATCAGATGCATAACAAGCGACGGAGCGATTATGGCGGCTGCTGTTGACGCTTCCGACATAGTCTTTACGGCTCAGCACCTGCACAACACCTCGCCTGTCGCCACCGCGGCGCTCGGCAGAATGCTTGCGGCAGGCTCGCTTATGGGCGCTAACCTAAAGCAGGCAAAGGCGAAAATTAACCTAAGCATAAAGGGCGACGGCCCGCTCGGCACCGTGTTCGTCGTCGGCGACTCAAACGGCAATGTCCGCGGCTATGTTGGCAATAATGACTGCCCCACCGAGTATTATAACAACGGCAAACTCAACGTGGCGAAGGCTGTCGGCAAGGACGGCACGCTCGGAGTTATCCGCGATTACGGCACAGGCGAGCCATACATAGGTCAGGTCCCGATTGTCAGCGGCGAAATCGCCGAGGATATCGCGGGTTACTTCGCAAGCTCGGAGCAAATCCCGACAGTTTGCGCGCTGGGTGTTCTGCTCGACAAAGAGGACGGCAAGGTTCTGCTCGCGGGCGGACTTCTGATTCAGCTGCTCCCCGGCGCTTTTGAGGACACAATCGAAAAGCTCGAGAAGAATATCGCCGAGCTTGAACCCGTCACGACAATGTTCGCCAAGGGCATGAGCATACTCGACATCTGCAAAACCGCGCTCAAGGGCTTTGAGGTTGAGGTTCTCGACGAAATGCCTGTACACTATGTGTGCTCCTGCTCACGTCAGAAAATCGAAAATTATTTCAGAGGACTTCCCGACGATGAAATCCGTGCCTGCGCAGGCGAAAACGACACCGCGGAAATTATATGTCAGTTCTGCAACAAAACATATACTTTCACAAAAAACGAGCTGGAAGAAATTATAAAAGCAAGATAAAATATTTTTAAAAAAAGTATTGACATACCTTTACTCTTGTGGTATTATAATTTAGTCGCTGAGAAACAGCGATGTTGTGGGAGCTTAGCTCAGCTGGGAGAGCATCTGCCTTACAAGCAGAGGGTCACAGGTTCGAGCCCTGTAGTTCCCACCAACTTGTTAAAAACGTCATATGTAATGCATACTGACTTAAATATGGCCCGGTAGTTCAGTTGGTTAGAACGCTAGCCTGTCACGCTAGAGGTCGACGGTTCGAGCCCGTTCCGGGTCGCCAAATGTGCCTTTGTAGCTCAGTCGGTAGAGCAAGGGAC
>JAILPC010000002.1 GCA_024690465.1 Ruminococcus sp.
TGACACCCGTCAGCATCCGCGGCCTTCTCGACTTTAACTACGCCGAGAACCCAGTTCCGCCGTCATAGCCTGAAATCAGGATTACTCCCGCGCCTGCCTTCGCGACACCCGCGGCACCAGTACCTACGCCGCACTCGGAAACAAGCGTGACAGAGATGCGCGCGCTCTTGTTAGCGTTCTTTAAGTCATATATAAGCTGAGCCAAATCCTCAATCGAATAAATATCATGATGAGGCGGCGGTGAAATCAGTGATACGCCCGGGGTAGAATGACGAGTCTTTGCAATCCACGGATAAACCTTGTTGCCCGGGAGATGTCCGCCCTCGCCGGGCTTTGCTCCCTGAGCCATTTTAATCTGAATTTCGTCAGCTGAGTTGAGGTATTCGCTCGTTACGCCGAAGCGTCCCGAGGCTACCTGCTTAATCGCGGAACAGCGGTTGTGCTTTGTGCCCTTGGTCTTAAGGCGCTCGGGGCTCTCGCCGCCCTCGCCCGAGTTGGACTTTCCGTGAAGCATATTCATCGCGAGAGCTAAGGTCTCGTGAGCTTCCTGAGAGATTGAGCCGTAGGACATAGCGCCTGTCTTGAATCGCTTTACAATCTCCTCTACGCTCTCAACCTCATCAAGCGGAACAGGGTTCTCGGCGTAGTTAAAGTCGAGAAGGCCGCGGATGCTGACGGGTGTCATTTCTTCGGTGATGAGCTTTGAATAGCTCTTGAACAAATCGTAGTTATTTGTACGCGTAGCACTCTGGAGCGTGTGGATTGTACGGGGATTATATAGGTGCTCCTGTCTGCCGCTGCGGAACTTATGGCTGCCGCGTGAAACAAGCTCGGAGTTTGTCTCCAGATCAAGCGGGTCAAACGCTGCCGTGTGCAGACTGTCAACGTCATTTTCGATATCCTTGATTGTGATACCGCCTATACGGCTTACCGTACCCGTGAAGTACTTGTCTATAACGTCCTCGCTGATACCGATAGCCTCAAAGTTCTGTGAACCGAGGTAGGACTGGATTGTTGAGATACCCATTTTGGAAGCTATCTTGATTATGCCGTGAAGCACCGCGTCGTTGTAGTCGTCAACCGCGGCGTAGTAGTCCTTGTCGAGCAAATCGTCGTGGATAAGCTCGCGGATACTCTCCTGAACAAGATAGGGATTGACGGCAGTCGCGCCGTAACCGAGTAGAGTAGCGAAGTGGTGAACCTCCCTGGGCTCTCCGCTTTCAAGCACGATTGAGAGAGATGTTCTGCGCTTGGTCACAACAAGGTGTTGGTGGAGGGCTGACACAGCGAGCAGCGACGGGATAGCGAGGTGGTTTTCATCTACTCCCCTGTCTGAAAGGATAAGAATATTTGCACCGTCGTTGAACGCCTTGTCAGCCTCTATGAACAGTCTGTTAATCGCCTTGCTCAGACGTGTGTTCTTATAATATAGAATCGAGATAACGGCAACCTTGAAGCCGTCAGCCTTCATATTCTTGAGTTTAAGTATATCGGTTGAGGTTAAAATCGGGTTATGAACCTTGATAACCTTACAGTTTTCGGGCTTCTCCTCGAGAATATTGCCTGCCTCGCCGATATAAACAGTAGTTGAGGTTACGATTTCCTCACGAATAGCGTCAATCGGAGGATTGGTAACCTGAGCGAACAGCTGCTTGAAGTAATTGAACAGCGGCTGAGGTTCGTTCGAAAGTGGAGGAATCGGGCTGTCAATACCCATTGAGGAAATCTGCTCCGCTCCGTCGCGCGCCATCGGCAGAATGGTCGTCATAACATCCTCATAGGTGTAACCGAACGCCTTCTGGAGCTTTCTGCGCTCCTCTCTGTGGTGTTCCTCAACCTTTATATTTGGAATTTTTAAATCTCTTAACTTTACAAGGTTAGCGTCGAGCCACTCGCCGTAGGGCTGGCGGGAAGCGTAACGCGTCTTGAGTTCGTCATCGTCAACAAGCTCGCCCTTGACGGTATCAACGAGAAGCATTTTGCCGGGATGCAGTCTTTCTTTCGCGATTACCTTTTCGGGCTCAATAGGAAGCGCTCCGACCTCTGACGAAAGGATAAGATTATCATCATCGGTGATGTAATAGCGTGAAGGTCTGAGACCGTTGCGGTCGAGCACCGCGCCCATTATATCGCCGTCGGAGAACAGGATTGAGGCGGGACCGTCCCACGGCTCCATCATTGTGCCGTAATACTGGTAGAAGTCCTTCTTCTTGCGGCTCATTGTATCGTTTCTGTCCCAGGGTTCGGGAATCGTAATCATAACCGCAAGCGGCAAATCCATTCCGCTCATAACGAGGAACTCAAGAGTATTGTCAAGCATCGCGGAGTCGGAACCCTCGGCGTTTACTACGGGGATAACCTTGTCAAGGTCACCCTTGAGATGTTCCGAGCGCATTGTTTCCTCACGCGCGAGCATCTTGTCGGCGTTGCCGCGGATTGTGTTAATCTCGCCGTTGTGAACAATCATTCTGTTCGGATGAGCTCTCTGCCAGCTCGGGTTTGTGTTTGTTGAAAAACGTGAATGAACAAGCGCGATTGCGGATCGGAAATCCTCATCCTGTAAATCGAGGAAGAAGTTGCGCAAATCGCCTACAAGAAACATTCCCTTATATACAATCGTTCTTGACGAGAGCGATACAACATATGTGTCCTCGTTGCTCTGCTCAAAAACTCTGCGCGCCACATAAAGCCTGCGGTCGAAGTCAAGCCCTTTCTTCACTCCGTCGGGACGCGCGATAAAGCACTGCTGAATACTCGGCATACAATCAAGCGCGCGGCTTCCGATAGCGTTTTTGTTATGAGGAACATTACGCCAGCCGAGGATATGTAAGCCTTCCTTCGCGGCGATAATCTCAAACATCTTTTTAGCCTGATTTCTCAAAAGCTCGTTCTGCGGAAAAAAGAACATTCCGACACCGTAGTCGCGCTCACCCTTGAGCTGAATATTAATCTCCGCCGCGGCTTTCTTAAAGAAACTGTGCGAAATCTGAAGCAGGATACCTACTCCGTCGCCTGTCTTTCCGTCGGCATCCTTACCCGCGCGGTGCTCGAGAGTCTCAACAATAGTGAGAGCGTTCTCGACAGTTGCGTGGGATTTTACACCCTTGATGTTTACTACCGCGCCTATACCGCAGTTGTCGTGTTCAAAACGCGGCGAGTACAAACCTTGTCTATCCATTCTTTATCATCCTTTCGGTTTTGTACGCAAAATTACAGTTAGCATTATATAACCAATATGCAGACTTGTCAAGGGCAAGTTGCAATTTTTATAGATAAAAAATTCAAATTTCCCTTTTTGCTTATATAAAATGAAACGAGGTTTGTAAAAAATTGCAAGAAAAATAAAAAATCTTGCAAAAACCTCTTGACAAACAAAAACAGTTAGTGTATACTTACACCATCGACACAGCAAAGGAGCTGCAACCTCAGGCGGAGGTGGCGGCTCCTTTTCTTTGTTAAATAATTTAAAGAATGGAGATATGAAAAATGACAAACACAGCTCTTGATTTTGGAATGAACGTATTTAATGAAAAGAAGATGCAGGAAAGACTGCCCAAAGCGACCTATAAGGCTCTCAAAAAAACAATTGAGAACGGCGAGTCGCTTGACCTCAGCGTAGCTAACGTTGTAGCAAACGCTATGAAGGACTGGGCTGTTGAAAACGGCTGCACACACTACACACACTGGTTCCAGCCTATGACAGGCATCACAGCCGAGAAGCACGACAGCTTCATAAGCCCAAACGGTGACGGCGAGATTATTATGGAATTCTCGGGCAAGGAGCTGATTAAGGGCGAGCCCGACGCTTCCTCATTCCCCTCGGGCGGTATCAGAGCTACATTTGAAGCGAGAGGCTACACAACCTGGGACCCCACCTCTCCCGCTTTTATCAGGGACAAAACATTATATATCCCGACAGCGTTCTGTTCATATACAGGCGAGGTTCTCGACAAAAAAACTCCCCTGCTCCGCTCAATGGAGAAACTCTCCGGTGAGGCTGTTAAGGTTCTCAATCTGCTCGGCAAAAAGGACGTATACAGAGTTACAACAACCGTAGGTCCCGAGCAGGAGTACTTCCTTATTGATAAAGAAATGTACGACAAGCGTCCCGATTTGATTTATACAGGCAGAACATTGTTCGGCGCTATGGCTCCCAAGGGACAGGAACTCGCCGACCACTATTTCGGCTCAATCAAAACAAGAGTATCTGACTTTATGCACGACCTCGACGCGGAACTATGGAAACTCGGCGTACTGGCGAAAACAAAACACAACGAGGTTGCCCCGTCACAGCACGAGCTCGCTCCGATATTCAGCACTTCGAATATCGCGACAGATCACAACGAGCTGACTATGGAGGTTATGAAAAAGACCGCCGAAAAGCACGGACTCGTATGTCTGCTCCACGAGAAGCCCTTCGCGGGTGTTAACGGCTCGGGCAAGCATAACAACTGGTCAATCTCGACAAACACAGGTGAAAACCTGCTCAATCCCGGTAAGAAACCCGAGGAAAATTTACAGTTCCAGCTCTTCCTCTCAGCCGTTGTAAAAGCGGTTGATGAGTATCAGGATTTACTCAGAATCACAGTCGCTTCCGCGGGCAACGACCACCGCTTAGGCGCTAATGAAGCTCCTCCCGCAATCATCTCAATGTATCTCGGCGACGACCTCGGAGCGCTGGTTGAGAGCATTATCGAAGGCAAGGACTACAAGAGCCACAAGGCTGACAGAATGCAGACAGGCGTTGAGGCTTTGCCCGATTTCAAGAAGGATAACTCAGACAGAAACCGCACCTCCCCCTTCGCTTTTACAGGCAACAAGTTTGAGTTCAGAGCTCTCGGTTCATCACTCAATATCGCGTGCCCGAACTATATGCTCAACACTATGGTAGCCGAGGAACTCAAGGGCTTCTACTCAGAACTCAAGGACGCCGACGACCTTGACGCAGCTCTAAAGGCGCTCATCAGGAAGGTTCTCACCGAGCACAAGAGAATCATCTTCAACGGCGATAACTACTCCGACGAGTGGGTTGAGGAAGCCGAGAAGCGCGGACTGTGCAATTACAAAAGCCTGCCCGAAGCTATGGAACACTACATCGACAAAAAGAATGTGGATTTATTCGAGAAGAACGGCATTGTAACCGAAGCTGAAATGCACGCCCGATATGAGATTGAGCTTGAGCAGTATTCAAAGCTCCTCAACATCGAAGCACTGACAATGCTGCAGATGGCAAAGAAAGACATCGCTCCCGCCGTTATGGCGTTCGTAAAGAGCTTAGCCGAAACGGTCAGCCTGAAGAAAGGCGTTTCCTCAAGTCTTTCGACCTTTGCCGAGGAACAGCTGCTTGAGAGCCTGTCCGACAAGCTCGAGGAGTTTGTAAAGAAAACAGACGAACTCGACAACGCGGTTAAAATGGCAGGCGGTTACAGCGACAATCTGACTCTCGCCAAGTACTACAGAAACACTGTATTTGAGCTTATGCAGGAGCTCAGAAGCTTAGGCGACAGTATGGAAAAAGAGACTTATTCCGAGTACTGGCCTTATCCGTCCTACGGTGAAATACTCTTTGGTGTGTAATTTGACAAAGAGAGAAACTAATGATTTTTATTCAAAACTTGTTAAATAAAACATCGTAAGGAGGATATGGATTTTTGATAGGCACGTTCAGGTAAAACGTGAAAATAATAAAAAATGGAGTAATTATTATGAGTGAAGTAATTAAACAATTTATAACCGAAACATCGTCAGAACAGCTATTCGCTGTATGGTTTTTAATCGGCGCGGCGCTTGTTTTCTGGATGCAGGCAGGCTTCGCGATGGTAGAAGCGGGTTTCACCCGCGCAAAAAACACAGGCAACATCATTATGAAGAACCTGATGGACTTCTGTATAGGTACAGTTACGTTCATCCTGATAGGCTTCAGCCTGTTAATGGGCGAAGACCTAGTGGGCTTAATTGGTCAACCGGGTTTTGATATCTTCACAGCATATAAGGATTTCGATTTTTCAAATTTCGTATTCAACCTTGTATTCTGCGCCACAACCGCAACAATCGTATCCGGCGCTATGGCAGAGAGAACCAAGTTCCTCTCCTACTGCATATATTCGGGAATTATTTCAGCTTTTATCTACCCGATTGAAGCGCACTGGATTTGGGGCGGCGGCTGGCTTAGTCAGCTCGGTTTCCACGATTTCGCGGGTTCCTGCGCGATTCATATGGTCGGCGGTATCTCCGCATTAATCGGCGCCAAGATTCTCGGAGCCCGTATTGGTAAGTTTAAGAAGGACGAGAACGGCAATGTTAAAGTCGGCGCCTTCCCTGGTCACAACATCGCTCTCGGAGCTTTGGGTGTATTTATTCTCTGGCTCGGCTGGTATGGATTTAACGGCGCGGCGGCTACATCTGTTGAACAGCTCGGCTCAATCTTCCTGACAACTACAATTGCCCCCGCTCTGGCTACTGTAACCTGTATGATTTTCACTTGGGTTAAGTACGGCAAGCCCGATGTAAGCATGTGTCTTAACGCCTCCCTGGCAGGTCTTGTAGCGATTACCGCTCCCTGCGACGTAACAGACGCTCTCGGCGCTGTTATTATCGGTATCGTAGCAGGTCTGCTCGTAGTATTCGGAGTATGGCTGCTCGACTACAAACTCCACATTGATGACCCTGTCGGCGCTGTAGCCGTTCATATGATGAACGGTATCTGGGGCACATTGGCGGTAGGCTTATTTGCTACAGATTCAGCACCCGGATATTCAATCGCCAACGCCTCAGGCGCGAAACTCGTCGGTTTATTCTACGGCGGCGGTTTTGAGCTTCTGGGCTTACAGCTGTTAGGTTTTGTATCGGTAGCGGCTTGGACAGCAGCCGCAATCACAGTCACATTCCTGTTCATCAAGAAAGTATTCGGTCTCCGCGTTTCACGCGAGGAGGAGACTCTCGGTCTGGACGCTACAGAACACGGTATGCCGTCAGCATACGCGGGTTTCAGTATGCTCCCAGAGTATGTTGAGGAAGGCGTAGCGGCAGCACCTCCTGTTATGGTAAGCGGCGATATTCCCGAAGCGGAAGCTATTCCCGTTAAGAAGATGCCTGTATTTGACGACGGTACACCTAAGATCAGTAAGGTTCAGATTATCTGCCGTGAGTCAAGGCTTGAGCCGCTCAAGAAGGCTCTTATGGAAATCGGCATCACAGGTATGACGGTAACTCACGTTCTCGGTTGCGGCGTACAGAAAGGTAAGCCGGAGTACTACCGCGGAGTTCAGATTGAAACCAATCTTCTTCCGAAGGTACAGATGGATATCGTTGTCTGCACCGTTCCCGTCGGCAAGGTAATCGAAGCCGCTAAAAAGACTCTCTATACAGGTCATATCGGCGACGGTAAAATCTTTGTCTACGATGTAGAACAGGTTGTTAAGGTAAGAACAGGTCAGACAGGCCTCGAAGCTATGCAGAATTATGATTAATGGATTTATGAAAAGCAGGGAGCTTTACTGAAACAAATCTGACTTCATAGAGAGTTTTGCTCCCTTTATCCGCCACTGGCGGCGGTCGCAACAGGTTGCACCCCCAGTACAAAATATAGTCGCCCTGCGGACTGCTTGGTGAGCAGTCCTAGCGCTCCTTATTTTGCACAGCGTTTTTGCTCCCTTTATCCGCCACTGGCGGCGGTCGCAACACTACCATCCATTCTTTTTATTGAAGGCGTACGTGATTGATTTCGCGTGCGCCTTCGCTTTTCGTTTTTTATGCATATACTTGTATTCATTATAATAAAGAAACAATCGCGGAATCCGGATTAGGATTCCGCGATTGTTGTATTTGACTTTTTGATTAGCAGCTGTTCAGCAAAGCCGCTTGTTTGCTATATTACTTCTACTTAGTCATCTGTTGAAGCGTCGGCGTTGCCGAAATCATACAGATAGAAGTATACAGGATCCGTAAGCTGAACGTTTCCGCTTGCGTCCTTAACGTAGTAATACGCTCTGAAGATTGTATGGCGGGCGGTCTCGGTGTTGTTGAAGCTGATCGCCTTGTCT
>JAILPC010000091.1 GCA_024690465.1 Ruminococcus sp.
TCGTCAGGCTACGATTTCGCTATCCCTTCTTCTCGCCTGCACCTCACGATACAAACCTTGGGAGTCACTTTTGAGTTCGTCGGTAACTACGCCTCGGTGGACTTTCACCACAGAGCATTGATATGCCCGTCATACGAAAAAGAAGCTAACGGCTGAGCCGTTAGCTTCTTCTCTTATTAAAGATATTATCCTTTTTTCTTGAGAAGGAACTTAAGTCCGAAGAGGACTATAAGCAGCAGTGCGATTGAAACGCCGAGGATAACAAATACGTTCTGTACGAAGCCCGCAACGAGGTAACCTACAGCGGCTACGCCCGCAACTGTGAGCGCGTACGGAAGCTGAGTGGAAACGTGGTTAACGTGGTCGCACTGAGCGCCTGTTGAAGCCATAATTGTTGTATCCGAAATCGGTGAGCAGTGGTCGCCGCATACCGCGCCGGCGAGGCAAGCGGAGATGCAGATAACAACCATTGTAGGAATACCGTCTGTTGAAGCGTTTGCGAGCTGTTTGCCGAATACGCCCGTAACAATCGGGATAAGGATACCGAATGTACCCCAGGATGTACCTGTCGCGAACGAAAGACCGACAGCAACAGCGAAGAGAATCACAGGCAGGAGAACCTGAAGCGCTGTAGCGCTCTCAACAAGACCTGCTACAAACTCGTCAGCTGCGAGGTTGCCTGTCATAGTCTTGAGTGTCCAGGCGAATACGAGGATAAGAATAGCGGGAACCATCTGCTTAAAGCCCGCGGGAACAGCTTCCATACAATCCTTGAACTTGAGGACTCTGCGGCAGAGGAAGTAGAACACGTTGATAATCAGCGCGCCGATTGAACCAATCGCCAGACCCATTGAAGCGTCGCAGTTCGCGAAAGCGTCGATGAGGTTTGTACCCTCGAAGAAGCCGCCTGTGTAAACCATACCGAGTACGCACATAACGATGAGGATAACAACAGGAATGATAAGGTCAATAACCTTGCCGTTTGTATGCTCGGGCTCGTCGTCAGCAGCGTAAACTGTGTTCTGTGTTGTGAAGAGGTCGCCCTTCTTGGCGTTGTCCTCATGGAGTCTCATCGAACCGTAATCGAAGTTCGCCTTCGAAATAAATACTACCATAATCAGTGTGAGCAGAGCATAGAGGTTGAACGGGATAGTCGCGATAAAGAGAGAAAGACCGTTAACACCCTTAACAGTACCGCTGACAGCGGCTGCCCATGATGAAATGGGAGCAATGATACATACGGGAGCGGCTGTAGCGTCGATAAGATAAGCAAGCTTTGAGCGCGAAATCTTATGCTTGTCCGTAACGGGACGCATAACCGAACCTACTGTAAGGCAGTTGAAATAGTCGTCTACAAAGATGAGTACGCCGAGGATGAATGTAGCGATACTCGCGCCGCCGCGTGTTTTGATGTGCTTGGCTGCCCATTCGCCGTACGCGCGGCTGCCGCCTGCTTTGTTCATCATAACAACAATAGCGCCGAGAACAACGAGGAATACGAGGATACCTACGTTATAGCTGTCAGCTACATTGGCGATAACGCCGTCGCCGACGACCGTGTTAAACATCTGTGTAAAAGTGGCGCCCACAGCGTAGAAGAATCCGCCCTCTTTCATGAAGTGCGAGATATCAACAACCGAGCAAGCATAGATGAAGCCGCCTGCGAGAATGCCTATGAACAGCGAGGAGTAAACCTCTTTAGTAATCAGCGCAAGACCGATTGCGATGATAGGCGGAAGCAGCGACCACATTGTGCCTACGGCGTTTGTGATAGGCGCCTGAGTACAGCAGAATATAATATAAACCGCTATACAAGCAAGAAAAATTAAATTTTTTACATGCTTTTTCATTTTGTACCTCCATTAGTTTTTAGTTTATTTTTACGGGACGGGAGTTTTATCTGAGAAAAAACCACCGCCGCGAATACTAAACAACATCCGATAAATTCCCTGACAGTCAGAACCTCGCCGAGAATAATCCAGCCCGAAAGCACAGCGAAAACGCTCTCGAGGCTCATCAGCAGGGTCGCGATTGTCGGCTCGGCATAGCGCTGACCGATAATCTGGAGCGTGTACGCGACTCCGCACGACAGCACGCCCGCGTAGAGAATTGTGTATTTCGCAACCCATATTTTGTCGAGCTGAGGATGCTCAAAAACAAACATACCGACGAGCATAATCAGCCCCGCGGTAAAAAACTGCACGCACGCCATCTCGAGTCCGTTCGCTCCCCTCTCGAGGAAACGGTCCACGAAAATAATGTGGAGAGCGAAGATAAACGCGCAGATAAGCGTGAGCAAATCACCGAGTCCCACCGTGAAATCGTCCTTTATGCACAGCAGATAGAAGCCGACCACGGCTCCCAGCACACAGAACCACACAATCGGCCGCGGTTTGCGTCCGAGAACAAGCTGATAGAACGGAACAATGATAACGTACAGAGCCGTTATAAATCCCGATTTGCCTGCCGTGGTGTAGACGATGCCGAACTGCTGTAGTGAGCTCGCCACGCACAGCGCCGTTCCGCAGACCAATCCGCCGATGAGAGTAACGCGCAGAGAATACTTTTTGTTTTCTTTTTTTCTGTCAAAGATTCTGAAACCCGCGATAACGGGCACAAGCACTATTCCGCCGATTATCGTGCGCAAAGAATTGTATGTAAAGGGTTCGATATACTTCATACCCTCGCTCTGCGCGACAAATGAGGTACCCCATATTATCGCCGTCAGAAGCAGGATAGCGTTACCCTTGAGTTTATTCGCCATAAAATTTCCCGTTAAAAATCAAAATACCGTGTCATTATAACACAGCGCGACAAAAAAGTGCAATATAAATCTCTTTTCAACACAATTTTTCATCACTTTAGCTAAATAAAGCAGCCCGTATTTATGCACAATGACATATTTAGCGGACAGCATTTAGCATTTAGTGAAGGGCGACCTTGCGGTCGCCCAAACTTTATTCCTGTAGGGACGTCCGTCTCGGACTCCCCTACGATATTAAATAGTTCACATCAATATTTTACAATCGGGACACAAAGTTCTCGGGATATGAAACATCTCTACCCGTCAATCACTAAATGCTGAACGCTGAATACTGAACGCTGAAAAGCGGCTGCTTTTTAGCCGAACACAGGCTGGGGCTGAACGCCTCTGAGCGCTTGTTCCACACACTCGGGTATGAGCTCGAAGTGCGCCACAAGTGAATTCGGCTTGTTGACATAGTCGTCCTGGCTCATAGGCACAAAGTAGTAGTTCTTTGTGTTGAGCAGTCTGCCGATATTCTGAGCCGCCGCTCCCAGACCGTCGTTTGTAGCCGCGCACAAAAGCACGGGCCTTCCGATTCTGAGGTGCGACTTGACCGCCATAGTCACCGCCGTGTCGGTGATTCCTCCCGCAAGCTTGGCGAGAGTGTTGCCCGTACAGGGAGCTACCACAAGCAGATCGCACATCTTTTTGGGGCCTATCGGTTCAGCCGCCTTGACCGTATGGATAATATCTCTGTCCGTGAGTTTTTCTATTCTGTCTATAAAACCCTGTGAAAGTCCGAAGCGCGTGTCTGTCGAGTAGGCGTTTTCGGACATTATAGGGATAATATTATAATCGTTTTTAATAAGGTTTTCTATCTGAGGCACGGCTTTTGAGAACGTGCAGAACGAGCCGCACATCGCGAAGCCGATATCTGCCTTTGCCAAGTTTACTCCTCCTTAATAATTTTCAGAACAGCGTCGGATATTATCCTGCCTGCCGCTTTTGGCGAGTATTTGCCGGGCAGTCCCAAAGCGTGAACGGCTTTAAACCCGAGCGTTTCGGCTGTTTTGAAATCCACTCCCCCGGGCACCGAGGCGAGGTCTATTATAAGAGCGGAGTTATCGCTGTTATTCAGCACCTCACTGTCGATTACAAGCGCGTCGGCAGTGTTAAAAACAATATCAAAACCGCTAAGGCTTTTGATATCCGAGGTCTTTACGGGAGTGTTTTTGTCGCACCTTATGCTCTGAGCCTTTTTATCGGAACGGCTCGCGACAACCACCTCGGCACCGAGCGCTCTGAGAATACGAGACAGCGCTTTGCCTATCCTGCCGTACCCGATAACGAGAATTTTTGAGCCAGATATCGTGTCGTCAGAGTTTTCAATCGCGACCTTAAGCGCTCCCTCGGCGCTCGGCAGAGCGTTCTTTTCGGCGAAGTCCTCACGCTTCAGCAAATCATACACCCTACAGTTCTGAGCGTTGAGAGTTTCGGCTTTTCCCATGATTACAGTCTTTCCGCTCAATTGTTTATTATTTAGTTTTAGTTCTTTATCAGAATAATAAGTCGGTACAATACTGTCCTTAATTCCTCTGACAGGCAGCACAATTACGTCTGCCCGATATATATCGTAAAGCTCAGGAATATCAAAGCCCTCTGCCTTTTCAAAGCCTGACAGGAAAACATCATACCCCTCTGCCCTAAGCTGCTCCGCGGCAAAAAGCTGACGTTTGTCCCCGCCCGCGAAAACAATCATTCTCTTCATATCCAACACCTTTTAGTTCAGTTTATGCACTGAAAATATTTTGGTGAAAAAGCTCTTAACAAAAGGCAATAATATGACGCCATAATATCAGGTTGTGTACAATTCGGTTGCGCAGACGAGGTTCAATAACCACTCCCGCCAAAAGTGAAAGCATATTTATAGCCTTGTCATAAATTAAAAATGTCCGTTTATGTGTGCAAGTTTTTCACAAAACCTCTTGAAATTTGCGAAAATATGGAGTAAAATTATAGCAAGGAGGCAAATGAGAATGGATAACGAATTAAATGAAGGATTAAGGCTTAAAAATCAGGTTTGTTTTCCGTTATACGCTTGCGCGAAAGAAGTAGTACGCAAATACAAACCATTCTTGGATGAGCTCGACTTGACATATACACAGTACATCGCCATGATGGTATTGTGGGAAGATAAGGAAATCAACGTTAAAGAATTGGGCAAACGGCTGTATCTCGACTCGGGAACACTCACTCCCCTGCTCAAAAAGCTTGAGGCAAAGGGAAACATCAACCGTGAACGCTCAAAAGAAGATGAAAGAAGTTTAATTATTTCAATAACAGATAAGGGCGACAAGCTCAAAGACAAAGCTTCTATAGTTCCTCACAAAGTCAGCACTTGTGTAAACCTTGACCCCGAGAAAGCAAAAGTTCTGTACTCAACGCTGTATGAACTGCTTGAACAAATGAGATAATAACAAAAGGACTGCTCTCGCAGTCCTTTTTGCTTTTTGTTTTAAACTTCCGCCTCATACTCGGTTACGCCGAGAACAGTTTCGCCGTCAATCTGCAGAGCTGTCGGGCGGTCAAACTCAACCTTTATCTTTTTGCCCTCGAGGACGGTCGTCATTTTCTTGTCGACGTGCTTGCCCTCAAAAATCTTCGGAAACGCAATCAGTGTCGGGATTTTGCCCGAGCCGCTCATAATCATAACAGTGAGCTTTTTGTCGTCCGAAATCCTCTTCTGGTCGGGAGTCGGAATCATTCCGCCGCCGTACATTCTACCGTTCATTGTGGGAGCGAGCCACACCTTGCCGAACTTATACTCCTTGCCGTCAACCGTAACAACCGCGTTGACGGGCTTGTAGTGGAACAGGAGTCCCTTAATAGCGATTGAGGTGTAGTTAACGGGCTTGTCGCTTGCATCTCTCTGTTTGTCGCCTTCCTCACAGCAGTAGCCGTCTATACCGTAGCCTACGCCGTTGAGGAAACGGTAGGTTTTATCCTTAACCTTAACTGTCGGCAGGTCTACAAAATACTCGTTAATCTTTACGAGCTCTTTATCGTCTCCGCCGTGTACGTCGTGATAAAAGTCGTTGCCGCTGCCTGTCGGGTAGTAATAAACGTCATTTACAATTTTAAATACATAAGTATCATTAATAAAACAATTGAGCGTGCCGTCGCCGCCGCAGATTATTATTTCATCATCACTGCTCAGAGACTTAAAAAACTCCTCATAAGAATTAATTTTGGTGATATCCATAAAATCAAGCTCTTTGTCCTTGAGTAAATCAATTAATTTCTTAGCTTCCGCCTCTCCCTTACCGTTGTTGGCTTTTGGGTTAAATAATACTGTTGTTTTCATAATTTCAGCCCTCCGTTAAGCTTTTATTCATAACATCTCTTACATAATCGCCGATTTCGCCCGTTTTCATTCCCGAAACCTTATCCGCAGACATAACCTCGCAGATATCCATTCGCACGACCGAGCGCTTCCACGGGTAGTTTTTCTGGATATCATAAGCGCCTCTGACTGTAAGAATCACAATCGGCACCTTTGCCTTGACGGCAATCTTAAACACGGCGTTGTGGAACGGCAGCAGCCCTTCCTCGTAGTTGCGCGTTCCCTCGGGATATACGCCGACCGAAACCTCGTCGTTCTTAATCAGCTTGATTGCCTGGTTGATGGTCTTGAGAGCCTCGCGCGGATTCTCGCGGTCAATAGCCATAAAGCAGCACTTGCGGATAATTCGTCCGAAAATCGGTACCTTAAAATTCGATTCTTTCGAGATAAAGGCTATGTGCTGCTTTTTGAACACCAGCCAAGTAAGAATCGGGTCGAACTTTGAGCGGTGGTTGCTGACGAGCAGGAACCTGCCCTTCGGCACCTTGTCCATACCTCTGACGTCGAGCTTTATGCGCAGAAGCACGCGCGCGATCGCTGTCGAATATGTAAGCAGAAAGCGGAAGAATTTGCTTTCTTTGTCATAGACCTTGTTCCTGTCGGCAAACAGACTGCAAATGCCCACGAAGATAAAAAGAAGCACGAGTAAAGCGACAACGCCGAGCACAACAAAAACAATGCCCATAAGAATATTCAGAAAGATAAAAAGTATATGCATTTTGCACCTCTGTAAAAAACTTATACTTACAAAAATAATTATAGACAAAATCCGACAAAAGGTCAATAGTTAAGTGGGAAGTAGAAAGCAGTAAGCGGGAAGTTGTTTTTTACAGGTTTGAATCTCTATTGGCTGTGATTCTCATAGCGCGCCAAAAGTACGTTTACTATAATGGATAACAGGTACCACGCTTGCGAACATTCGCTTATTGGAAAAGTTTGGTTAACGCCCTTTCGAATCCCTTTTGGCAAAACAGCAGGCACCCATACGGGTGCCTGCTGTTTTGGCGCGCCAAAAGGGATTCGAACCCCCGACCTTTCGCTTAGGAGTTCCTCCGGAAGGCTCCCTTTGGAGCTTAATGAATCTCAAGTTTTCCCATTCTAATGCGGTTTTCAGCAAGTTAAGAGGTAGTCTGTTACCATCTAAAATGTGCTAACATTAGCGAGTTGTGTGTATTTCTGTTAGCAAGATGTTAGCACGCCCCTGAAAAAAAGTTGCCACATAAGGTGGTAGTTTTGAGATATAATTTCCTTACCATAATTCAATAAACGTATTCTATCACAAATATAAAACATAGGCAAGAAAAAAATCAGCACGGTTTGATTGACCTATTTACTCCATTATTT
>JAILPC010000035.1 GCA_024690465.1 Ruminococcus sp.
AAATTCGGCGGCGGCATCTCCCCTTTTTTGTTATAATATTGTTGACAAAAACTCACTGACAATATAAGATTTAAGTATGTATGTAAAGGAGGATGTAACTTGGAAAAGTATATGTTCGACAATAAAACCAAAGAGGTTCTGGAAGGATTATCCATACCGTTCGCGGTATATCAGTTTGTTGATAAACGTGTGGTCACTTTGATTTTATCCGACGGCTTCTGTGATTTATACGGCTTTACGGACAAAAGCGAAGCGTACTATATCATGGATAACGATATGTACGAAGCCGCGCACCCCGACGATAAAGCCAGAATCGCTAACGAAGCCTATAGATTCGCGACAAAAGGCGGAAAATTCGATATTACATACCGAACCCTCTGCCGAAACCGCAAACAATATATGATTGTTCACGCTGTAGGAAAACATGTTTTCACCGATGACGGCGTTAGACTGGCGTACATATGGTATACGGACGAAGGCGATTATTCAGCTGACGACAAGACAGGCTCTTCCCCGCTGAAATCCACATTGAGCAAAACCCTCAGAGAAGAGAGCATAGTCAATACTATCCGTTATGATTCGCTCACGGGACTTCCGAGCATGACTTACTTCTTTGAGCTCGCCGAAGAGTGGCGGGCTAAACGCCTCAACGAAGGGAAGGAGTCCGCTCTGGTGTTCGCGGATCTCTGCGGAATGAAGTTTTTTAACCGCAAAAACGGATTCGCGGGCGGCGACAAGCTCCTCAGGAGATTTGCGGATATTCTGAAAAAACACTTCGGCAGCGACAACTGCAGCCGTTTCGGCTCTGACCATTTCTGTATGATTACCGAGCCCGACGGAATTGAGGAAAAACTGCGGGAAATCTTTGACGAATTCAACGACGGCAACACACTCCCCGTGCATGTAGGCATTTATCTTGACGAGGACGGCGCAAATGAAATAAGCGCGAATTGCGACCGTGCAAAATACGCCTGCGATACCCTGAAAAACAACTATATGTCGACCTTCATATATTTCAGCGACGAGCTGCAAAAGCAGATTGACCGCCGAAATTATATTATTGACAACATTGACAGAGCAATTGAGGAAAAATGGATTCAGGTTTACTACCAGCCTATAGTCCGTTCGGCAAACGGCAGAGTCTGCGACGAGGAAGCTCTGGCTAGATGGGTTGACCCCGAAAAAGGAATACTGCTTCCCGCGGTATTTATCCCCGCTCTTGAAGAAGCCAAACTGATTTATAAGCTTGACCTGTACATAGTAGACCAGATTCTCCTGAAAATGAAAACCCAGCAGGAAAAGGGGCTTTATGTGGTGCCCGAATCCGTGAATCTCTCCCGCGCGGACTTTGATGTGTGCGATATTGTGGAGGAAATCCGCTCGCGAACCGATAAAGCGGGTATAAGCCGCGACAAACTGAATATCGAAGTTACCGAAAGCACTGTGGCGGAAAACTTTGAATATATGAAAAAGCAGATTGAACGCTTTAAAAGTCTGGGATTCCATGTGTGGATGGACGACTTCGGAAGCGGTTACTCGTCGCTCGATGTTCTGCATAATCTTCCGCTCGACCTCATAAAATTCGATATGCATTTTATGAAGGATATCGACAAAGAAAACAACAGCAAAATAATCCTCACAGAGCTGATGCGCATGGCGATTTCGCTTGGAATCGACACCGTGTGCGAAGGCGTGGAAACCAAAGAACAGGCAATCTTCCTCAACGATATCGGATGCACAATGATGCAGGGATATTATTTCGGACGTCCCATTCCGATGGAGGAGATTTTCAGCCGATACAGAAAAGGTATTCAGATAGGCTTTGAAAACCCCGACGAAACAAATTATTACTCCTCAATCGGCAAAATCAACCTTTATGATCTCGCGATTATTTCAAACGACAATCAGGAAGATTTCGATTATTGTTTCAACACAATACCCATGGCGATTCTGGAAGCGGGCGCCGACAGCATTACGCTGATCAGATGCAACAATTCCTTCCAGGAATTTTTGGGCGATACAATCGGACATTTGCCGATAGGCACAACAGTGGGCTATTCGTACTTTGAAATAGACGCTCCCAAAAAGGTCATTAAATCCGCAAAAAAATGCGGCGAAAGCGGCAAAAAGATTATGCTCGAGGAGATAATGTCCGACGGGTCCATGCTGCACACCTTCCTGAAAAGGATAGCCGTTAACCCGATTAAGGGCACCGCGGCGGTAGTTATAGCCGTGCTGTCAATTTCTACTACAGATAATACCCCCATCACATTCTCACAGATAGCCAAAGCGTTTTTTACCAATTACTCCCGAATCTACTATGTCAATCTCCTCACAGGCAAATATGTCGGATACATTCCCGATTTTTCCGCGGGAGAGTTCAAGGACAAAAGCCGCGGAATGGACTACTTTGAAAAGATTAAAAATGAAACTCTCGGTCGTATTCATGAGAATGACAAAGAAGATTTCCTCAAATATTTCACTATAGAAAACATTACAAATCAAATAGAAACTCGCGGAGTGTACCAATTCGGATACCACCTCAGAGGCGCGGAAGGTCTTAACCGCGTCTACATCAAAGCGATAAGAGTTAAAGAAAAATCACGCCACATAATTGTCGGCTTTACCGACTCAGGGGAAACAGGAGGCGAGGCGTAATGTCATATTCCATCATCGGAATACTCGCGATAATTATTCACCTGATTATTAACCGCGATATGCTCAGCAACAAAACCGACAACAGCTTTGTGCCCGCGCATAAAGAATACCGACATTACATCTTCGGAATGCTGATTTTCTGTTTCACAGACGCGTTATGGGGATTGATGAACGAATTTCATCTCGTTATTCCGCTCTATATTGTCACGGTCGCTTTCTTCATTACTATGATGGCAGGCTTTCTGCTCTGGACGCGGTATACCGTAGCGTATCTAAAAAATAACGGCGTTTTTGAAAAAGCCCTCAAATTCGCGGGAATCGCTATGTTCGGCGCAGAGCTCATTATATTAGCCGTCAACTTCTTCGTGCCTATTCAGTTTTGGTTTGACGAAAACGGCGTATATCACGCGGGAAACGCCCGAAACATAACACTTCTTATGCAGGTCTTACTCTTTGTTCTGACCTCAATATACACATTCGCTATAAAAGCTAAAACCGAGATAGCAACAAAGCGCCTGCGCCGTACGGTCGGGTTATTCGGAATTGAAATGGCGGCGCTTATTGTTCTTCAGGTGTTCTATCCGATGCTTCCGCTTTATTCGGTAGGATTTCTTATCAGCAGCTGCTTGCTTCACACCTTTGTCATTGAGGATGAAAAAACCGAATACCTTAATTCCCTCGAAGAAGCGCTCAGACGGGAAAAAGAACAAAGCAAGGAGCTCGGCTCAGCCAAGAAGAAAATCTATACAGACTCTCTGACGGGCGTAAAAAACAAACAAGCATATATGGAAGAAGTGCAAAAGCTTGATATGAAAATCCGCAAGGGCACTCTCAAGGATACAGGCGCGGCGGTGTTTGACTTGAACGGTCTCAAAAACGTCAACGACACGAGAGGTCACGATACGGGCGATATTTATATCTACACGGCTTCTATGTTAATCAGCGAGTTTTTCACCCATAGTACGGTTTATCGTATAGGCGGCGACGAATTCGTAGTTATCCTCGAAGGCAGCGATTACGCGGACAGAAATAATTTGACTGCGCAGTTTAACCGTCAGGTGATACAAAACCTGTACAACAACAAAGTCGTTGTAGCCGCGGGTGTCGCCGAATACAAACCGGGATTTGACAGAAGCTTCAGAACGGTATTCGACAGAGCGGATAAACAGATGTACTCGCAAAAAAGCCAGTTAAAAAAGCTTCAGAAAAGACTTCTGGGAATAAAGTAGTCCCTCTAATCGTCGAAAGGGTGCGGTATTATGCAAAAACTGAATACAGGAAAACTCAGCAAGCCAAGAACCGTTTCAATGTTTCTGGGACTCGTTATCTGCGGAATACTGCTGAATTTGGTTGGCAGCAATCTTAACTCTTTCCTGAATCTTCCGTTTTACCTTGACAATGTGGGAACCGTTCTGATATCGTGTATCGGCGGATATCTGCCGGGCATTACAGTCGGCTTTTTCTCCAACATTATTTCGGGTTTCTCAAACGGCGACAACACATATTATTGTTTTATCACTGTTTTGATAGCTGTTGCCGCGTCTTATTTTTCGAACAAGGGATTTATGTATCGCTTCCCCCATGTTTTGCTTGCCGTGCTCAGCTTTTCTTTTATCGGCGGTGTTCTCGGCTCGCTTTTGACGTGGTTTTTGTACGGCTTCGGCTTCGGCTCGGGAATCTCAGTGAATTTGGGAGATATTATAATTAAAAAAACGGGAATGAACCCCTTCGCCGCCGATATGATAGCGAACTTTATTATCGACCTCGTGGATAAAGCAATCGTCACCGTCGCGGCACTGATTATCATCAGACTGTTGCCGAAAAGTTTTTTGCGCGGCTTTAAGATTTTCAATAACGAAATAAGCTTTTCGGAGAAAATCACAAGCGTCACAAGAAAAAAACTTTCACTCAGAGCAAAGGTGCTTTTGTTTGTCGGTTTCTCCACTTCGCTTGTCGCTATATCGGCAACGGTCGTGTGCGTTATTCAATACCATAACCTTACGATTAATGAATACATAAAAACAGGTGAAAGCGTAACCGAAATGATGGCAAACAATATCAACCCCGAGGAGGTTGATTATTTCATTGAAAAAGGCTCGCGTTCTGAAAAGTACACGGAAATCGAAAATATGCTGTACAATGTTCGCAGCTGTTCGTATGAGATAAAATTTATCTATGTATACCGAATCACACCGCAGGGCTCACGCGTGGTTTTTGACTTGGATTCAGACAACATCCAGGCGGATTACCCCGGCGACCTTATTGAGCTTGAGGAGCATATGAAGCCGCGGGTAAACGACTTCACCTCGGGCAAAAAAATAGATCCGATTATTACAAACAGTAAGTTCGGGTGGAATCTGACAGTATACAGACCGATTAACTTTAAAAACGGAAAGAACTGCTGTTACGCCGCGGTCGATCTGTCTATGGACACACTTCTCGCGGACGAAGTATCGTTTTTGGCAAGAATTATTTCAATTTTTCTTGGTTTTCTTACATTAATTCTCGTGTTCGCGCTATGGATAGCCGAGCATTATCTTATTCATCCGATAAACAGAATCGCCTTTGCGTCGAGCTCGATTGTATATGACAGCGAGCAGGCGCGCAAGGAAAGCCTGAAACGAATAGACGAGCTTGATATTCAAAACGGCGACGAAATAGAGAACCTTTACAACGCAATAAATAAGAACACCTACGACACTGTGGGATATATTGAGGATATTCAGAACAAGAGCCGCCAGATTAACAAGCTGCAGAGCGGACTGATTATGGTTCTCGCTGATTTGGTAGAGAGCCGCGACCAATGCACAGGCGATCACATCCGCAAAACAGCGGCTTACACACGCATAATAATGGAGCAGATGAAAAAGGAAGGGATTTACTCCGATATTCTCACCGACGAATACATTGAGGATGTTGTTAATTCCGCTCCTCTCCATGATATAGGAAAGATTGCCGTCCCCGACGCTCTGCTTAACAAAACAGGCAAGCTGACCGAGGAAGAGTTCAAGCTTATGCAGAACCACACCTCAGCAGGCGGCGATATCATAGAAAAGGCAATAAAAACAGTCGATGAGGATTCAGGATATCTCAGCGAAGCGAAAAACCTCGCAACCTATCATCACGAAAAATGGAACGGTAAAGGATATCCGCAGGGACTTTCGGGAGAGGATATTCCGCTCTCGGCTAGAATTATGGCGGTCGCGGATGTTTTTGACGCGCTTGTGTCGCGCAGAAGCTACAAAGAACCGTTCAGCATAGATAAGGCAATCGATATCATCAGAAATGACGCGGGAACGCACTTTGATGAAAATGTAGTAAAAGCCTTTCTCGACGCCGAGGATGAAATCCGCCGAGTTGCCGAAATGAATATGGACAAATAAAAAATGCCGACGAGCTGTAAGTACAGACCGTCGGCTAAATTTATTAATTTTGTAATGCTTAAATTACTTAATATTGTTTTAATATTGCTTTAACGCCTCGGAGATAATGTCATAAGACTTTTTCAGCCTTGGCTTTATTTTTACGTCTTTTACACCTTTGAAATTCGCGTCAAACAGCTCTATTCTCCCCTTTACGCCCGCGCCGATTCTTATTGAATCAAAAGTTGTAAAATCAATTTTGTCACCCTTCAGCGGAGCGATACAGGCGCGCGTACAAGGGTTTTTGACTCCAAGCAGATACCACGCAAGCCGAATCTCAAGCTTGCCGTCAGAAAGGCAGAAATCCGCAAGAGAATCATATTCCCTGCTCTCGGGATTAGCGTTGCCATATCTCAAAAGCCCTGTTTCAATGTACTGAGGCGGAATAGTTTTATCCTCGTCGGGAAGATACATCTCGTTTGAAACATAGGTGTTGATTTTGTTATATTTGCCGCTGCTTTTATTAAATGGCTTGCTCTCGGCTTTGCCGAAAACTCCCTTCAGCACGCAGTATTTATAGTGGAAAACATCGCGGTACGCGTCACAAAGCAGGCGGGTATCGGCTTTGCCGTTTATCTCAAGCAAATAGTCCGCGGGTTCAGAGAAAATCAGCTCCTTTTCAGGACAAGCCTCGCTCCCCTCTCCCGTAACTGATATCGGAACATAGTAAGTATCTTTATCAAAATCAAACCCGTCGGGAAGGCTGACAAGGAGATGAAGATAATCCGCGTCATAGCGAACACATACACGGGATTTACCGATTCCCGTTTCGCGAATCCATTCCGAAGAGTCACCGTCGGGGAATGTGTCTGAGCAGTCAAAAGAAAGCACGCCGTATCCCTGCTCCGCGCTTGACTGATCGCGGGTTCGCTGAGACGCTTTTTCGGGGTAGTACATATCGGTGTTCCACGTGCGCTTGAACCATTCGTCCTGCCACGAGAACAGCAATCCGCCGCAACATCCGGCTTCGTAGATATCCTTTGTCATTTTTACGTCGAGTCTTCCCTGCTCCTCCTCGTTCAAACCGCCTTGCTGATAACCATTTATTCCGAGATGAGCAACTCCTCGTGTAGTGGAAAGCCCGTACTCAGCTATTAGAAGCGGAACGGAATATTGCTTTTTCAAATCATTAAGATACGCAAGGTAATTATCGCTCTTTGAAACATACTCCTTCTGATGATTCATAAACTCTGGATAGTATGGATAAACGTCCACCGCGGCAAAGAGTCCCGCGTGATAGCTTTTTTTCGGCTTAATCTTTTCGGTATCAACACTCTGACTGTCCTCTTCCTCGGCATACGGTTCAGAGGAATGCGTGATTGTGTCAAGCGTCTGCCAGTTCAAAAACGCCACAGGCGTCTGGCAAGAATAAGCCTTTGTTTCGTAGGAAATAAGCGAATCCCCGACATTGCAGAGAAACGCCTCAAAAGGAGCGGAGCCTTTGGCGGTTTTAAGATATTTACCGTCAAAGCTGCTCAAATCGGGGTGGGAAGCGTTCGTTTCGTTTACAAAACTCGCGGGATACTCAAGCCCCAGAATATATCCGAGAACATAATCCGAAATATCCCTGTCATAAACAGCGGGGTTGAACTCTCCGTAGCTCGTATAGCTGCTTGAGCCGTGGATGATATCAACAGTTTCCTTTACCGAACGCTTAAACGCAGTTATCAGTATTTTGTCGCTTTCAAGCGCGTCGGTAAGCTCATACATCAAATCCTCGGAGAACCAAATTCCCTGAATCAGATATAAAGGATTCTTTTTATTTTTCCTGTTATAATCACTGAACGCTCGGTAAAAATTCGGATTCATAACGGTAAAAATCCTTACTGTATTCGCGTTCATATCAGATATCTCGGAAAACCATTCCATATAGGTTTCGCGGCTCGTATTTGGATTGTTCAAATCTGTCCGAGCCTCTGTAAGCCCCATATTTACGCCCTTAATATATACAAGTTTTCCTTTGTTATCCTTTGCTCTTTTATAAAAATATCCGTTATCCGAAGCAAAGGAATTAACGAGAACGTCTCCCGTTTCAGGCATCTTTATTTCAGCCTTTGGGGAGACGCTTTTCTTTTCGGGAGAAGCAGCGCAGGAAGCCGCATATACGGCGGTTAAAATAATAATCAAAATCGCCGCCAGCTTTCTCATAATTAGCCCTCCTGTTTGCTGTTCTGTCTGCTGTATTTTTTCAGATAATTCTGAAGCTCGGTATATGCGGGCTTCAGTCTTTCGTGCCATGTCGGCATATCCCATTCTTTGTATGTATAGCTTCCGTTAAGCTTTATACTTATGTTTTCGTTATTCTTCTGCAAGCCGAAACCGAGTCTGAACGAGTCAAAATCCTGCGGAGATATTACCTGGCTTTTCCAAAAATCGCCCATCTGCTGCTTTGAGGACGGGTCCATTATATTAAGTAACTGCCACGGTATTCTGAGTTCCACTTTTCCGTCTGCATAGCAAAAATCAGTCAGAGAAGCGTAATCCTTTGAATCCGGATTTCCGTTGCCGTACTGGAGCTTTCCTGTTTCATAAGCTCTGTCGGGAATCTCATCGCCCGTGCCTTTAATCTTCATATTGTAACCGTAACAGAGCATCATCTGGTCGAATTTTCCGTTGTTCTTTTTGTTAGCGTCTTTCAGAACGGGAAAATCGGACAACATTCTTGAGCGCACGAAATAATAGTTAAAGGCATCATAATATCGGTCAACGTAGATATGTGAATCGGAAGCGCCATGAAGCTTTATGAGGAAATCCGCGCCTTTATCAAAGCTGAGATTATACTCATCAGTTTTTGTATTGCCCTGATTGGCGATACTGTCTACAGGAATATATATTGTATCATTATTAAAATCGAGCTTATCACACTCAACCATAAGATACAGATATCTCTCGTCGCTCTGAGCATAGAGCATCCCCTGACTGTTTTTAACAACAGGCTTCACATTGCCCCATTCGCTGAAATCACCGTCGGGATATGAAATACAGGTCTTTACACCCGGGTCAAAAGCCATAAGACCAAAGCACTGCTCGGTGGTCTGGATATTGCTCCAGAACGGACGCCTGTCGGGAATATCATACATAACGTTATTCCACGTACGTTTAAACCATTCGTCCTGCCACGTAAATACGAGCTCGCCCGCGTAACCGCAGTTATGAATGGACTCTATCATATTCATAAGCATTTTGCCCTGAGCGTTTTCGTCAACTCCGCCCTGATTATATCCCATTACACTCTCGTGCCCCATTCCGCGGGAGGTCGGAATACCGAACTCGGCAACAAGAATCGGCATAGTGTGAACAAGCTTTAAATCCTTTAAATAGGCTGTGTACGTGTCGACATTACCGTCTTTATCCAAGTTTTTGAGATAATCCTCCTGATAATTGAGACTGTCGGGATAATACGGATATATATGGTATGAAGCAAACATACCCGCTCCGAAATTTCTGACTTTTACGTTTTCGGTATTTACAGTCGCCTTATCCTCATCATAATGCGGCTCGTTCGGGTGACTTAACGGATCGGTAGTAATCCAGTTCGTAAAAGCCAGAGGCGCCTGGTACTTATATGTTTTGGTTTCATGCTTAACAAGAGCGTCACCGACTCTGCATAAAAACGCCTCAAACGGTGTAGCCGACTGGGTGTACATATATTTACCGTCATAATTGCGCTTATTCGGATGCTGTTCGTTAGAGTTCAGCACTAAATTCGGGTCCCATTCAATTCCTATTACCCAGCCCGCCAGCCAGCGTGAAACATCGGTATGGTAGGTACCCGAAGCTTTGCCCGCGGACTCGAGAATAACAGCTTTGCCGTGAATTACATCAACTGTAGTAAGCGCATCCTTTTTAAACCCGTTCAGTATCTTCTCATTCTCGGCATATACATCGCCGAGTCTTTCGATATCATCCTCATTTACCCAGATACCCTGGAAAAGATACAAAGGATTCTTCGCCTTTTTATTGAAATCATTAAGCGCAAGATAAAACTGCGGACGCATTGTAGTATAAATTCGTATACAATTGCAATTCATCTCGCTTATCCTCTTAAACCAGCGATAGTAGGTTTCGTATTTTATGGTAAGGTCACCCGGGAAAAGCGCGGGTTCGGAAGCGCCGATATTAACTCCCGTCATAAACTGCTCTTGCCAATCGCCGTTTTTATAGACGTAAAAACTGTTTCCCTCAGTCTTGAATTTATAGCTTAAATCATTCTGAACATCGTTATATTCCTCGGGGATACTGTCGGTCGAAGAACTGTCTTTGGTTTTTTCGCGGGTGAAGAAAGAAAGCTGTTTTATGCCGAAAGGAGCGAGTACTCCCGTCTGGGCAAGTATGAATAAAACCAGAATCGTCGCGAGTACGGTAAGAACATATTTTTTCATTGTTCAAACTCCTTACGCTTGATTTTACCCCAGGTTTTCCTGAGCTTTCGGTACTTTAATATACCCTCAACTCTGAACAGAGAAATCATCTGCCGATAGCCGAAGTTTTCAAGTATAGCGTAAACCGATATCGCTATACTCTGTTTCGCGGTCATAGCCGCTCTGTGGGTATACTGTTCAAGCACCAGACTTCCCTCTGACAAAATTACGCCCAGCATTACCGCCAAAAGGAAGTACATTACAAAGAAGAACATATTGAGCTCTCCCATTATCAGCGAGAACGGAATAAGAAAATATCCTATCGTTTCTATCAGCGCTCCGAACAGTTCAAAAATCCAGTTATACGGTACAGAAAACAATCCGACCATTCCATAACGCGGATTAAATGTCATACCGCGATGTGAAATCAGCGTATCCATCAGTCCTATCTGCCAGCGTCTGCGCTGGGAACGAATATCATTTACAGACATAGGTCCCTGTGTCCAGCAGATTGACAGCTCATTGAAAATAACCTTGTATTTTATCTTTTTCTTTCTTAAATGGCGATGTATACGGACAACTATCTCCATATCCTCGCCTATAGTATTTTTCTTATATCCGCCGACGTCAATTACTGTCTGTTTTCTGAACAGTCCGAAGGCGCCCGATACAACCAGCAGGGAATTAGTCGCGCTCCAGAATACACGCCCCGATAAAAAGGAACGGTAATACTCAACAATCTGAAAACGCTCAACAAGCCTTTTAGGCATTGTAAAACCCTTGAACTCGCCGTCTATAATTTTGGAGCCGTTGGCGATACGGACGATTCCGCCCGCGATTACCGTGCGGGAGTCTTTAATAAACTCCAGAGAAAGCTTAAGCAAAGCGTCCTTTTCGAGTCGGGAATCCGCGTCAAGACACGTGAACAGCGGATATGAAGAAATGTTTATACCCGCGTTGAGCGCGTCGGATTTTCCGCCGTTTTCCTTATCGACAAAAAGCAGATTCGGATACTTTCGGCTGAAATACACCCCTCTTATCTGTTGAGTCGGTATCTGGTATCTGATGGAGGTTTCAATCGGGTGCATCTCAAACGCGTCAATTACGAGCTCGCCTGTTTTATCCGTCGACCCGTCGTTAACAACGATAATCTCATAGGACGGATAGTTAATTTTCATCAGCGAACGAATATTTTGAACAATATTCTCCTGCTCATTATACGCGGGAATAATAAGCGAAATCGGAAGCAGGTTATTGCTGTCCACATATCGTTTATAATCATCCGAAAAATGCTTTTCGTAATTCCTTCGAACTCTGATAAAAGAAACGAACATCTGAATTATATAAATAAGGCTGAGTAAAAGAGTAAACGCCATACAAAAATAGTTGAAAATTACAATAAAAGCTCTTACGCCGTTTAAAAAACTCATTTTTACTCCTCCCTTCCGAAAATTTATTGAATACCGTCAATTTTTTTGTAGAGAACCGCTTTAACGGCATCAGCCGCGAATCGGTCGTATCCGCCGAGAATATCCTCCAGATCACGCGGAGATATATCCATACTTGTAAGAGCGCTTGCAGCTGTCTGGCGAACCCACCATTCCTTATCTCTCAAAGCGTTCTTAACACTCGCGAGAGCTGTCGGAGTGTTAAGAAGCGACAAACCTCTTACAGCCGAGGCGCGGATAACCCACTCCTTATCCTGAGCGGCAATCTGAAGCAGCTGTTCATCATCGGGTTTTCCGAACGCCGCAATCGCTTTTACGCAGGCGACCTTAAGCTGAAAATCCTTACTCACGCTGTTCTCCACATACATCTGGTGGAACTCCTCAATTTTATACGGAGTTATCGCTTTAATAATGTTACTCCGCATATAGGTGTTGCAGTCCGCGAACAAAAGCTGGGCAAGCTGAACCCTGTCGCCTTTATAATCGTCAAAAAACTCGTTAATAATCCTTCCCGAATAAAGTCTGTCATTCTGGATTCTTTTAAGATACGCGGCTACATTTTCGGCGTCGCCGAACTGCGCAAGCGCCATTGCCGCGTTATACGCGAGGTCTCGGTTTTTGTTGCGGGAATACTCAATCATTGTTTCACGATATTCCTCCGCGCCTAAATCCGCAAGTCTCCTCAGAGCATAGCCCTTGTGATAAATATCTGATGTATCCAGCATCGAAGCGTAAATCGAAACAGGATTGACCTCGTCATTTATTCTTGAAACCAGCACATCCAATTCGGCTTTATACTCGTCATCGGCACGGTTTTTTACGGAATCAATTATTCTGATTGCCGCCTCATAGTTTTCAAAATTATTGTTAATCTCCTCAGCCATCGCCTTGATTTCATTGTTGCGGCAGGCATCTGTCGGAGCGTAAAGAATACCTTCGACACGGATTTTCATTCTATGATCAATCAACCGTGAGTTGACTTCTTTTTCGTCCTGCTGTTCAGCCAAGCGATAGTGCAGAATATACTCAAGCCCAATCACCGTCAGACAAAACAAAAGTCCGATAACAGCCAATATTTCGTATTTCAATCAATCTACCTCATATAATACGCCGCAAAGATGACGGCGCGTATCACGCGTGTTAATTGTCTGTATAATAATTTTTCAGAATAATAAAGCTGTCTTTTTCTCTGAGCTCGTAATCAACTTCTTCCCATGTGCGCCAATTAAACACCTTATAGCCAGGGCTGTGTTTATCCTCGGGGAAACCGTATAGCAAATCGCCTGTCTTGCGCTCTCCTATCATTACCGAAGCGAGCACACCGTTTGTTGAAGCTGTTTTCATACTCTCGCTGTTCTTTTCAGTATCATTTATAACCAGCTTCTTCGACGGGTCGGCTACATTGAGCCAGTTCCACGGAAGTCTTACATAAATTGTAGAACCTGTCTGATAAAACTGGGTATCGCTGTTAGTAAAACCGCCGTAGCTCAAATCGGAAACTTTGCTGTACTTCGCGTTATAACTCTCCTTAGTATACGCGGAGCCCTTGGAACGGTCATAGGAGTTCGTGACATAAAGAGAAGCCTCCTGCTTTCCGTCAAAACGAAGCACAAATTCCATACCCGAAAGCGAGTTCGGAGTGAATCCCTTAGCGTAGTAATACTCACCGTCATTGCGCTGGAAGGTATCAAGTCCGACAAACATCGCTTCGGTTTTATAATTTAGCTCATCGAACATCTGAAGAGTAATATACATATGCCCCGCGTCCGACGAAAGCGAAATAGCCTGAATCAAGTCATCATCAGTGAGCACAAGACCTGTCTCTTTCGGCTGTTTGCTTTCCATAGCAACAACCCCGCTCATCTGAGCCTCATCGCAGACATTCTGCCACATAAAATTGTTATCGTTATCGGAAGTATAACGCTTCATTTCATCTGAAACGCTGTCCCAGCAGTCATTCAGATCATAAACCGCCGCTCCGAGAAAATCGGAATCTCTTACGGCGCCCAAAGCCTCGGTAATCTTTCTTCCCTGTTCGGATTCCGTAACAGCCTTCTGATTATATACCTCATTGACATTGGAAAACGAAATTCCCGAAAGCACAACGGACGACAGTGAAGAGCTGACTTCCTCTATTACGACCTGAAGTTTCTCATAATCTCCTGTCTGCATATTTTTCATTGCGTTGAGAACCGAGCTGTCGTATTTTACGTCGTTAAAATAATACGGCTCGCAGTCGGTTTTTTCAATATCGGTAAAAAGGTATGAATCTGTCGATTTTGAGAAAGACATTCCCGACAGCATACCAAGCTCTGAGCTTACAGACGCGGGAGTAAAATACCCGTAGTTTTTCTTTGAAACAGTCTCAAGAGTGTCATAAAGATATGACGCAAAACCGTTTATTCCGCTGTTTGTCTCGGAATACGTTCCGCTGTAGGAATAGTTTGCAATGCCCGCAAACTCCGCGCAATTTTCCGCGTTAAGATTCGGGTCGACAGCAACCGCGAGCACATAAGACGAAACATCGGTAAAATACGAAGCCTCGCCAAGCTTTTCACCTTTAGCCGAAGCCCTTCCGTGCAGCGCGTTGATGACGGTTCCTATCGTATTCTTCCAGCTTTTCAGCCCGTTTTCACTCAGATAATCCGAGGCGTTCAGATTCTCGGGAGACGTGATTCTCTGCATAATATATAAGGGAGTATGCTTTTTATCTTTGTTATATCGGCTCACAGCCGTATAGAACTCAGGCGGAAGCAGGTCTTTAGCCACAACGCAGTTCACATTCAAATCAGCCGCTTTATTTATCAGCTCCTCGTAGAAAGTGAAATCACGTGAATACTTCTTATCGCCGGGCTCCTGAGCGTTTATCGATATCGCCTTAAGGTTGAGCGCTTTCCACTTTTTATTTTCAAGCACCTGGAAGGTTCCGTTATTTACTCGCGAAACCTCTTTATGCGCCTCGGTATTGTCAGAATACTCAGACGACTTAGTGTCATCAAGGATTTTTCTGATTAGAGGGTTATAAAAATTCCAATAGAAATTAGAAATATCTCCCTGTCGGTCAAAGGAGAAGAACTTATATACCTGGTTTGAAAACATAAAATTGCCGAAACGGTCTCCCGACACATAGTCGTTGAAATCTCCCGCGAAGTAGTAAACGGGAGCGTGTCCTTTTTCCTTTTTTCTCGCGATAGCGCAGAAACGGGGTGATTTTGAAATCTGCTTTATTTTCCGCATACCTGTTTCGTTAAGGTCAAAATCAAACGTTGCTATTGACTCGGTGGAATAGTTTGTGTCAATGAGCTCAAACCAGTTGTAAAAATTACATTTGCTGATACCTGAAAATTCTCCTGAATACTTTTCGTTTATGTAAACAGTCATCAGGTCTTTTGAGTTAAAATCCGTATTCTGTTCAAGTATTATAATCTTTCCGTCGGAAGAAACCAGAAGAATTCCGGGTCCTGTAAAGCGCCATTCAACGCCCTCCTGCTGTTCATACATCGGTCTCGCCCAGTCGGGAATATCGGTGAAATCCTGTAAATCGGTAATATATCTTCCAATCCATTTTTTGGGCTTAATTCCGAAAAGAGCGCAAAGCTGAGAATAAACCGAATCCGATAACGGCGAGCTGAAAAGCGTTGTTTCTCCGATAATCGGGGCACCGCTCTCATACGCGTACGAAACAACAGACATATCGTCGGAACTGATGCCCGCGTTCTTTGGTGAACCGCCGTTATAATAACCGAAGCTGTCATTTCCGAGACCGTAGGCGTCGGCCAGATATACAAGGTCGGGCTTTGTTTTAATATTCTTAAGCTCAACACTGTGGTCAAACTCTCCGTCTTCGTTGAGAATAGGACCGTAATAATCCTTAGTATAATCATAATCGGTACCGTCGGATTTTACATACTTCTGCTGATTAAGCAGATAGAAAAAACCTCTGTGCTTACGGTAAACCGTATCCTTAACAATTTCATCGTCATCGGCGTATGATAATACCGTCTTATCAAGAACGGCAACGTTAAGCACTCTTGACGGCTTAACAAACCAGCCGATGAAAAGCACGGAGACAAACAGCACAACAACCGCCGCGGCAATGTGATACCACTTAAATCGTTTGTACCTGACAAACTCACCGAGCGATTTTCTTTTTCCGCTGTTATCTGCCGTCTCGGTTTCAGCGGAGACGGCGTATTGTTTTTCTTTTGTATCAGGCATTACTCCGCCTCCTATTTTTATATTTCAATTTCAGAAAGGCACTCCAAAAACTGATCGGTCAACTCGGGGTCGAACATAACGCCTTTGTTTTCCTCCATAAAGCTTTTCGCCCTTTCCTCGCTCCACGCTTGTTTATAGGAACGCTCCGTTACAAGCGCGTCATATACATCACAAATAGTGGTAACGCGGGCGACAAGAGGTATTTCTTCGCCCTTAAGCCCGTTAGTTCCCGAACCGTCATATCTTTCGTGATGATATCTCGCTATTTCAGCAGCCAATGACAAAAGCGGGTCATCGCTGTAAGCTGACAGAATAAGGTAACCGAACCTTGCGTGACTGCTGACGATTATCTGTTCTTCCTCGGTCAGCCGCGCATCCTTATTGATAATATCGTTCGGGATAGCGATTTTTCCTAAATCGTGAAGTTTTGCGGCTAAACCGATCTGCCGCGCTTCCTCATCGCTCTTTCCTATCTTTTTACACAGAGCGCAAACGTACTTTTCGATATGTTCAAGATGCTCGGGAGAGTATCCGTTATCCACCTCGGAATTCTCGGCAAGCTCCGAAAAAATTACATCAATACTTCTGCCGCCCTCTTTATCACAGGTTTTCCTAAACGCTGTTTCAAGTCCGCAGTACGCTGTTTCAATCATACTGTCAAAGAAGACCTCGAGACCGTCAGTTATGTTTTCAAAGTGAATTATGGCATAAACTCCCGACTCTTTTTTCAGCACATAATCAAAATAAGTGCCTGAGAAGATGCAGTCTTTATCGTTTTTTACGCAATTGGCTTCAATTTTGTCGTAACCGCATGAAGATAGACCGTGATTGATTATCTCGTCATATCCGTTATCGGTTTTCACTCCGACACCGTAACGCAGGTCGGAATTGTTGTTATTGTACTTATATAACAGCTCGCAAAGCTGAGAAACCGCCGTGTCGAAAAACTCCATTTCTTCACTGCACTTGAGAATATTGCGAATAAAAAACGATATATTGTCAACGGACTCGCCATAATGACCTATCTGGGCGCTGATTTCGACATTAGCTTTTTTATATCTGTATTCCGCCAGGAATATGTATTCAAACACTCCGCCGAGCACAAGTGTCGGCATCGTGATTGTAAAAGCGTAAATTCCGCCGATTCTAAAGAAAAGGAATAATCCTGATAAAACAGACACTAATGAGTAATATACGATGATTACAAATGCCGAAGCGGCGTACATCGTTCTTCTTAACACATAATGCATAGCTCCGCTCGCGGCATAAACAGCGGCGGCGCAGCAAAGAACCGACATAACTCCTGTCGAAATCGTATACAGAAACGGAACAAATCCCGCCATAACGCAAATAAGCGATATTACTGCGGCAACAATTGACGCGAGAACATATTTTTTTCTGTTTGAAAACCATCTCAACGCGCACAACACACCGACAATTACAGTAATATGAACAAAAGCTGTCTGAATATTCAGCCAGAAAGGCGAATTAAGTAAATATGAGATTTCGCTGAATCTCATCAATACAACAGCGGCGCCCGTATAAGTCAGCAGCGCCGAAAACGCAAGGGAACGGAAGCGCTCCTTACGCCTGAAAGATATTATCGCGAACACTGCCGAGGATATCAATCCAAGTATCGCAAGTACCGCTCCTGAAACGAAATCAAAAGAAAAGCTGAATGCGGGTGTAGGCGTGTCGGAATAATACGCCTCAAATCTCACGGAAAGCGGAAGTCTCATATACACCTCGACAACTTGTTCGCGAGATGACGCGTTGAGCGTTACGGCGTTATAGCAGTTGCCCGTGAAAATCGCTGTATCAAACTGATTATCATATACAACACTCCCGTTTATCTTAATCTTCATCGGAGAGTGGTCGCTGAGCAGAACCAGTGTTTTCTTCGTTTTTAACGGTTCAAAAGTTTTCGCGAAATAAATATTCGGTTTTTTCACGCTGTTTTCGGTAATAATCGGAGACTGCGAGTTAAATACACGAAGCTCGGTATTCGGGGTAACTCCCGCCTCATCGGTATAGAGATAATCCCAGCCGAAAACCGCGGATTCTCTTTTATAATCCTGCGAAATATAGTCGGAGACAACATATACCGCAAATGTTAGCAGAAGAATTATCAGAGAAATGCCTAAAAGGGGGAAGATTCCCCCTTTGTTGTCTTTTATACTTTTATATTTAGCAGCAAGTTTTTTAAACATAAGCAAATCGGCTCGCGCCTCTCCCCTGACAGATTATAATGCGGAATATTTTTTCAAAAGATTTCTAACGTCCTCGTCGGTAACGGCGCCTTCCTCTCTTTCTTCAAAAAGGTCAGAAATATCCCCAAAGATTTTTTCGACAGCTTCCATATGCAGCTTTATGTCAACGAGAGCGTTTCTGAGCCTTTCGTTCTCAGCCTCAAGCTGAGCCGATGTTTTTTCCATATTAACCTCTATTCAGCGGAAAGCTTAGCGATAACAGGCTTTCCGTTTTGTATTTCAACTGTAATAACGGCTCGTCCGAGCTTTGTTCTCTTTTTCATCTCATTATAGAAGGTTGTAATTATCTCAACCTTGTTTCCTGTTTTGTCCGCCGCGTCAACCCTGTAGTAAACATTCGCGCCGTAGTTGGGCAGCCACATTTCAAATTTATTACTGCTCTTATTGTAAAGAGAGGACTTCTTGAGATTCGCATTAAGCTTTCCGAAGTACTTTTCAAGCTCAGCCTCGAGCTTATCAAGAGTTGTTTCCTTATAGCTCGCGCCGTCATTCGGAATTTTATAAAAATCGTCGTAATAAAGATGGGTAAACGCGTACTGCGTAAGCGCGTCGGGTGAAACTTTTTCGGGATTCTTAAAGCTTCCCGTGCCGATCAGAAACGCGAGTTCATAGCTTCTTAAAGCAAAAGCGTTCACGTCAACGTCAACACCTTTAACTTTGACCGAATCGGTCAGACCGTCTCCGTATGCGTTAAAGCCCTCAAGCTCAACATCGCTGTCACTTGTGGCGGAAGTAACCGCTGAATACTTGGAAGAAGTATCCTTTTTCTGCTTTACATTAGGGTCTACTCCTGTGCAGGAACATAGTGAAAATGCCAGCAGGCAAGCCAAAACGGCCGCCGTTATTTGTCTTAATGACGAAAAAAAGTTCTTTACCATAATCTTCATATTATCACCATAATTACAGAATATTCCCTGCCGCGTAAAACGCGGCAAGGAATATCATTTAATCAAAACAAAATACAAGGGAATTAATAATCCCAAATATAGTCTGTATAACTGCGGTCGGGATTCTCCTCGTCAATCTTGACAAAAACATCCGCCTCGCCTATTTTTTCATAATTATTGTATGCGATAGCTTTGACTGTTGAACCGAGCGGAAGGTTAACCGAGAGATACTCAAGAGGCTTGTTATAACGGAAATCCTCAAGAGTATTTGTATGTTCAACGCCTGTATCGTAAACAACCTTGTCAATACCTGTCTGTTTGTTATAGTCGCCGCTCTTGAAGCTGAAGCGGTAAGCCATAAAGCACTTGTTAACGTCAGTTCTCAGAACCGCGTCTCCTCTGGGAAGAATAAACAATCTGTTATCCTTATCATAGCTTCTCTCCTTATAATCGGAAGAAACTTTAACGCGATAAACTACCGAACCCTTAAGTCCGACGCCTTCATCAGAATAGATTCCGTGCTCGGGAGTAAACACCTCATAAGGCTTGTGAATCTTTTTCTCTCCGTTTAGGTCTCTTATGCTCCAGTCAACGCAGCACATCTGGAATTTATATTCTTTACCGATTTCGATTTCAACCGTATCACCGGAATAATAGACAGAACCGTCTTCGAATCTTACAGCCATAGCAAGAGGAGTAACTATACCCAGAGAAGCCTTTTTCTCACCGGTTTCGGGGTCTGTAACCGCTTTGATTCTAGTCCATACAGAAACTGTTCCTGCAGGAGCGGTATACTTCATTTCGCCCTTGGGACTTTCAACCTTAACTTCTTTAACGTCATCAATCGCCACGGCATCCTCGCCGAAATAGAATCTGTCGGAGCTTCCGAAGAAATCAGGGCTTACCGAAAATTCCTTGGCGTCTTTATCTACGGCGTAAGCGCCCGCCGAAGCAGC
This sequence comes from Ruminococcus sp., assembly GCA_024690465.1. Lineage (GTDB taxonomy): Bacteria > Bacillota > Clostridia > Oscillospirales > Acutalibacteraceae > Ruminococcoides. Next base: position 20,221 of record JAILPC010000035.1, read on the forward strand.
AAAAAGCTGAACGTTGTCGCCGATTACAATTGACTCCGCAACAGGAGTTGCGCCGTCCACGGGAGACGCCTGCTTGCTGGCGCCGACCGCGGGAGCCTGTGTCGCGGAAATCGCGGTAACCTTTGCGTTTTCAATAATCTCAATATTTCCGCCTGTGTGCGAGCCGCGTCCGCTGCCGATTGCAGCGCCGCCGCTGTTGATCTCATTTGTTCTGCTGTCGGCTGTAACCGCTGTTACCTCAGCGTTGCCTGCGATTTTTATATTTGACTTATAAGCGTCCTGGTTGTATTTTGCAGCCTTGCTGCTGCCGCGGCCTGCGCCGATTCCCGCGCCGCCGCCTGAACCGAGAGCAAATACCTTGCCGCCGTTAATCTGAATATCAGAAGCCGACGCGCCGTAACCGCCGCCGATACCCGCCGCAAAAGTGCACGGATCCTGCGCGTTAAGAGCCGCTAAATCGCTGTAATCGAAGTTCTCGATGTTATCAACGTAGTAAGCCGAAGCGTAAACCTCGCCGCCGTTGATGATAATTGAGCCTGAGTCATACTCGCCCACAGCAGCAACGCCGATTGCTCCGCCGCTTGTGCCGTAACCGCAGCCGATACCCGCTCCGCACTCTCTGCCGTACGCGTGAATTATGCCGCCGTTGATGGTAATAAGGTTGCCGTTAACGTGATAGCCCGCGCCGATACCCGCGCCTCTCACGCCCGCGAAGGCGTTGATTGTACCGCCGTTGATGGTAATTGTACCGACTTTAACTCTTTCGTTCTCGGGAATGTTTGTAGCGGTGCCGTAGGAGCCGATAGCCGCGCCGTATTTGCCGCCTGTTACGTTAAGAGTGCCTTCGCCGTTAAAAGAAACGCCTGAGCCGTACTCAACCTCAATGCCGCAGGTATAACTATCGGGGTTACCCATAATATTACTTGTGCCTTTTAACACAAAGCTGACGTCCGCGTTATTCTTAACTGTAATAGCCGAAGTATCGTCAGTAGAACTCATATCGGCGTCATTAAGAACTACAGTCGCCTTGACTCCGTCAATAATAAGCTTCGCGCAGTCGCTGGTAATATCATAAGTACCTTCTTCAGTGATTGTAATAACATTCGTTTCGTCCTCAGCATAAACCGCAAACGCGGAAACGCTCATTACAATCATCACAACTAAGATAATAGATATCAGTTTTTTCATTTTTTCTC
>JAILPC010000060.1 GCA_024690465.1 Ruminococcus sp.
CCCCGCGGGAAGCGTTAAGGACAGAATCGCGCGCGCCATGATTGACGAAGCCGAGGAAAAAGGCGTTCTAAAAGAAGGAGCGGTTATTATTGAGCCCACAAGCGGCAATACAGGAATCGGTCTTGCGGCTGTCGCTTCATCAAGAGGTTACAGAATTATCCTTACAATGCCCGAAACGATGAGCGTTGAACGCAGAAATCTTTTAAAGGCGTACGGCGCTGAACTTGTACTCACTGACGGCGCAAAAGGAATGAAGGGCGCAATCGCCAAAGCTGATGAGCTCGCAAGCGAAATCCCGAACAGCTTTATCCCCAGTCAGTTTACAAACCCCGCAAACCCGACAGCGCACATTAAAACAACAGGTCCCGAAATCTGGGAAGATACAGACGGAAAGGTTGATATTTTTGTAGCGGGCGTCGGCACAGGCGGCACAGTATCAGGCGTAGGCGAATATCTTAAGAGTCAGAATCCCAACATTAAGGTTGTTGCGGTTGAGCCTGCCACCTCCCCCGTTCTCTCAAAAGGCACACCCGGACCTCATAAGATTCAGGGTATCGGCGCGGGATTTGTTCCCGACACACTCAACACCGAGATTTATGACGAAATTATCACTGTTGAAAACGAAGAAGCGTTCGAGACAGGCAGAGCTCTCGCGAGAGGCGAAGGATTACTCGTCGGAATTTCATCAGGCGCCGCAGTATTCGCGGCAACAAAACTGGCTCAAAGGCCTGAGAACAAAGGTAAGATAATAGTAGCGTTATTACCCGACACAGGTGAACGTTATCTCTCAACACCTATGTTTACAGAAGCATAAAAAAATGAGACGCTTATTTTAGCGTCTCTATTTTATTTGATAGGAAAGTACAACAAGCTGTATAAAATTATTATACACAAAGTAATATTTCTTAAGCATTGATATTACGGTATCTCCTATCAAACAAAAAATAATTTTAAATAACATAATCGTTTGAGTAACTCTCTCTTTTATGCTCAAGAATATCCTGTAATGTAATGCCGTCAAGATAACCGTCAATTACTTTTTTCAAACCCTGCCAAACATAGAGAGTAGAACAATCCTCGCGGCGACTGCACTCGATGTATTTATCGTCATCAATACACGCAAGCGGCGACAGACTGCCTTCGGTTAGTCTGAGCACCTCTCCCATCGTGATTTTTTCGGGCGATACAGCAAGACGGTAACCGCCCTGAAAACCTCGATTGGTCTGCAATATTCTTGATTTATTAAGAACAGGTACAATCTGCTCAAGATATTTTTTTGAAATCTCCTGACGTTTCGCAATATCCTTCAGAGCAATATACCCCTCACCCTGATATTCGGCTAAATCGACAAGCATTCTGAGAGCATATCTTCCCTTTGTTGAAACTCGCATTATAATCCTCCCTTAACCTACCAATATTGTAGTTTATTATATTCTAGCACAAATAAAAGATATTTACAAGAATTTTGTTGCTAATTTTTTATTTGTAATATATAATGTTACTATTGGAGATGATGCTATGAACCATTCAGATAAACTTGTTGACAAAATACTCGAAAACTACGATAAATACGAGCTGACAAAGAGAATTGACGCCGACAATATCGTGAGCCGTGATGTGCTTATCAATATTGTCAAGGAGCTCAGAAAGCTTCTATACCCCGGATATTTTGACAATATGAAAATCCGAAGCGGGTACGTGAAATACCTTGTAGGTGAAAGACTTGAGTATATAGAGTACAACCTTAAGCAGCAAGTCACAAACGCTCTCAAGAACTGTGACGACAACTGCAAGGGCGAATTTGACGAAAAAGCGGAGTGCCTTGTTTATAAGTTTCTGGAGAGAATTCCCACAATAAGAGATTATCTTTACAAGGATGTTCAGGCGGCTTTCAGCGGCGACCCGGCGGCTTACAGCACCGAGGAAATTATTTTCAGTTACCCGGGTATTTTCGCTATTACGGTGTACAGAATCGCTCACGAATTGTGGCTGCTCTGTATCCCGATGATTCCCAGAATCATGTCTGAATACGCCCATAATCTTACGGGCATAGATATTCACCCCGGGGCTACAATCGGCGAATACTTCTTTATTGACCACGGTACGGGTATCGTTATCGGCGAAACAACCGTAATCGGAAACAATGTAAAGATTTATCAGGGCGTTACGCTCGGCGGTCTTTCAACCAGAAAAGGACAGCAGCTCAAAGGCGTTAAACGTCACCCCACCATCGGCGATAATGTCACAATTTATTCAAATACCAGTATTCTCGGCGGCGATACGATAATCGGCAATAACGTTGTTATCGGCGGTAACGCGTTTATCGTAAGCTCAATTTCAGAAGGTATGAAGGTAAACATCAGAAATCCCCAGCTCGAATACAGTGTTGATAAAAAATACGAGGACGAGTTCTGGGATTGGAGTATTTAAAGAGAGGTTAATTATGAAAAAAATATTAGCGTTATTACTCGCTGCAGCAATGATGATTGCAGTATTTACAAGCTGTTCATGCTTCCCCTTTACCCCTGCCCCGACACAGGCTGCCGAAACGACATCGGCAACCGAGGAGGAAACTGCCGAAGCAACCGAAACAACACAGAAAGCAACACAAAAAGTCACCTCAACCGATGAGTTCCCGACCGAGGGCGACGACGATAATGACGATAACGACGACACTGACGACAACGAAGGTTATTTTGTAGAACCTCAGGGCAGATGGAGAGTTGAAGTACCCGAAATCTGGGACGAGTACGGTGATATAGTCGTAACCAAAAACGGCAACAGCGTTAAGTTCGTTTATCAAAAAGCGTATGAAGAATACAAAGCAGGCCATGTGTTTACAATCTGCACGACCGCTGCTTCACACAAAGTTGACGTAACAAACTATCCGCACGCTGAAGAAATCTATCTTGACAAAAACATTCAGATTTATGTATTGTATCCGACGGATGTTCAGTACGGCGGACTTGATGGAAGCGATATGGAAAAAGAAGCTCCTGAGTACAATGCTCTCTACAACACCAGAGAGGACATCATCGACTCACTTGAAGTTATATAATAATAACGCCTTGCGGCTGACATCATTCCGTCAAACCGAAGGAGCTTTTAAGCAAAACACACTTGCCGAAGGCAGGTGTGTTTTTTCATGAAAATAATTATACGAAAACACCAACTCAGAAGAGTGAAATTAAAAAAACTGACACCCCTTGAAAAGAGATGTCAGTATTCTTTTAAATATTTTTACAAAAAAGCTCGG
>JAILPC010000068.1 GCA_024690465.1 Ruminococcus sp.
CACTTTTTCCAGAGCTTCCCGAGGCTTTTGACAACACTTCAAAAATAGCCGAGCGCTGTAATATGGAGTTTGTTTTCGGCGAAAGAAAGCTTCCGCGTTTTCCGCTTCCCGAGGGTGTTGACCACTACGAATATTTCAGAGATGAATGTTACAAGGGACTTTATAATCACTACGGCGAAAGTCCCTCGAAGAATATTTTAAGCAGGCTTGAGTACGAGCTTTCCACAATCAACCGTATGGGTTTTGTTGATTATTACCTCATAGTAAACGACTATGTTCAGTTTGCTAAGCGCTCAAGTATTCCCGTAGGCCCGGGCAGAGGTTCTGGCGCGGGTTCGCTGTGCGCCTACTGTGTCGGCATAACTGACGTTGACCCGATTAAGTTTGATCTGCTTTTTGAGCGTTTTCTCAATCCCGAACGCGTCAGTATGCCTGATTTTGATATTGACTTCCACACAGTCGGCAGGGCAAAGGTTATTGATTATGTTGTGGAGAAATACGGCGCTGACCACGTCTCTCAGATTATTGCATTCGGCACTATGGCTGCGCGCAATTCAATTCGCGATGTCGGACGAGCTCTTGATATTTCTTATTCAACGGTCGACAGGATTGCGAAGCTCGTTCCTAACGAGCTCAATATGACTATTGAAAAGGCACTCAGGCTGTCTCCTGAGCTCAAAGACAGTTATGATACAAATTCCGAAACAAAGCGTATTCTCGATATCGCAATGCAGATTGAAGGTATGCCGCGTCACGCGACAACGCATGCCGCTGGCGTTGTAATTACCGACAGACCTGTGTCCGACTATGTTCCGCTCGCGTCGAACGACGGCAGCGCCGTCACTCAGTTTACTATGACGACGCTTGAGGAGCTCGGACTTCTCAAAATGGATTTTCTCGGACTGCGTAATCTCAATATCATCGACGACACAGAGAAGATGATACGTCAGAAAAATCCTGATTTTGATATAAACAGCGTTCCCGATGACGATACGGGAGTGTACAGAATGATGTCTTCGGGCAGCAGCGAGGGCGTGTTCCAGTTTGAATCGCAGGGTATGAGGAATGTGCTCACACAGCTCCGCCCCGACCATTTCGAGGATTTAATCGCGGTTATTTCGCTCTACCGTCCCGGTCCTATGGACAGCATTCCCGCCTATATTGAGCGCCGTCATAATCCATCAAAAATCCGCTACAAACATCCTTTGCTTGAGGATATCTTAAAAGTAACCTACGGCTGTATTATTTATCAGGAGCAGGTTATGCAGATTCTTCGCAAGCTAGCGGGATACTCGCTTGGACGCGCGGATATTGTTCGACGCGCTATGAGCAAGAAAAAGCACGACGTTATGGAAAAGGAACGCCGTATCTTTATTGAGGGACTCACCGATGCAAACGGAAACGTAATCGTTGACGGCTGTCTCAGACGCGGCGTTGACAGGGCGTCCGCAGTGTCGATTTATGACGAGATGGAGAGCTTCGCGTCTTACGCTTTTAACAAAAGCCACGCTACAGCCTACGCCAAAATTTCCTACCAGACAGCCTACCTCAAGTGCCATTATCCCAAGGAATATATGGCGGCTCTGATGTCGAGCGTGCTCTCGAATCAGAACAAGCTCGCTGTGTATATCGCCGAGTGCCATTCAATGGGCATTAGAGTTCTTCCGCCCGATGTCAACTCAAGCCGCTACGGCTTCACTGTTTCGGGTAGGGATATTCGTTTCGGACTGCTCGCTGTCAGGAACCTCGGCAGACAGTGTATAGACAATATTATAAATCAGCGCGGGCTGGGTAAATATACCGGCTTTTACGACTTCTGCAAGCGATGCTACGGTGCGTCGCTTAATTCGCGCGCGCTCGAGAGTCTCATAAAATGCGGAGCTCTTGACGGAATGGGGCTTAACCGCCGCCAAATGCTTTTTATGTCAAAAGAAGTGCTTGACGACCTCGAGTTTGAGAATAAAAAGAACATCAGAGGTCAGCTCTCGTTCTTCGATATGGGTGACGACAAATTACTTGCGGGCGCGGAACCCGAAGTGCCCGACGTTCGCGAGTTCACTAAAGATGAGCTTCTCTTTATGGAGAACGAAGTCACGGGAATGTACCTCAGCGGTCATCCGATTGATGAGTATGAGAGCTACATAAAAGCCGTAAAATGCGATAAAATCGGTGATATCATCACTCGTGAGGACAACCGTTACCGCGACCGACAAAAGGTGCGCGTCGTGTGTATTGTGTCAAAGGTCAAAAATCAGATTACCAAGAATAATCTGATGATGGCTTTTGTGACGGTTGAGGACAGATACGGTCTTATTGAACTGATTGTCTTTCCGCAGGTTTTCTCAAAGCACGGCGTCCTGTTGTCGCAGGGCAGCGTTATTGAAGTGTTCGGAACGGTTTCGGTGAGAGAGGACGAGGAGCCAAAGATTATCGCCGACGAAATCCGCCCGGTCGATAAGAACTTTGTGCCGAAGACTGAGTCTGTAAGTGAGAAACCTCAAAACCGCTCAAAGTCTCAAAGGCTATATCTGAGAATTGATAATCTCGAAGGAGAGCTCTACAGGCGGGCGAGACAGGTGACGGATATTTTTGACGGCAGAACTCCCGTCGTGTTTTATCTGACAGATACCAAAAAGTCGTTCATAGCGCCCGAGAGTATGTGGGTGAGCCTAAATGACGTTATGATAGATGAGCTCAAAAGACGTTTGGGCGACAGTAATGTTGCGGTTAAATGAAGCCCTCCCTTGGGGGAGGGTGCCGACCGAAGGGAGGCGGGAGAGGGTCCGCTTGTAAACGGGTTTACTATATTACGCCTGATATGCCTAGCAGATAAATAAATGGACCCTCTTCAGTCAGCGCAAGCGCTGACAGCTTTTCTTTCGCAAGAACGGCAACCCTTTTGTCACTGCGTGACATTTCCCCTAAAAGGGAAATTACCCAAGGGAAGCCTTTGCTACTTGACTAAACCATATAATAATGTTAGAATAACTTGATACACTTTAGCATAATAAAACATTAAATAGATAAGGTGATTTTATGAAAGAATTATTAATCGGTAACGCCGCTGTGGCGCGCGGTCTGTATGACGCGGGCTGCGCCGTTATCTCCAGCTACCCTGGCACTCCGAGTACAGAGATTACAGAGACGTTCGCTAAGTTCGACGACGCGTACTGCGAGTGGGCTCCCAACGAAAAAGTAGCCACCGAGGCTGCTTTCGGCGCTTCTCTCAGAGGCAAACGCTCGTCCTGCTGTATGAAGCACGTGGGCTTAAACGTAGCCGCCGACCCGCTGTTCACGATGTCCTACACGGGAGTAAACGGCGGAATGGTAATCTGTGTTGCCGACGACGCGGGAATGCATTCCTCACAGAACGAGCAGGATTCCCGCCATTACGCTATCGCTTCAAAGGTTCCTATGCTCGAACCCTCAAACTCTCAGGAGGCTTATGACTTCGCTCGTATCGCGTTCGAAATTTCCGAGGAGTTCGACACTCCTGTTCTGCTTAAGATGTGCACACGTGTCGCTCATTCTCAAAGCATTGTCGAGACGAGGGAGAGGCTCACAGACACCGAGAAGCCCTACGAAAAGAACCCTCAGAAGTATATTATGGCGCCCGCTAACGCTATCAGACGTCATCCCTTTGTTGAACAGAGAACGGCTAAGCTCACCGAGTACGCCGAAACCTCGCCGCTCAACAGGGTAGAGGAGGGCGACGGTTCACACGACTTCGGCGTTATCACTTCGTCTACTTCATATCAGTATATCAAGGAAGTTTTCGGCGATACCGTTTCCGTTCTGAAGCTCGGTATCATCAACCCGCTTCCCGTAAAGCTCATCCAGGACTTCGCCGCTAAGGTGGGCAAGGTCTACGTCGTAGAGGAGCTCGACCCGATTGTCGAAACTCATTGCAGAAACATAGGTATTGATGTTATAGGAAAAGAAAAATTCTCAATCACAGGCGAGTTCTCACAGAAAACGATTGCAAAGGCTTTCGGCTTAGAGGACAAGTTCAGCGTCAAGCTCGAGGATGATATCCCCGTCCGCCCGCCTATGATGTGCGCGGGCTGCCCGCACAGAGGTATGTTTTATGTGCTCGCTAAGAACAAGGTCACCGTTCTCGGCGACATCGGTTGCTACACACTCGGCTCCGCTCCGCCTCTCAACGCGCTCGATATGACGCTCTGTATGGGTGCTTCCGTTTCGGGTATTCACGGCTTCAACGTCGCGGGCGGCGAGGAAAGCGAGAAGAACACTGTCTGCGTAATCGGCGATTCCACCTTTATGCACTCGGGCGTTACGGGCTTAATCAACATTGCGTATAACCAGTCCAACTCGACTGTTATAATACTCGACAACTCAATTACAGGTATGACAGGTCACCAGCAGAACCCCACAACAGGTTACTCGATTAAGGGCGACCCCGCGGGCAAGGTGAACCTCGAGGATTTGTGTCACTCAATCGGTATCAACTCCGTGCGCGTAGTAGACCCCTATAATCTCAAAGAGTGCGAGCAGGCTCTCAAGGAGGAAATGGCTAAGCCCGAACCCTCCGTCATTATCTCGCGCCGTCCCTGCGTGCTTCTCAAGTACGTCAAGCCGAAGAAGCCGCTGCGCGTTAATCCCGACAAGTGCAAGAGCTGCAAGCGCTGTATGAAGTTCGGCTGTCCCGCTATCAGCTTCAAGGACAACCACGCGGTTGTGGACGCGACTCTCTGCGTAGGCTGCGGCGTATGCGAGCAGCTTTGCGCGTTCGACGCTTTCGAAAGTGAGGGTGAATGAGATGGAAACTAAAAACATTATGATAGTTGGCGTGGGCGGACAGGGTTCGCTCCTCGCTTCAAAACTCCTCGGCAGACTTTTAGTCGACGAGGGCTTTGACGTAAAGGTCAGCGAGGTTCACGGAATGAGCCAGCGCGGCGGTTCGGTCGTCACATATGTGCGCTTCGGCGACAGGGTTTATTCGCCCGTTATCGAGGACGGCGAGGCTGACTTCATCGTCAGCTTCGAGAAGCTCGAGGCGGCTCGCTACGCCGACAAATTAAAGAAGGACGGCACAGTCATCGTCAACACTCAGCAGATTGACCCTATGCCCGTCATCATCGGCGCAAAGACATACCCCGAGAATATCCTCGACACAATGGCTCAGAAGGGCGTGAACGTCGACGCTATCGACGCGCTCTCGCTAGCAAATGAGGCAGGCTCGTCAAAGGCTTGCAACATCGTGCTTATGGGCAGGCTTGCAAAGTATTTTGACATCCCCAAAGAGAAGTGGCAGGACGCTATCAAAAAATGCGTTAAGCCGCAGTTCGTTGAGATAAATGAAAAAGCGTTTGAGCTTGGATATAATTGTTAGGATTTAAGGATTTAAGGATATAAGGATTTAAGGGAATGGCGGGCTCTGCCCGCACCCGAAAATAATTTCTCTCAAATCCTCTAACTCTCAAATCCTCATATCCTCAAAAAGGAAAGGATTGATACCAATGGGAAATTATTTCCAGAAAGACATTGAAACAATGCCTGTTGAGCAGATAAAGGCTATGCAGGCTGAAAAGCTCGTAAACATCGTAAAGTATGTTTACGACAACGTGGAGTACTACCGCAACAAGATGAATGAAGCGGGCGTTACACCTGATGACATCAAGGGACTTGAGGACCTGCGCAAGCTGCCTTTCCTCTCAAAGGCTGATTTACGCGAGGGTTATCCCTACGGACTTCTCGCTACAGACCTCAAGAACTGCGTGCGTATTCACTCGACTTCAGGTACAACGGGTAAGCGTGTTGTAGCGTTCTACACTCAGCACGATATCGACATCTGGAACGAGATGTGCGCCAGAGCTATTGTTGCCGCGGGCGGAAGCGACGAGGACGTTGTTCAGGTCTGCTACGGCTATGGCCTGTTCACAGGCGGCGCGGGACTCGACGGCGGCTCACACAAGGTCGGCTGCCTTACACTCCCGATGTCCAGCGGAAATACCGAGCGCCAGATTATGTTTATGATGGATCTCAGCGCCACAATTATCTGCTGTACTCCGTCCTACGCTGCGTACATCGGCGAAACCCTCAAGGAGATGGGCTATAAACCCGAGGATAACAAGCTAAAAGCGGGTATCTTCGGCGCGGAAGCATGGACAGAGGAAATGCGCCGCGATATAGAGAAATCCCTCGGTATCAAAGCTTATGATATCTACGGTTTAACCGAAACCTGCGGTCCCGGCGTTGCGTTCGAGTGCAGTGAACAGACAGGTATGCACATCAACGAGGACCACTTCATTGCTGAAATTATCGACCCCGACACGGGCGAGGTTCTCCCCGAAGGTTCAAAGGGTGAGCTCGTGTTCACAGCTCTTGACAAGGAGGCTTTTCCGCTGCTCAGATACAGAACACGCGACATCTGCGTGCTAACACGAGAGAAGTGCTCCTGCGGACGTACATTTATCAAGATGTGCAAGCCTATGGGTAGAAGCGACGATATGATGATTATCCGCGGCGTAAACGTATTCCCGAGCCAGATTGAGGCGGTTCTTCTCAACGAGGGCTACGCTCCCAACTACCAGATTATTGTTGACCGCGTTAACAACAGCGACACGCTCGACGTATACGTTGAGGCTAAGGAAGGCGATTTCTCGGATAAGGTCAAGGATATGGCTAAGAAAGAGAAGGCTCTTGCCTCGGCTATCAAGGCTATGCTCGGTATCAATCCCAAGGTTCATCTTGTAGCTCCCAAGTCAATACAGCGCAGCGAGGGCAAGGCTGTCCGCGTTATAGACAAGCGTAAAAGATTAGGTATTAACGTTTAAGGAGGAACCACTATGGCTATCAAACAGTTATCCGTATTTGTAGAGAATGTCGAGGGCTCGCTCGCCAAGGTGACCGACGCTCTCGCCGAGGAAAATATCGACATCCGCGCTATGTGTATGGCTGACACCCAGGAGTTCGGAATCATCAGAATGATTGTTGACGACGCTCCCTCAGCCAAGCAGAAGCTCGACGACAAGAACCTGTTCCTCTCAGTAAACGAGGTCGTAGGTATCGCCGTTTCAGACGAGCCGGGCGGTCTCGCCAAGGCGGTAAGAGTTCTCGCCGACAATCACATCAATATTGACTATATGTATGCGTTTATTTCCGTGTCAAAGAAGAACGCCTACGTTGTGCTCCGTGTTGACGACAACGACGCGGCTGAAATGCTGCTCAGCGAACAGGGCTTTACAATCGTCACCGACGACGACGTAAGCAGAATATAAAGAAGGGCTGCGCTTGCAGCCTTTTTTTAGTGGTCAGTGGTCATCAGTCAGTGGTTTACATAAAAATTCTCGTGGAGAAATTTTATGTAAATCTAACATGCTATAATATCCCCAAAAGGAGGGGATGCTATGAAAACCTTAACCAAATCAACGAGCGTTATACTCGCTCTGCTTATGCTCCTCGGCGTGTTCTGCGCGTTTCCTATGACGGCGGGCGCGTTAATCTCGGGCGACTGGGAGTACAGCGTTAACGAAGACGGCACAACGGCTACGATTACCGGCTACAACGGCTCTGATACCGCCCTCGCTATTCCGTCAAAGATAGGCGGCAAGACCGTTACGGTTATCGGTGAATACGCGTTTTACAACCGCCGTACTATTACGAAGATTACCATTCCCGCAACTGTAAAGGAACTCGAAAAAGGCGCCTTCGATGAATGTGCGGGTCTCAGCGACCTCACAATCCCTGACGGTGTCAGCAAAATCGGTGGCTTCGCGTTCTTCGGCTGCACATCGCTCAAGCAGATGTTTGTTCCCGCAAGCGCTATGTTTATAGGCAATTATTCCCTTGGATATTATAACAATAAAGGCAGCTACGCTGCGCTCGACGACTTTACAATCTACGGCAGCCCAGGTGATTCATCCTGTGATTACGCCGACCAGGAGGGCTTTAAGTTCGTATGGCTGAAAGACAGCACGGGTTCAGACTATTTCAGCTACAACGACACCACAAAGACGCTGACAATTACGGGCGACAGCGATATGCGCGACTACAACTCGACTGACGACCAGGCACCGTGGTCAAGCTATTCAATGAGGATTGAGAAGATAGTTGTCAAGGAAGGCGTTACGAGAATCAGCGCCTGGGCGTTCCTGCTCTGCGCGGGCGTCAAGAGCTTCACAGCTCCCGAGTCGCTCAAGTCAATCGGCGAGGGCGCTTTCTCGTTCTGCACAGACCTCAGAACCGCCGACCTCAAGAACGTCACATCGGTGGAAACCGGCGCGTTCAGCTTCTGCGGAGCGCTCACATCAGTCAAGTTCCCCAAGGTCAAAAAGCTCTATGCATCCGCGTTTACCTATACGGGTATTAAAGAAGCCACACTCCCCGCGAGCTGTGCTTCAGCTATCGGAGCTTTCTCTTCGACAGATTCGCTCAAAAAGCTCAAGGTTGTTAACAAAAAGTGTGCCCTTGAGGGCAAGGCGGATGATTACACATACGGCAAGGACGCACTCCCCGAAAAAACCGTTATCACAGGCTATAAGGACTCCACGGCTCATAAGTACGCCAAAAAGTACACCCGTAAGTTCAACTATATCAAGGAAGCTAACACAATGACTGTCACCGCCAAAAAGACTGTTACAGCGAATTCAAAGAAGGAAACTAAAATCAACAAGGCGGTAATCGTCAAAAAGGCTCAGGGTAAGCTCAGCTTCAAGACTAACAATAAGAAAGTCAAAATCAAAAGTATTGACAATCTGCATACAGGCACATGTAAAATGATAGTTGCCAAGGGCTTGAAGAAGGGCAAAACCGTCACGGTTAAGGTAACCGTAAGCGCTATGGGCAGCGCGGCGTATAAGCCTTTAAAAAAGACCGTCAAGATCAAAATTATAGTTAAGTAGAAAAAGGGCTGCGCACGCAGCTCTTTTTTAGCGGTAAGCTGGATATGAACAAAAAATTTATTTTGTAAGTCAAAAAAAGTCAAAATTCACTTGATTTTTTCTGAAAACACGCTATAATATAATTAGCACTCGGGATATTTGAGTGCTAATTAAACGTTTTACGGTAAATTTTTTAGGGAGGAATCATATATGACTATTAAACCGTTGCTTGACCGTGTAGTGCTCAAGGTTGAGGAAGCTGAAGAAAAAACAGTCGGCGGACTTATTCTCACATCATCCGCTCAGGAAAAGCCTCAGTTCGCTACAGTTGTTGCTGTAGGTCCCGGCGGAGTAGTAGACGGCGAAAAAGTAGAGATGTACCTGAATGTCGGCGATAAGGTAATCGCTTCTAAATACGCGGGTACAGAGGTTAAAATCGACGGCGAGGAGTATACAATTGTACGTCAGTCGGACGTTTTAGCGACAGTCGTCTGAGATTAAAAAATTAAAAAGGTAAAAATCTATAAGCTTTTGCTTTATACTGAAATTTTAATATTTTAATTTTTTAATGTTATATTTTTATTTGGAGGTAATATTATGGCTAAACAGATTGCATACGGCGAGGACGCCCGCAAGGCTCTCAAAAGCGGCATCGATCAGCTCGCCGATACAGTAAAAATAACACTTGGTCCCAAGGGCAGAAACGTAGTGCTCGATAAAAAGTTCGGCGCTCCGCTCATCACAAACGACGGAGTTACAATCGCCAAGGAGATTGAGCTCGACGACGCTTTTGAGAATATGGGCGCTCAGCTCGTTAAGGAAGTATCTATCAAGACAAATGATGTAGCAGGAGACGGCACAACAACCGCCACTCTGCTTGCTCAGGCACTTATCACGGATGGTATGAAGAACGTCACCGCGGGCGCTAACCCTATGATTCTCAAAAAAGGTATAGCGGGCGCTGTTGACGCCGCCGTAAAAGCTCTCGCCGAGAACAGCAAGAAGGTGGAGGGCACAGAGGATATCGCTCGTGTAGCGACAGTATCTTCAGCCGACGAGAAAATTGGCAAGCTCATTGCCGAGGCTATGGAAAAGGTCAGCACTGACGGCGTTATCACCGTTGAGGAGAGCAAGACCGCTGAGACTTACAGCGAGGTTGTCGAGGGCATGATGTTCGACAGAGGTTATATCGCGCCCTATATGGTAACCGATACAGAGAAGATGACAGCAGAGCTCGACGAGCCGCTCATCCTTATCACAGACAAGAAAATAAGCTCTATCCAGGAGCTTCTGCCCGTGCTCGAGCCTGTTGCTCAGAGTGGCAGAAAACTTCTCATTATCGCTGAGGACGTTGAGGGCGACGCTCTCACAAACCTCGTGCTCAACAAGCTCAGAGGAACGCTTCAGAGTGTAGCTGTCAAGGCTCCGGGCTTTGGCGACAGACGCAAGGAAATGCTCCAGGATATCGCCGTGCTTACAGGCGGTACAGTTATTACATCAGAGCTCGGACTTGAGCTCAAGGACGTAACTCTCGACCAGCTCGGTACAGCGCGCCAGGTTAAGATTGACAAGGAAAACACAATCATCGTAGACGGAAACGGCGACCAGGAGGCTATTAAAGCCAGAGTCGGTCAGATTCGCTCTCAGATTGAGACAACCACATCCGATTTCGACCGTGAAAAGCTCCAGGAACGTCTGGCCAAGCTCGCGGGCGGCGTAGCTGTTATCAAGGTCGGCGCTGCTACTGAGGTTGAGATGAAGGAGAAAAAGCTCCGTATTGAGGACGCTCTCGCGGCTACAAAGGCCGCGGTTGAAGAGGGTATTGTCGCGGGTGGCGGCGTTGCTCTTATGAACACAATTCCCGCAGTTGAAAAGTATATTGATACTCTCGACGGCGACGAAAAGACAGGCGCTCAGATAGTGCTCGGCGCTCTTGAAGCACCGCTCCGCCAGATTGCGATTAACGCCGGTTTGGAGGGTTCCGTTATCGTTGAGAATGTCAAGAAGTCAGGCAAGACAGGTTACGGCTACAACGCGCTCACAGAGGAGTACACCGATATGGTTCAGGCAGGTATCGTTGACCCGACAAAGGTTACACGTTCGGCTATCCAGAACGCTTCGTCTGTCGCTTCGATGGTGCTCACAACAGAGTCTCTCGTTGCCGACATCAAGGAGGATACTCCTGCCGCTATGCCTAACCCCGATATGGGTGGAATGTATTAATCGGAAGCTAAGCTCGGCGATTAATAGTGGTCAGTGATCAGTGATTAGTGATCAGTGGTCAGTTGTGGGCGGGCGCTGCCCGCACCCGTATTAAAAAATTTTAAGCCCAAAGGTTGCTTTAAATTGCTAACCTTTGGGCTTTGCTTTATAGTATCAGATGCTTTACAATAGTTCGGGCACTTAAGCGTTTGAGTGGGCAGTCGCGTTTTGTTCTCGACATTCACTTTTTACTAACCACTTACCTCTGAAGAAAGAGTTTGTTAAAATTCTTTCTTCACATTTCTCATAAACAGTTTTCCGAGTTCATCAGTGATTTCTTTGCCTTCGAACAGAACGTTATAAACGCCCGTAACTATCGGTACATCAACGTTATTATCGTCAGCGAGCTTTTTGAGCGCTTTTGAGGTCATAACGCCCTCGGCGAGTTTTTCAAACTTTTTGCCCTTGGCGAGGTCCTCACCGTACTTGCGGTTATGACTCCAGGGTGAGAAGAGTGTAGCCTCGTAATCTCCGAGGTGGCACAGTCCGTACGCGCTCATCTCGTTGCCGCCGATTGCCTTAATCAGCCTGCCGATTTCGCGTGTTCCTCTAGACATCAGGGCGCCCTTGAGCGATGTCATATGCAGACCGTCAAGAAATCCCGCGGCGATACCGACAACGTTCTTTGCCGCCGCGCCTATTTCGCTGCCGATAAGGTCTGTTCCTATGTAAAATCTGATAAGGTCTGAGGTGAACTCCTTAACAAGCTTCTCTTTGACCTCTTTGTTGTTGCTGTCAATTACCATACAGTTAGGGATACCCTTGACATAATCCTGAGGATGACCCGGTCCTACCCATACGGCGATTGGCGTTTTGCTCTCATCAACAAACGCTCCCACAACTTCACTGAGGCGCTTGCCCGTGTCGGCTTCGACGCCCTTCATACAGAGCACAAAGGTCTTACCGTCAACGTTGTATTTTGTGATTTCCTTCATATATGAGCGCAGATGCTGGGAGGAAATTGAAATAACGATTACTTCGGCTCTGTTCACGGCATACTCAAGGTCGGGAGTTACCTCAATACTCTCGGGAAAGGTGAGGTAGTCGTTCTTGTGGTTGTTGTAGAGCGCAAGAAAATCAGGTGCGTCCTTTAGTCCGCAGGACACAACCTTGTTTCCGATTCTGTCAAGATACCAGGCGATGCAGCTGCCCCAGCGGCCGCTGCCGAGTACAGATATTTTCATAGTAACCTCCAATTGTTCAGTAGTCAGTGGTAAGCAAATTTAGTTTATATCAATTGAGTATTTATTTGTTCAAAAAACAAGTGAATACAGAATCTTCTTTCATATATCATACGTAAAGTAAGGGAAAAACGTAATGGATAAGTAAATCAAAAAACCCGCCTGACCGTAAGCGATACATAATAACCTGCCTACTGAGTGACAGGTGGGTGCCGCCTTTTTACTTTAGTACTCCCAACTTCCGCAAAAGCGGGAGGTCTGCACACCATAAAAAGAGCTAAGCTCCCAAATAAAATGTTGTAGGGTTATTTTAATCGCATACACGCGTCAGGCAGGAATGTTTGTCAGTAGTCAGCAGTCAGTAGTCAGCGGGCAGTTGTTCGTACGATAAAGACAGTTCAGTA
>JAILPC010000126.1 GCA_024690465.1 Ruminococcus sp.
TATAGCTGTACTGCGCTCAAGAGCCTTACAATTCCGGGAAGCGTAAAAGAGATAGGGAAAAAGTATTCTGTGAATGTTCCGCTCTCACAAGCGTAAAAATCCTCTAGGGTGTTGAAACAATAAGCAAGGACGCGTTTGGCAGCTGTACTTCTCTTAAATCAGTAAGTATGCTAAAAAGACTTATACAGTTAAGCTGAAAATAACCGCGAGCGGAAACTCGAAATATAAATCGAAATCACTTTCGAAAACAATAAGTATAAAGATAAAATAACGGTATGATTGAAAAATGATATGAGATTCTTATAGATATCTTAACTCAAGGAATTGAAACGGGATAAAACTATATCCCGATTAAATATTTCTTTAAAGAGGAGGAACAAATGAAAAAGTTAAAAAAATAATCAGCGTTATACTTTGCGCGGTTCTTTGCTGTTCTGTGCCGGCAGTCGGTGTTTCTGCCAAGACAGTGAAGAAATATGTTAAATCAATCAGCGTAAAGTCGAAGGCGACTATAACAATCCCCGCTGATAAAAAGACGCTTACGAATTCCTATAAGGTAACCGTAAAGGTTATTGGAAAGGCTTCCGCGAAATTTACCGCCAAGTCAAGCAATACTCCTGTCGCTACTGTTAAGGTAAGAGGAAGCAATATCGAGATAACCGCCAAAAAGGCAGGTAAAGCCAAGATTACCGTAACAACCAAGGCTAAGAACGCCAAGGGCAAAAAGCTGAGCAAAAAACTCGCTCTTACGGTTAAGAAAGCAAAGACTGTTACGCCCGCTCCGACCGAGCCCGAGGTTGACAAGAGAGAAGGCACAGTTACCGAGAAATCGGTTCCGTGGTATGTGTATAACCCGTCGAACGCGCAGACGCTTTGCGACAACAGTCCTGTTTTCTTCTCGTCGGCGTATCCCGACGTTCCGTTTGTGTCTGATGATTTTGTAATCAGTTATTTCCTTGCCAGCTCTATGTATAGTCCCGAATGTGAGCCCGAAAAATCCGATAAAGGATTATGCCATACATATATTCTGCCGATGGGTGAGGCGATCGTATTCGATTATGACAATAAAAAGATGATTTTCAGCGATTATACTTCCACGCTGGTACCCAACGGTAATTTTATGATATACAATCCGTTCTCATATTACGCTTATAAAGAGACTTCTCTTTACAAAGTGTCAAGCAATGACCTTTACTACGGCGGAGAGCCTATTGTAGTGACCTTCGGGTATGATGAGGTTCCTATGCTCAGAAGCGGCGACAGCATACTTATTCCGCTTCAGAGTTTTTCCGACATGTTCTTCTCGTATTCAGGTCAGTTCTTCAGCTATAACGGCGAGGGCGTGTACTTTATAGACAACAATCTTGCAAATGATCCAAACAGGAAGGATTACTACGACCAGTATTGCAACTGTGAAAAGAAGGATACAATTTCGTCGGCGCTGGCTCAGGTGAATTACTATGAGCTCTGCAATATTCTTGACGCGCGTTACGGCTTGCAGGCAGCTCATAATATAGTGTACTTTGACAACTATTTCACCCGCAAAGGTATCAAAAAGAGAATGCTCTCAACTGACCTCGCGACAATCGAAAAAGCTCAGCAGGATATATCCACTTTGCTGTTTGAGGATTTTCACAGCCGTGCATCAATACAGTCCGTATTTCTTAAGGAACCGGTTTATTCCGATTCTCAGATGAGTCCTGTTTATAAAAACCGCAGGACAAAAATGGGGATAATCGAGGAAACGCGTAATAAAATAATGGGTGATAATATCTCCGCTTATGAACGTCGCGGCGATACGGTTTTTATAACCTTTGACGAATTTAGTATGGAATCGGATTTAGATGCGTATTATGCCGAGGGTTATGAGCCGACTCCTGATACGAAAGATACCATAGCACTCTTTGCCTATGCGTTAAAACGTCTGCAGAATGAAGACAGTGACGCGAAGAATGTTGTAATTGATTTGGCTTGCAACGGCGGCGGAACTGTATATGTCTGCGGATATATACTTCAGGCGATCTGCGGACAGTGCAATATCAATATTCAAAACCCGAATACATGGGCGCTGCATCAGTGCGTGATTGATTTTGATTTGAATCTTGACGGTGCGTTTGACGAAAATGATAAATCAATGCTCGATATGGGACTTAACGTTGCCGTGATAATTTCCGACCACTCCTTCTCCTGCGGAAACCTTCTGCCCAACGCTCTCGATCAGATTGACGACCGTATTTTACTCTTAGGTCAGCAGAGCGGCGGCGGTGCGTGCTCGGTTGGGTATATTTCAACCGCTATCGGTTCAACGATGCAGATTTCAAGCGAAAACCGTTTTGTAACTATGAAGAACGGTTATATCCGTGATATTGACGGCGGTATTGCTCCCGATATATATCTCACTTTTGACAGAATGTTTGACAGAGAATATATTGTTGATGTTGTCAAGGATAAATTCGGAAACTAAGCTGTTTTGGTTTTGAATTATTCAAATGTTGCTTTTAACGGATAACAGTATTAAAATAACACAGGGGATTTATCGGTACTGTCCGTGCGTCTCTGTTAAATTGATAATAATATGGGAGGAAAGCGAGTGACACATTTTTTACTCTATTTTGTTGTTATACTATCTCTTATTTGTCTGCTCGGTTTCTTTAACGAAAAAGTGACCAAACTGACATATGAAATCTCGCTGATGATGTTCGCGATTGTTATCGGCGCGGTAATTCTGATTGCGGCAACCGTCTTTTCGGGAACGACTGTCGGAGAGGTTTTGGCTGATTTTCAGGTGTTAAACATCGAAAAATATCTGATGGACGGCGTGCTGTGCTTTATGCTGTTTGCGGGTTCGTGTCACCTTAAACTGTCCGATTTTGTGCATAACGCGCGTCAGGTCAGCGTGCTCTCTTTTATCGCAACATTCCTGGGCGCGTGCTTCTATGGGCTGCTGTTCTACGGTGCGGGATTGCTGCTCGGGCTGAATCTGTCATTGCCTATTTGTCTGATGTTCGGCAGTATTGTAGCTCCGACCGACCCGATTGCCGCAACAAGCATCCTCAACAAATTCGGATTGCCCCAAAAAATCTCGTTTCTGATAGAGGGAGAATCACTCTTCAACGACGGTGTTGGCGTCGCTCTTTTCGCGTGCTTTTCGGGACTTGCGACATCAACTTCCTCGAGTGGTTTCTTCAGTGTGATGCTGCCGCAGATTTTCGGCGCTGCAGGTGTTGGAGCCGCGGTAACACTCATCTGTTTTCCGCTGTACCGTTTCACAAAAAGCAACACCCTTGGAATTTTTGTCAGTCTGCTTTCGGTTGCGGCGGCGTATTATCTCTGTGAGCTGTTCGGCTTTTCAGGCGCGATTGCGTCGGTTGTCAGCGGAATTTTGTTCGCCGCTCTTCGTTCGAGCTTCTGCACGAACGAGGACAGCGAAAAGGCTGAGCGTTTCAGTTCCTTCTGGGATACTCTGGACACGCTGATGAACTCCGTTCTGTACATACTGCTGGGACTCAGTTTTGTGAGGATTCTGCAGATGGAGCACGTTATTGTGATTGCGCTTGTCGCGATTGTCGCGAATATGATTGCGCGCGCAGGCAGTCTGTCGCTGTCAACGCTGCTGATGGGAAAGCTCCCCGACGGCTATAACAAGCTTAATTTTGTTAAACTTCTGACATGGGGAGGACTGCGCGGCGGACTTTCCGTAGCTCTAGCGATGAGCACGCGCGAAATGCTGCCCGAAAATATTTATTTCATCATTCTAGGCGGTACCTACGCGATTGTTTTCTTCACCACCGTTATTCAGGGCTTGACAATGAAACCCGTGTACAATCGTATAAGCAAATCGGTGTCAAGACGAACAAACCTGAAAAAATGAGATATCAACCGATGAACTGAATGTGCGGCAAAGCTTTCGGAGATATTGATTATGCCGAGAAAACGCGATAAAAATGACAGGAACGTTACTTCACTATTCAAAGATTGCGCTAAAAACGCATATTCTACACGTTGAATCGCAAATAAATGCAACTTATATATTCGAAACTTGCAAAATCTATTGACAACACAATATGTAAATGATAAAATATCTACATAAAACAAAGGCGTTTTTCACAGTCGTGAAAAGCGCCCTTTTATGTTTGGAGGTTTGATTATGGCGGCGTTTGACAGAGTTCTATCGGGTATACCTGAGATGGATAAAGCACTCGACAATATAAGGCTCGGCGATAATGTGGTCTGGAGAGTTTCCGATTTGAGCGAGTTCAAGCTCTTTATGGAACCGTATGTCAGACAGGCGATAAAGGATAAGCGCAAAATAATATATTTCCGTTTTGCGAGTCACGAGCCATTTATCACCGATGTTCCCGAGGTAAAAACAATAAAAATCAAGCTCTCACACCGCTTTGAGAATTTTACCGTTGAAATCCACAACGCGATTGAAAAAGAGGGCAGAGACGCGTTCTATGTTTTTGACTGTTTGTCAGAGCTCCAGACAGCGTGGGCAACCGACCTAATGATGGGCAACTTTTTCAGGGTAACCTGTCCGTTCCTTTTTATCCTCGATACTGTCGCCTTCTTTCCGCTTATCCGAGGCAAACACTCGGTTAACTCAGTCAACAAAATTATAGACACTACCCAGCTTTTCCTTGATGTATACACGGGAGAAAAGGATATTTTTGTTCGTCCCGAAAAGGTCTGGAACCGCAATTCCGATACGATGTTTCTGCCGCATACATTCGAACCGTCCACAGGCAGATTCCGCCCTGTTACCGACGGAGTAAAGTCGAGCAGATTCTACCATACACTAGGCAAGTTGAGGCGCGGAGCCGACGACAGATATATCGATTCATGGGACAGATTCTTCAACAACGCCAAGCAGAAGTACGGCACAGGTGATGATATCACGGCTGAGTGCGACAGCATGTGCAATATTATGATGACGCGGGACAGAAAAATGCGCCAGATGGTAAAAAAGAATTTCAGCCCCGAGGATTATTTTGAAGTTCGCAACCATATGATAGGCACAGGAATGATTGGCGGAAAAGCCTGCGGCATGCTGCTGTCAAGAGCGATAATCCGCAACGAAGAGCCCGACATCAATGAGACGCTTGAGCCGCACGATTCGTTCTATATCGGCTCGGATGTTTATTATACATATATCGTTGACAACGGTTTCTGGGATATGAGAATACGCCAGAGGACTGACGACGGATTCTTTAAGCTCGCCGATGAATTCAGAAACCTGTTGCTTAACGGAGTTTTTTCCGAGGATATGCGCGAACAGTTCGGCAACATTATCGAATACTACGGTCAGGACCCGTACATTGTCCGCTCCAGCAGTATTCTTGAGGACGGTTTCGGCAATGCCTTTGCGGGTAAATATGATTCTGTTTTCTGCGCGAACAGAGGCAGTTTCGAGGACAGGCTTAAAGAGTTTGAAAACGCTATTAAGACCGTTTACGCAAGCACAATGAGCCTTTCCGCCCTCGACTACAGAAAACGCCGCGGACTCGATAAGCGCGATGAACAGATGGCGCTCCTCGTCCAGAGGGTTTCGGGTTCATACTATGGTACTTATTATATGCCCTGCGCGGCAGGCGTAGGCTACTCGTACAGTCCGTACAGGTTTTTGCAGGCAGCCGATCCAAAGGCGGGAATGCTGCGCCTTGTAATGGGACTCGGAACGTCGGCGGTAGACAGAACCGAGGGTTCCTATCCGAGACTTGTCAGCCTGGATATGCCCGAGAGAACTGCTTATTCGGGTGTTGCCGACAGACACAGGTTTTCACAGCGCAACGCTGAAGTGATAAACACAGCCGAACAAAAGCTCGAGACCGTAAGTCTCGGCACGCTGGAGCCTGTACTTCCGCGTTATCTCGGAAACGTGCTTCTCGAACATGATTTTGACGCTGAGCAAAGGCTTAGAGAAATGGGACGATATCAGGATATCAGATTTATCTCTTGCAAAGGGCTTGTCACAAACAAAAAGCTGATGGATAGTATGCACCGTATGCTTGCGGTTATTCAGGCGGAGTACGATTACCCTGTCGATACGGAGTTCACGATAAATGTTTCGGACGACGGAGAATACACTATTGACCTGCTCCAGTGCAGACCGCTCCAAGTGGTGAAGGGCAAGGACTCAGTCGAGCTTCCCGAGAATGTCTCGGAGGAGCACATTCTGCTCTACAGCCGCGGCGCGTCCATGGGGTTGTCGAGAGTAGAAAATCTGGAATATATCGTTTATGTTGACCCTGTAGGTTACTACAAAATGCCTTATAACGAAAAAATAACAGTAGCGAAGATGATAGGCGGAATCAACTGGCATTTCCGCAGTCTCCAAAAGCATATGATGCTGATGGTACCGGGCAGAATAGGCACATCGTCCCACGAGCTGGGCGTTCCGACAATGTTCTCGGATATCAGCGCTTTTGACGTAATTTGCGAAATGGAGGAAACCAAGGCGGGCTACAACCCCGAACTGTCATACGGCAGTCATATTTTCCAGGATCTTGTAGAGGCTGAAATCCTCTATACGGCGGTGTTCAACAACAGCAAAACACTCGGATTCTATCCCGAAAAGCTTGACCGCTTTGAGGATATATCATCTCAGTTTGATGAAAGCGGAGAACTGTCGGGAATAGTTAAGGTGTTCAGAGTTAAGGACTGCACGCTGTACCACGATATCAGCACGGAGCGATTATTGATAACTTTATAAAATAAAAAATACAAAGTGCACTCAAATGCAGTAGACAGTGTTTTATCCTTATGATATAATTTTGATAAATACATATTAACTCAAAGGAGAAAACAATGAGCAGAATAAGTGATTTTTTAAAGGAAGCAGGGGTATTCTTCCTTGCGACAGTAGACGGCAATCAGCCGAAGCTTCGTCCTCTTGGAGCATTTCTCGAGGACGACGGCAAGATAGTATTCGGCGTTGGTGATTTTAAGAATGTGTATAAGCAGATGACGGCAAATCCTCTTGTTGAGATTGTCGCGTGCAAGCGTGACGGACATTGGCTTCGCTATACGGGGAAGGCTGTTTTTGAAACCGATACCTCATCTGCGGAGCAGATGGTTTCGGCTTTAGGTCTTGAGTCGATTTATAACGAAAAGACAGGCAACAAGCTGATGACGTTCCATCTGGAAGACGCGACAGCGGTTGAAATTGCCGTAATGGGCGAAGGTGAAAGCCTGCTTTGATTTGAAAACCTTTCATGCTTTGCGCGCGTGAAAAGTACAGCGAAACTCCCAATGAATTCCGTTTCGTAATACTGAGCAAAAAATAATAGTGAATGATATTGAAATATTAAAAATCGGGTGGTATAATAACTCTCGGTGATTTGTATGGATTTATCAGCTTTGCAAAGCTATATCAACAAGGTCGAGCTGTTCAGAATTCTTCTGCCGCTCGCCCTTGTGTTTTGTCTGGCAAAATTTCTGGGTCTTGTCGCCCGAAAGCTGTCTATGCCGCAGGTAGTCGGACAGATTCTCGCGGGAATTCTGCTCGGACCCTGTGTGTTCAATCTTGTTGACATAAGTGACCCGTCCTACGGTCTGTCAATCCGCTCAATAGCCGAAATCGGCGTAATTATGCTGATGTTTTCGGCAGGTCTGGGCACTGATTTAAAGGAGCTTCTGCGCGTTGGACCGACAGCGTTCTTTGTAGCTCTCGCAGGAGTTTTTGTACCTCTCGCGGCAGGAACGGGCATTTACTGGCTGTTCGGTTTTGACAACGGAAACAGATTTTTTGAGGCGCTGTTAATCGGCACGGTGCTGTCTGCAACCTCTGTGAGCATAACCGTTCAGGCGCTTAAAGAGCTTGGGTATCTGCGCTCTAAGGTAGGCAACACCATACTGAGCGCCGCGATTATCGATGATATTATCGGCATAATTGTGCTGACGTTTGTTATCACTCTCTCGGACAGCGAGGGCAAGGGCAACCACGAAAGCGTGTGGATAATCTGCCTTAAGGTTGCTTTGTTCTTCGCGATTGCGATCGGTCTGGGCTTTCTGCTCTATCACGGTTTTAAATGGCTTGAAAAACGCCGCCCGCATACACGCACGATTCCGATATTCGCTATGGCATTCTGCTTTTTCTTTTCGTATGCCGCCGAAACATTTTTCGGTATTGCCGAAATTACGGGAGCGTACGCAGCGGGTATAATGTTCTGCCAGCTTAAGAGCGCCTCGTATATTGAGGAGAAAATCGACGTTTGTCTGTATATGTTCTTCGGTCCCGTGTTCTTCGCGAGCGTAGGCCTTAAGTCGAACCTCAAAGGAATGCATCCGTCAATTATAGTGTTCGCGCTTGTGCTGACTTTTGTCGCAATGGCGGCGAAGGTAGTGGGCTGCGGACTTGCTGCCAAGCTTTGCGGATATCGAAAGTCTGATTCGCTCAAGGTCGGCGTGGGAATGATGACCAGGGGAGAAGTCGCGCTGATTGTTACCGACAAGGGCATAACATCGGGTATTATCGGCAGGAATATGAACTTCGCCGTAATTCCGCTCGTTATCATCAGCTCGCTTGCCACTCCCGTTCTGCTCAAGGTGCTCTACGCAATTCGGCCTGACAACAAGGTCAAAAAGAAGAGTGACCGCGAGTCACAGCAAAAGGCTATGACCTACGGTGAGATGTACGAGGATAACAATCCCAAAGCAAAAGAAGACCTTGTAATAATCAAGACAAAAGTAAAATGACAATACATTTTCGGCTGAAAACCGTTTGTAATTCCTATTTTAGTATACTATACTAATCCGTAGGCGCTTTCTTTTAGCCTTTTACATATTTTCCTGTTATCATAAAGAGCAGAGGGGTGAGATGAAATGATTTTGGAAAGCATAATTGACGAAATAGGAAAATCACCGCAATTGTTTGAAGCGGCGCTGATTCTGACTCTGCTGACCTATGACGCGCTGATTGTCGCTCAATGGAAGCTGTTCAACAAGGCTGGCGAAAAAGGCTGGAAATCACTGATTCCTTTTTATAATCTGTTTGTGTCGCATCATATTATCGGTATGAGGCACATATGGTTTGTTCTCGATATCATATTCTGGGCTGTTGAAATTGTGCTGGACCTTGTCAAAGCAACTCCCGTATGGGTGGAAGAAGTCTTCTTTTCGTTAGCGATTATCGTCACGATTGTTTCGGAGATTCTGCACATTATGAAGCTCTGCTACTGCTACACAAAGAGTGAGCTGTTCGGAATCGGGCTGTTTGTAATTCCGCCCGTGTTTTCGCTGATTCTCGCCTTTGATAAATCCGAGTACAATCCTCCGAGAGCTCACAAGGAGCGTCATAAACACCATAAAAGCTCAGGCGCATAAAGCTATGCTTTTGCCTGCTTGCGCGGGATACTTAGGTTTACGCTTAAAGCGTAAAGATCTGTGATACGGTGTGGACAACACTCCGCGCGTATGATATAATTCGTGTGATAAACATAATGAAAAGGAGCAGAATATGAAACTTATACAGAGCTTTTCCGTAGACCATACGCTCATAGTCCCCGGCATATTTGTCAGCCGTGCGGATAATGTTGCGGGCGGTATGGTTACCACCTATGATATCAGAATGAAAAGACCAAACATAGAGCTCGTAATCGATGTTGCGGCAATGCACTCGCTTGAACATTTAATTGCAACATATCTCCGAAACGACACTGAATGGAAAGATGAAGTGATTTACTGGGGACCTATGGGATGTCTGACAGGCTTTTATCTTATTCTCAAAGGCTCCCGCGCTCCCGAGGAGATATACGAGTTGATTCTGAACGCTTTCAAATCCGTAGAGGATGCCGAGATCGTCCCGGGCACCGCTCCCGTCAACTGCGGCAACTACCTGATGCACAACCTCGCTATGGCAAAATGGTACGCGGCTGAATTCGCGGGCTACCTCGAATCAAACCGCGGCAATGACAAAATCTTTGAGTATCCAAAAACCGACCGTCTGGTAACGGACGATGGACAGCATTTTTTTGATTCATAAAACCGAGTTAATAACAGCCTGTTTTTAGTGTCGGAACGTTGCTGAAATAGTGAAATTTTTAACAGTCTCTCATATTTGAGAGGCTGTTTTTATTGTGCAACAAAAAACCACGCGATAGTCGCGTGGTTGAAAAAAGGTTAACCGATGAAAAGAACCTCCGAAAGATGTATAATAAAGACGACCTGCCAGTCGAAATAAAATACACAAACGGAGGATAAAAAATGAAACAAGACAAAATTGATACAAATAGTCTAGCACATACAAAATGGAATTGCAAGTATTACATAGTTTTCGCACCAAAGTATAGAAGAAAAGTTTTCTACGAAGATAAGAGGATAGAAATAAGAGAGATACTTAGGAAATTATGTGAATGGAAAGGAGTAGAAATAATAGAGGGAGAAGTATGTCCAGACCATATACACATTATGGTAAGCACCCCGCCCAAAATGAGCGTTTCTGGATTTATGGGATATGCGGGTGGATTTTTATTGATGAATATATCAGTCCATCTGAATGAATTTCTTTAACGCTTTTACTGTTCTGTCCGCGGCGAGCTCTTTGAATTCTTCGTAGTTTTCCGCTTTGTTGAATTTGAAGTCGTCACTGATAGAGCGCACAATAGCGAACGGAACTTTATTCATGTAGCATACATGACCTACCGCGGCACCCTGCATTTCACAGCAAAGAGCGTTGAATTCGTAAGCGATAGGAAAGCGGAAGCCGAAACTTCCGCTTTTTGCTGTTATTCAACTGTAACTGATTTTGCGAGATTTCGCGGTTTGTCAACGTCATTACCTTTGTTGACCGAAGTGTAGTACGCGAGCAGCTGCATAGGAACCGTGGCTACCATAGGCATTAACATCTCGCTGATTTTGGGTATGCGAATTATGTAGTTAGCAGAATCAAGGTCGATTTCAGATTTAAGGTCACAGATGACTATAGCCATAGCGCCTCTGGCTTTGACCTCCTTGATATTCGACAGTGTCTTTTCAAATAATGAATTCTGAGTAGCTACGGCGATAACGGGCATACCCTCGGTGATAAGTGAGATTGTGCCGTGCTTCAGCTCGCCCGCGGCGTAGCTTTCGGAATGAATATATGAGATTTCCTTGAGTTTAAGGGAACCTTCCATGCTCAGCGCGTAGTCGAGCCCGCGTCCGATATAGAGCAGACTGTCGGCTGTGATGAGCTTTGTCGATACATAACGGCAGACGTTCTCAATTCTGTCAATAGTCTGCTGGATGACCTCGGGAACACGCACAAGCTCGAGCGTGAGTTTTTGACACTCCTCCTCATCAATCGTGCCCTTCGCGTACGCCATTTCAAACGCGAGCAGGTAAATAACCGAAAGCTGAACCATATAAGCCTTAGTGGAGGCAACGGCAATTTCGGGACCCGCGTGGGTATAGATTACCATATCCGCTTCGCGCGCGATTGAGCTGCCCTTTACATTGACTATGGCGAGCGTTTTGGCGCCCGTGCCTTTAACCAGATTAAGCACAGCCTTTGAGTCGGCGGTTTCACCTGACTGGCTGATTATGATTACAAGGTCGTTTTTTTGAATCAGAGGATCACGGTAACGGAATTCCGAGGCGATGTCGACGGTGACCGAAACTCGCGCGAGCTTCTCGATGACGTACTTGCCTACCATACCCGCGTGCATAGCTGTGCCGCACGCGACAATGAAAATGTTGTTGAACTCTCTTAGCGCTTCTGGAGTGATTCCGCACTCAGTGAGATTGGGCAGTCCGCCCTCGATTCGGGGAGTGATAGTTGTCTTTACGGCAGTAGGCTGCTCGTGGATTTCCTTGAGCATAAAGTGAGGGTAGCCGCCCTTCTCGGCACTGTCCTCGTCAAAGTCGGCTGTCTTGAGCTCCTTTTCAACCATTCTGCCATGAAGATCGCAAAAGCTTGCCAGACCGTTTTTGAGCACCGCAATTTCGCCGTATTCCAAAAGGAAGTAGTTCTTGGTATATTTAATAATTGCGGGAACGTCTGAGGCAATGAACGCTTCGCCGTGGCCTTGACCGACAATCAGCGGGCTTTCGCACCTGACTGCGTAGACGGTTTCGGGGCGGTCGGCAAAAACGATTCCCAATGCGAATGAACCGCGGATTTCGTGCAATACCTTGCGGATACAACGCACGGGATTGCCGTCATAGTAAAAGTCGAGCAGCTGAGCAACAACCTCAGTGTCGGTGTCGCTGAGGAACTCTGTGCGATCGTTTTCAATCAAGAACTTTTTGATGTCCTTGTAGTTCTCGATAATGCCGTTATGGACGATTGTGACGCGTCTGCCCGAGTGTGGGTGAGAGTTGATATCTGACGGTTCGCCGTGAGTAGCCCAGCGTGTATGGCCTATACCCGCGTGACCTACAGGCTTGCCCTCTCTCTCCATTTTGGCGACCAGGTCCGTAAGCCTGCCCTTGGATTTGGCAACCTCAATTTTGCCGTTTTCAAAAACCGCGATACCCGCAGAGTCATAACCTCTGTATTCGAGTTTTGTCAGTGCGGATACGAGCACATCTGAGCAATCTCTCGGTCCTACATATCCTACTATTCCGCACATATGTGACACCTCCGTTGTGTGTAGTAAATAAAGAAAGGCGCGGCAAAACTTTCAGGTCTTGCGGCCCCTTCAATGTGTTGACATTAACAGTATAAACTAACCGTATTTGTTTGTCAATATAGTGTTGCAAGTTTGTAAAATATTCCTGCAACATTATATGAAAAAACATTATTTTTATGAATAAAGCACCTAAAAATGAAAGATAATATTTTAAATACTTCAATTTCGCGTCAAAAAGTTAACAATTCGTATGAATAATTTCAAATAAAAAAAGATTAAAATGTATATCTTTAAGCACGCGCGCCTTTTGAATTATTTCTGTGGTTTTTCTTAAAAAATTATATAAAAGCGCGCAGAATAATATTGACAAAATTTTAATAAATGATATAATATTTATATTTATTATTATACCATTGAAGTGATGGTATTATTACTGGTTTTGAAAGGGGGCTTCGATTGTGAAGTGCACATATAAAACACCGTATATTTTTATCGAAGTTCTCAAAGAGACAGACGTTCTCCTTGCGTCGGAAAGCGGTTCGGGTTCTGATAATCCGCCGCCTCCTTCGAGTGAATTGGAGAACGCGTATCGCGATATAATGTCCTTCCTCCAGCAGTCCAATTGGTTCTAATCAAATAATTCAGCGCTCTGTAGAAAGCAGAGCGCTTTTTTCATTCACCGAGTTCTTCTTCCGATACAAAACCGTTTGCCGCTCCCGAGTGCTGAATCTTCAAAGCCGCGAAACGCTGAGCTTTTTTCAGAGCGTCCTCCGCTGATAATCCCTTAACACAGAAGTGTACAAACGACGAGAACAGAGCGTCACCCGCGCCTACCGTGTTGACAACTCCGCCGATATTGCACGCGGGCTGCTGCACAAACCGATTGTCCTCGCGCAAATACATCAGCGCGCCCTCGGCGCCCATACCGAGTACTATTATTTTTGCGCTGTAGCGTGCCGCGAGCGACAATATAAAGCTTCGGTAATCCTCTTTAATACCTTCATCGCTGAGAAATAAAATATCAGCGGCTTCGAGGAAATCACGGTTGTATTCGTCATCAGGATTTGACAGGATATGAACGTCTGTCGCGATAAGCTTGTTCTGTTCTTTGCAGAGCTTTAAGAGTGGACGGTTAAAGTTGATGTTGCACGCCATAACCGCGTCAACATCTTCAATATCTTCGGGAGAAAAGCAGTATTCCTTTTCCTGAATATCCTTTAGGTCGCAGTAAATCTGCCGTCTGCCTTTTTCGTCATACAGCACCACAGACTGCGGTGTTTCGGAAAGCGTCTTAAAAATCTTTTCGCCCGAGATTCGGTTTTTTCTAAGTTTGTCAAAAATAATATTTGACATAATATCGTCACCTGTCAAAGAGCATAGTCTGACCTCGTCGCCGAGAACTGTCAGTGCCTTTGCGAGGTTGAAAGCAACTCCCGAGACGGAGGTGCCGACGCCGAAAAACGAGTAGTCAATCGGGTAATAATTTATCGGGAAACCTTGCACCTTAGCCGTAGTCTCCGTATTGATAAGTCCCGAAACAAGTATTTTCACACTATACACCTTCGTTTACAATTTTCGCGTACACATCGTCGGGAATCATCGTCGAGCAAATCTCCGTCAAAAGCTCGTTCTCAATGTAGCCGGTTTCCGCGTACTGTCTGCCTGCTTTTCTGACAAGCTCAAGTCTCGGTACTGTAACCTCGGCGGCTTCGGGAGCGTTGAACATCGGACTTTCGGGCACGGTTATTATCGTGAGATTGTTCGGGAAACAGTTTTTGAACTGACCGACGGCGGGCTCAAAGTTGTGCTTGCTGTTCGGGAAACCGCAGCCGCAAATCATAATATATCTCAGGTGAGAGAAATCCGCCTGACCGACGTGCTCATATCTGTCGCCGACCTTTTGCATCGCCATTGATGACAGCGGCAGCGTGCGGTCGAGCATAGCCTTGAGCGGCGCGGGCATACCGTAGCAGTAGAGGGGATAGCTCCATATAAGCAGGTCACTTTCTAGGATTTCCTCGAGTATAGCCCTCATATCGTCGTCGTGAATACAGTTGCCGCCGTTGTGCATACAGGCGAAACACCCCTGACAGTATTCAATGTGCTTGTCTATGATGTCGATAATATGTACTTCATTGGGCTTTGCCTCGTTCATACCGTCGAGGAACGCCCTCGTGATGTGCATTGTGTCGCTCTTGTCCCTCTTGGGACTTCCGTTAATTACCAGTATTTTCATTATTAACCTTCTTTGCTTTTTTGTCTGATATCTCAGCTCCGTGGCGGCACAAAAGCCCCACAATAATAAATGTGACTCCCAAAGCGACAGAACCAAAATTGTTAAGATTTACTTCGCCGATATTTCCGGAGTATACTACGGTCATTGTACCGTAAATCAACGCCGCGAGAATTGTTGTGCCCAAAGGAATACAGATTGTCAGTATTCCTAGCTTGATAAGCTCTTTCGATCCGTCAAAGGTGAAAGGCGTACTCGCCTCGAGCTCGTTTACAAAGTAGCGCTTCGCGAATTTAGCGAGAACACATTCTCCAGCGCATAATACAGCGCCCATACCCATAGCCGCGTAACAGGTGCCGAGGTTGACGTCGGCTGACTTTTCAATCAAACCGTGTATAGTAACATCGCCGAGTTTGAACCCGTCGGGAATAACCGCTAAAACAATAATGCCCACAGCGCAGCCGATCGCGCCGATAAGG
>JAILPC010000174.1 GCA_024690465.1 Ruminococcus sp.
GTTATTTCAATCTCCTCCATGATGTGGTCAAAAACTAATACCGGATCAGAAATTTTTATCATTTCTGAAATAAACACTGGAAATCTTCCTTGTTTTGGACTATACTTATTTATGGTATAGTTTTTCACAAATTCATTATACTACAAAAGGCACATAACCGTCACTTCTTTCGGTTATGTGCCTTCTTGTTTTTTCAGACTGTTTTTTCACAGCCCCTATCTCTGTGCTGAACATTTATGGATTTCAGATATTTTTCCTTTCAAATGAAATGGGACAGCTACCTGATGATAGTTGTCCCATAAATAATTTTTTAGGTTTACAAATTATTGTTTAATAAGAAATCCGCAATATGCATTGTTCTGATGCCTTCGTAATTTCCTCCCGCAAAATCGTTTGCGGTCAGAACAAATTTAGGATAATTGTCGCGTATTTCAAGTAAGCGCTCATATTCGCGTTTTTCGGCTTTCTCGGAGTTTATCTCCTGTGTAACCTGAACATAAATCTTTTCATTCTGTCTTGTCGCGATAAAGTCAATTTCACCTGTTCCGAGCTTTCCGACGTTTACCGTATATCCTCTGCGGCACAATTCAAGATAAACTACGTTTTCAAGGCTTGAAGTGACGGTATCGGAGTTGTATCCCAAAACGCTGTATCGAAATGCCGTATCGGCAAGATAAAACTTCTCCTGAGTTTTTAATAGCTCTTTACCCTGAATGTCAAAACGAGAGCAGCGATGTAGGATATAAGCCTTTTCGAGCTTTTCAAGATAGCTGTAAACAGTTTCGTTGTCAATCTTTCTCTTTTCGGCTTTCAGATAGTCCGAAATCGACTTTGCGGAAAAGCTGTTGCCTACATTATTGAATGTGAATTTAACAATGCGTTCAAGCTGGTCAACCTTTCTCACTTGATTACGCTTGACTATATCAGAGAAAATCGTTGAGTTATATATATCTCTGACAATTGTATATATTTCGTCATCGGGAATATCCTGAGTGTGCGTAGCGGGAAAACCACCGAGCCTGATATATCTTTGAAGCTCTGTTTTGGGATTATCTGACTTGCGATAGCTTGAGGTGAAATCCAAGTATTCCATAAACGACAGTGTATAAATCCTGAAGCTGACATATCTTCCCGTCAGATAGGTAGAAATCTCCGAGGACATCATTCGTGAGTTTGAACCCGTAACGAAAATATCAACATCATAATCAGAAGCAAGTGAATTCACCACACGTTCCCATCCGTCAATTTCCTGCACTTCATCGAGAAAAATGTAAGTCCTTAAATCGGACAGTTTGCTTACGATGTTATTATACATTTCTTTAGCGGTCATATCCTCGTATAGCATAGAATCAAAACGATAGCTTAAAATTTGCTGTTCGGAAATATTCCTCTCGGTTTTCAGCTTTTCAATTATCATTTTAAGTATTGTGGATTTACCGCAACGGCGAACTCCTGTGAGGATTTTTACAAAGGGCAAGTCAACATATGCCATTATTTTTTCAACATATTTCGGTCTGTAAATCATATCAAACACCTCCATATGAATATAGTATACCGCAAAACTCAAAAAATTCAATAGTTTTGCGGTTATAACCCGAAAAACTTTATTATTGGTTTTCGCACGGTTTTGTGGACATAAGCTTGAATATCTGTGTATTGGTCGTGTATTTATTTATGAACGGAACAAGAGAGCTTCCGATTCTCATTAAGCTCTGTCCCGCGGGGACGTCAGTAACATATTGTATCTGCTCATTTGAAATGCTAAGAAGCTGCGCAAGTTGGTCGCGGTCTTCTTTTGCCTGATTGAGCATATTTAATACGATATCTTTTTTCAATAAGTATTTTTCTTTGCTAATAAAAGTAATCTTTTCATTTGAGATAGGCAGAAAGAAAGGGCTGCAGGAATTAACCCGCAGCCCTAGACAAGCCATATTAAATATAAACTTTTATGTTCATATCAAACCAATTAAATATCCTTTTTGCTCTGTCATACTTGAAAACATAATCTCTCGCGAGCTTCTCAGTAATTGTAAAGTCGAGCAAAAGTATTGATTTTTGGCTTAAATACTGACTTTTTTGAATTACTTTCCTTCGCTGATCGCAGCCTGAGCAGCAGCCAGACGGGCAATCGGAACTCTGAACGGTGAGCAGGATACATAGTCGAGACCAATCTTGTGGCAGAACTCAACGGATGAAGGATCTCCGCCGTGCTCGCCGCAGATACCGCAATGCATCTCGGGACGTACGGGCTTGCCGAGCTTGATAGCCATTTCCATGAGTTTGCCGACGCCTGTCTGATCGAGCTTAGCGAACGGATCGTTCTCAAAGATCTTAGCGTCATAATAAGCATCGAGGAACTTGCCTGAGTCGTCACGGCTGAAGCCGAATGTCATCTGTGTAAGGTCGTTGGTACCAAAGCAGAAGAACTCAGCCTCTGTAGCGATTTCGTCAGCTGTGAGAGCAGCTCTCGGAATCTCAATCATTGTACCGACTTCATACTTGAGGTCAGCGCCTGCGGCAGCGATCTCAGCGTCAGCAGTCTCAACAACGAACTTCTTAACATACTTGAGCTCTTTGATGTCGCCTACGAGAGGAATCATAATCTCGGGAACAAGGTTCCAGTCGGGATGAGCCTTCTGAACTTTGATAGCGGCGCGGATAACAGCGCTTGTCTGCATCTTGGCGATTTCGGGATATGTTACAGCCAGACGGCAGCCGCGGTGACCCATCATCGGGTTGAACTCGTGGAGACCGTCAATGATAGCCTTAATCTGTTCAACTGTCTTGCCCTGCGCGTCAGCGAGCTTCTTGATGTCCTCATCAGTTGTGGGAACGAACTCATGGAGAGGCGGATCAAGGAAACGGATTGTTACGGGACAGCCCTCGAGCGCCTCATAAAGAGCCTCAAAGTCAGCCTGCTGTACGGGAAGGATCTTAGCGAGAGCGGCTTCTCTCTCTTCAACTGTATCGGAGCAAATCATCTCACGGAAAGCGTCAATTCTGTCGCCCTCAAAGAACATGTGCTCAGTACGGCAGAGACCGATACCCTCGGCGCCGAGCTCTCTGGCTTTCTTAGCGTCTGTGGGTGTGTCGGCGTTAGTTCTTACCTTGAGCTTTCTGTATTTGTCGGCCCAAGCCATGATTCTGCCGAATTCACCCGCGATTTTAGCGTCAACGGTCGGAATAGCGCCGTCATAAATGTTACCTGTTGTACCGTCGAAGGAGATTACGTCACCCTCATGATACTCTTTGCCGCCGAGTGTGAATACCTTGTTGTCTTCGTCCATAACGATAGCGGAACAACCTGATACACAGCAGGAACCCATGCCGCGCGCAACAACAGCAGCGTGAGATGTCATACCGCCGCGAACTGTAAGGATACCCTGAGCAGCTTTCATGCCTTCGATGTCTTCGGGTGAAGTCTCGAGACGTACAAGAACAACCTTTTCGCCTCTGTCAGCCCATTCCTTAGCATCGTCAGCTGTGAATACATCCTTACCGCAGGCAGCGCCGGGAGCAGCTCCGAGGCCCTTGCCGATAGGCTCGGCGTTCTTAATTGCTGCAGCGTCAAACTGGGGATGGAGAAGTGTGTCGAGGTTACGGGGATCGATCATAGCTACAGCTTCTTCCTCGGTTCTCATACCCTCGTCAACGAGGTCACAAGCAATCTTAAGGGCAGCCTGAGCTGTTCTCTTACCGTTACGTGTCTGGAGCATAAAGAGCTTACCGTGCTCTACCGTGAACTCCATATCCTGCATATCTCTGTAGTGATTTTCAAGTGTTTTGCAAACGTCTGTAAACTGAGCGAAAGCCTCGGGGAACTTGTCCTCCATTTCACTGATGTGCATAGGTGTACGAACACCCGCAACAACGTCTTCGCCCTGAGCGTTTGTGAGGAACTCACCAAAGAGGCCCTTAGCGCCTGTAGCGGGGTCACGTGTAAACGCAACGCCTGTACCGCAATCGTCGCCCATGTTACCGAACGCCATCATCTGTACGTTAACAGCGGTACCCCATGAATAAGGAATATCGTTGTCACGACGGTAAACGTTGGCTCTGGGGTTATCCCATGAACGGAATACAGCCTTAACGGCTTCGATGAGCTGTACCTTAGGATCGGTGGGAAAGTCCTCGCCGATTTTGGATTTGTATTCAGCCTTGAACTGTTCGGCAAGCTCCTTAAGATCCTCAGCTGTGAGGTCAACGTCCTGAGTTACGCCCTTTTCAGCCTTCATCTTGTCAATGAGCTCTTCGAAATATTTTTTACCGACTTCCATAACAACGTCGGAGAACATCTGGATAAATCTTCTGTAGCAGTCATAAGCCCAGCGAGCGTTGCCCGAAGCTTCTGCCATATACTCAACAACGTCCTCATTAAGACCAAGGTTGAGGATTGTGTCCATCATACCGGGCATTGAAGCTCTCGCGCCTGAACGTACCGATACAAGGAGAGGATTCTCTTTATCACCGAATTTTTTGCCTGTAATGCCTTCCATCTTCTCGATGTAATCCATAATCTGGCCCATGATCTCGTCATTGATCTGACGGCCGTCCTCATAATACTGAGTACAAGCCTCTGTAGAGATTGTGAAACCCTGCGGAACAGGAAGACCTAAGTTTGTCATCTCAGCGAGGTTTGCGCCTTTACCGCCGAGAAGTTCACGCATTGAAGCGTCGCCCTCTGTAAACAAATAAACCCATTTGTTTGC
>JAILPC010000205.1 GCA_024690465.1 Ruminococcus sp.
AGTCCACTTTTCTCCGTTTGTCCAGGTATAGGCATAGAATGCAGCGTTGCCGCTGTTGAAAGCAGACCCGTTTTCTGAACCTGAAGCGTCCAGATAAACCGCGCCGTCGCCTGTACTGTTCGCGTTTGAATCAGCGGCTGAAGCTGAAATTCCGAGCGTTGTAAAGCACGAAATAACAAACATTACCGCTAACGCAAGCGCGGAAATTTTTCTTAGTGATTTCATTTTCAAAACTCCTTTCAATTACCCGATTTCCGGGCCGGGAAACCGAAATTGACCTATTGTAATCATTATATATTACACGTGATTTGTTTTCAATTAGCAAAAGCGTTAAACCTAAAATAAATAAAAGGAAAAAACTGTATCAATTTACAACATCTGTATATTATGATATAATTAATCAGTTTTTCAAGGGAGGTGCTTTAATGCGAAAAATCGCCGTAGGTATTCTCGCGCACGTTGACTCGGGTAAGACTACACTGTCCGAGGCGCTGATGTACTGCTCGGGCAACCTTAAAAAGCTCGGCAGAGTCGACCACAAGAATTCTTTCCTCGATAATTTCGCGTTGGAGCGCGATCGGGGAATAACTATTTTTTCAAAACAGGCTGTTCTCAATTACAAGGACACTCAGTTCACCCTGCTCGATACCCCAGGGCATGTTGATTTTTCAGCTGAAACCGAGCGCACACTCCAGGTGCTCGACTACGCTATTCTCGTTATAAGCGGCACAGACGGCGTTCAAAGCCACACCGCGACGCTCTGGAAGCTCCTGAGAAGATACCGTGTGCCGTGCTTTGTGTTTGTCAACAAAATGGACCTAGACGGTGCTGACAAAGAGCGCATGATGTCTGACCTCAAATCAAAGCTCAGCGAACGATGCGTTGATTTCACAAACGACAACAGCTGCGATTTCTTTGAAAACGTTGCTCTTTGCGACGAAAAGCTGCTCGAAAAATACGAGAACGACGCTCTGACAAAGGACGACATAATCTCGGCTGTCGGCAGCAGAAAGGTTATACCCTGTATGTTCGGCTCGGCTCTCAGACTGAACGGCGTAAAGGAATTTCTGGAGCTTATGGACAGCTATATCAGAACACCCGAATACGACGACAATTTCGCCGCGAAGGTATATAAAATATCGCAGGACAGCCAAGGCAGCCGCCTCACATTTCTGAAAATTACAGGCGGCAGTCTGAAAGTCAGAGAAGTGCTCAAAAGCGACAAAAACAAAGACAACGAAAAGATAAACCAGATACGTATATACTCGGGCGAAAAGTTCACCGCCGTAACCGAGGCCGAAGCGGGCACTGTGTGCGCCGTTACGGGCGTTAGCTTCACGAACTCGGGCGACGGTCTCGGCGCACAGGAAAACTCGGGACTGCCTGTGCTTGAGCCTGTACTCACCTACAGGGTGGATTTGCACGGAAATACTGACGTTCACACCGCGATGTCGAAGCTGAAAATACTCGAGGCTGAGGACCCTATGCTCGGCGTTGAATACAACGAACGTCTCGGCGAAATCCAGGTTCAGCTTATGGGCGATATTCAGCTCGAAGTACTCAGCAATATTATCGAGGACAGGTTCGGTTTCAGCGTGAGCTTCGATAAGGGCAGTATTATTTATAAGGAAACGATACGCTCGGCGGTAGAGGGTGTCGGTCATTTTGAGCCGCTCAGACACTACGCCGAGGTTCATCTTCTGCTCACTCCGCTCAAGCGTGACAGCGGTCTTGTGTTCAGCACGGACTGCAAGGAGGACAAGCTCGACAAAAACTGGCAGAGACTTATCCTCACCCACCTTTATGAGAAAACCCACATAGGCGTGCTCACGGGTTCGCCGATTACCGATATGGAGATTACTCTCGTAGCAGGCAGAGCTCACCCGAAGCACACCGAGGGCGGCGACTTCCGCCAGGCTACCTACAGAGCTGTAAGACAGGGACTGCGTTCAGCGGAGAGCATTCTGCTTGAGCCCGTATTCGAGTTCACTCTCGAAGTGCCGAACGAAAACCTCGGAAGGGCTATGTCCGATATTCAAATGAAGAACGGAAGCTTCAACTCACCCGAAGGCAACGAGGAATTCTCCACGCTTACAGGCACTGCTCCCGCGGCAAATATGCTCGACTACTCAAGAGACGTCTCTCAGTATACTCATGGCAAGGGCAAGCTCACCTGCCGTCTCAAGGGCTATGAACCGTGTCACAACGCAGACGAGGTAATCGCTCATTTCGGATATAATCCCGACAGCGACGTTGACAATCCCTGCGACTCGGTGTTCTGTTCGCACGGAGCCGGGCACAACGTAAAATGGGACGAGGTGCCCGACCGTATGCATCTGCCCTATTCTCTGCGCTTCAAAGCCGAGAATCCGCCCGAAATCATACACAAAAGCATCAGCAGCTTCAAAAACAGCGACAATCTCTTTGCTATGGACAAAGAACTAATGAAGATTTTTGAACAGACCTACGGTCCTGTCAGAAAGCCTAAAGAACAGAACGTCCGCAAAAAATTCACGGCAAAAGACAGCCGCGCCGTCAGCAAATACAAGGGCAAACCCGCGCCGAACTACGACGGCGACGACTACCTGCTCGTAGACGGCTACAACGTTATTTTCTCGTGGGACGAGCTGAGAAAGCTCTCGGAGGATAACATTGACGGCGCGCGGCAAAAGCTGATTAACATTCTCTGCAATTATCAGGGTTACAAAAAATGTGAGCTGATAATCGTTTTTGATGCCTACAAGGTCAAGGGAGAGCGCGAAGTCGAGCGAGTAAACAACATCGATATCGTATACACCAAAGAGGCTGAAACCGCCGATATGTATATCGAGAAAACCTCGCACAAGCTGGCGAAAAACAACCGCGTGCGCGTGGTAACCTCGGACGGAACGGAACAACTCATTATTCTCGGCGGAGGAGCGCTGCGGGTAAGCTCACAGGCTTTTTTTGACGAAGTAAAAGAAGCCGAGGACGAAATCAGAAGAATTATTAACGAAACATAACATCGGAGTGGCTCAAAAGTCAAAAGAGCTGCTCCGTACTTATTTTCATATTAATCCGGCGGAAAGCGGTAAGCGAAATTAACGAAAAGTGAAAAGTGAAGATTTTTAGTTTCTCTTTCCACTTACCACTTCCTGCTTACCACTCGGGGTCGGCTCAAAACGAGTTTTGAGCCGACCCCTTTATTTTTATGTTGCATTTTGAAAACAAGTGTGCTATACTTTAAATATCGAACATTCGTTCTAAGGCGGTGAAGTATATGAACAGCTACATAGCGATAGATTTAAAGTCTTTTTACGCTGCTGTCGAGTGCGTTGACAGAGGCCTTAATCCGCTTAACACAAATCTCGTTGTGGCAGACAGCACACGTACGGAAAAGACGATATGCCTGGCCGTATCCCCCTCGCTCAAGGCGTACGGGATCTCGGGTAGAGCAAGGCTGTTCGAGGTTGTCGAGAGAGTAAAGGAAATAAACGCCGAACGCCTGCTGAACACCGCGAATAGAAATTTTTCAGCTTCCTCACATTTTGCCGACGAGCTTTCCTCACACCCCGATTTAAAGCTAGATTATATCGTAGCTCCGCCGCGAATGGCGCGCTATATTGAAACAAGCTCAAAAATTTACGGAATTTATCTGAACTATATTGCGCCCGAAGATATGCACGTTTACTCGGTTGACGAGGTTTTTATCGATGCGACAAAATACCTCAGGCTGTACAATATGACCGCGCGCGAACTCGCCGACAAAATTGTGCGCGACGTCCTCAGCCGCACAGGCATAACCGCGACCGCGGGAATAGGCACAAACCTGTATCTCTGCAAAATTGCTATGGACATTGAAGCCAAGCGCATCAAGGCGGACAAGGACGGCGTGAGAATATCGGAGCTCGACGAAAAAGGATACCGCGAGCGTCTGTGGAATCACCGACCGATTACCGATTTCTGGCGCATAGGCGGAGGATACGCGCGTTCACTCGGGCGTTACGGAATGTTCACGATGGGCGACGTCGCGCGCTGTTCCGTACGCAACTCCAGCCTTTTGTTCAATCTGTTCGGCAAAAACGCCGAGCTGCTCATAGACCACGCGTGGGGACGCGAGTCCTGCACGATTGACGACATAAAAGCCTATCATCCCATGAGTCAGTCGCTCAGCTCGGGACAGGTTCTGGCGCGCCCCTATAACTTCGAAGAAGCCAGGCTTATAGCACGCGAAATGACGGAACTTCTGGCGCTCGACCTGGTGGACAAGGAACTTGTCACCGACCAGATTGTGCTAACGGTGGGCTATGATAGAGAGAATCTCAGGGACAAATCGCGCCGCTACAATGGCGAGGTCAAGACCGACCGTTACGGAAGAGCTGTTCCC
This sequence comes from Ruminococcus sp., assembly GCA_024690465.1. Taxonomy (GTDB): domain Bacteria; phylum Bacillota; class Clostridia; order Oscillospirales; family Acutalibacteraceae; genus Ruminococcoides. The sequence goes on from JAILPC010000205.1 coordinate 4,367, forward strand.
GAAAAATCTCACGGCTCACAAAATATCGGGCGGTTCACCTCCTCAACCCTTCTGATTATGAACGCGGTTATGGAGCTTTTCGACCGCGTTGTAAATCACGAGCTGCTCGTCAGAAGAATGTATATCGTCGCGAACCACATAACAGCTCAGAAAGAAATCGAAACGGCGGGAAACGGCGGTCAGCTCAACCTTTTCGACAACACTTTCGCGCGCGAAAAGGAACTGGAGGAAGAAAAGCTGACGCGCGAGAAAGCTATCCAGCAGGCGGTTTTGCGCCTGCACAAACGTTTCGGAAAAAACTCGGTTCTCAAAGGTATGAACCTCAAAGACTGCGCGACTTCAATCGAGCGCAACGGACAGATAGGAGGGCACAAAGCGTAATGGACGACAACTATGACGACATAATCAACCTGCCGTGCGAAACGATTTTGCGTCCGCGTATGTCACGCTATGACCGCGCGGCTCAGTTTGCTCCGTTCGCCGCTCTGACGGGTTTCGGCGCGGTTATCAACGAAACCTCACGCCTGACAGAAAAAAAGCCCGAGCTCGACGCCGAATCAGCGCAGATACTGAACGAACGGATAAAAATAATTGAGGAAAACATCAGACAAAGACCTGAAATCGAAGTGATGTACTTTGTACCCGACAAGACAAAATCGGGCGGTTCAATCGAAAAATTCAGCGGTCGGGTGCGTCGGATTGACGAGTTTGAGCGCGAGCTTATATTCACCGACAAGACAAAAATCAATATGGATGATGTCATTTTTATTCAAGTTGAATTTTTCAAGAGTGTCAGAACCGAAAACCCGTAAATCACTGAAATCCTTTTTTTGAAACGGACATATATTTACCTGCCGTGCTAAAAGATATTGCGCGCGGACAAGCTATATGATAGAATAAACACGGTGAATTATATGAAAAAACTAACCGCTTTGATTCTGGCTCTTTTATGTGCCGTGCTATGCGCCTGCTCACCGGGGACGGAGAACAAAATCAGCTTCGACCTCTCAAACATCCCCGAATACACGAGCAGCGCCTATGTCGAACTCAACGGCAACAAGCCGGAATTCAGCGAAAAAGATAAAACAAAAACAAAATCATTTGAAAAATACTCACGGCTGGACAGACTCGGCAGGTGCGGCGTCGCCTACGCCAACATTTCCACCGACCTTATGCCCACAAAGGAACGCGAGTCGATAAGCTCAGTCAAGCCGACTGGCTGGGAGCAGAACACCTACACGTTTATCGAGAACGGCTATGTCTACAACCGCTGCCACCTAATAGGCTATCAACTCACAGGCGAAAACGCAAACGAGCGCAACCTCATAACAGGCACAAGGTATATGAACGTCGAGGGTATGCTTCCGTTTGAAAACAAGGTTGCGGAATATGTAACCTCAACAAAAAATCACGTACTCTACAGGGTGACTCCCGTATTTGACGGCGACAACCTGCTCGCAAACGGCGTTGAAATGGAAGCGTGGTCTGTTGAGGACAGCGGCAAAGGCGTGTGCTTCAACGTGTTCTGCTACAACGTTCAGCCCGGTGTGGTGATAACCTACTCCAGCGGAAAGAACGTACCCGACAAAAAATACACAGTCAAAAGCTATGTGTCGGGCAACAAGTCAAAAGCGATTACCGCCAGGGACAACACCGTAAAAACATACATATTAAACACAAGCTCAAACAAGTTTCACCTCACAACCTGTGACGCGGTTAAAAAAATGAAAGAAAAAAACAGAAAGACATACAAGGGCACTCGCTCGTCGCTGATAAAAGACGGCTACGAACCCTGCGGTATGTGCAATCCTTAGATTATGATTAAGATAGATTTGATAACGGGTTTTCTCGGCTCGGGCAAAACAACATTCCTGAAAAAATACGCCGAATACCTTGTCCGCACAGGGGAAAAAGTCGGGATACTCGAAAATGACTACGGTGCGGTCAACGTTGATATGATGCTGCTCTCGGAGCTCGAAAAACTCGGCTGTCAGCTTGAGACAATAGCAGGCGCTTGTGACTACGACTGTCACAAACGGCGCTTCAAAACAAAACTCATCGCTATGGGAATGAGCGGACTCAGCCGCGTGATAATTGAACCTTCGGGGATTTTTGACGTTGACGAGTTCTTCGATACTCTGCACGAGGAACCGCTCGACAGCTGGTACGAAACAGGCAGCGTAATAGCTGTTGTTGACCCTTCATTTATGAACGAGAACTCAAAGCACTCGCGATATCTTCTCGCCTCACAAACAGCAGGCGCGGGCGTTGTTGTGCTGAGCAAAACACAGCTTGTTTCTCCCGAGGATATAAACGCAAAAATCAGTCAGGTGAATTCGGCTCTGGCTGAGTTCAAATCCTCCCAAACTCTCGGCAGCAATATTATTACGAAACCGTGGGACGAACTCACGGATGACGATTTTGAACAGATAAAAAACAGCGGATGGCGCCTTGCCGATACCGTAAAGCTTCCTCCCGACGAGGAGAGCTATTCATCGCTTTACTTTATGAACACGGGACTTAGCAGAAGCGAAGCCGAAACAATAGCGAAAAATATTCTCGCGGACAAAAACTGCGGAAGCATCCACAGGATAAAAGGCTTTGTAAAGGAAAATAACTGGTATGAGCTGAACGCGACAACAGCTCAGCTCGAAATCAATCCGATAGACAACGGACAGGATATTATCATTGTAATCGGCGAAGGATTGAACGAAAAGGGCATAAATGTCTATTTCAATCGCTGACAAAATGTGATAAACTGTATTAGATAATTTGATTTGGAGGAAGCTATGAAAATAAAATCCTTATGCCTCATTTGCGCGCTTGTATGCGCTATAACCATTATTTCTGTCGGCTGCGGCAACAAAACAGGACACAGCGAAAACAGTATTACAGGCACATGGGTAACAAAATCACCTGCTTTTATTGATACAAAAAAATACACTGACGACAAAACCGACTACTACTATACATTTGAGGAAGGCGGCAAGGCAAGCGTCACCACAGGCACTTTCAGCATTGTGGGCAAATGGTACTATGTAGACAACAGCGGCAAAAAAATCGACTCACTCAGGAACAAGGTGAAGATTGATGTGCAGACTATGATAAGCGGCACATATTCCGCTGAAGTCAAAATACTGTCAAAAGACAAATACACCCTTAAGCTCACTGACGGCAGCGGCACCTCAATGACGCTGAACAGTTCCGAGCTGCCTGAGATTGAGAACAAAATTCCCGACGATTTCAAGGAAGTTGACTACATCACGGGCAGATGGCATGCCTTCGATGACGAAAAGGATGTTTATCTCTTCAACTCTGACGGAACGTGCGAAATCATCCAGGCAAGTCTGGAGATTAAGGGCACATATAAGGTTGACGAAAAGAACAGGATTATCAAGCTGACTTATCTCGACCATAATCAACAGAACTCCTGGAACATTCCTTATATAGTCAAGGAAAACGAAAAAGGGCAAAAAATCACCTTTTCGAACTCCGTGTTCATCAAGGAATAGCAAAAATCAAGGGCAGCAAAAGCTGCCCTGTTTTATTCGCTGAATTCGCTTACAACAAGTTTGTCGCTGTCCTCGGGAGAATATACAAATCTTTCCATATGTCCGCCGCTGATAAAATACTTCGGCTGTTTCGGCGCGTAATTATAGGCGAATGTATCAATTACGATAAGCTTGATTTTCATTTTGTTAGGAATAATATTTTTGATAAAAACACTCGCCTGCATTCCCTTCTCTACAATCGGATTCGGCTCGGCAAGCCCCGCAAGATTCGGCGCGAGCTCCACAAACGAACCGTAACTCTCAACACTGCGGATTATCCCTGTCACAGTCTCCCCTGTCGAGAACATCTCGGCGTTCTGACGCCACGTGCCGAGGAGCTCTTTGTGGCTGAGGCTGATTCGCCCGTTCTCTATCGTGTTAATTACCGCCTTGATGTTCATTCCGACGGTAAATCTCTCTCTGGGGTGCTCAATCCTCGACACGGAAATTCTGTCTATCGGCATAAGCGCGGCTATTCCGCAGCCGATGTCGGCGAAAACGCCGAAACTCTCAAGCCTTGTCACCTTAGCGTCCACGATGTCACCCGCGATAAGAGTGTCGATATAATTGTTGAAGCATTTTTTCTGGGCTTTTTCACGAGACAGAACCGCTAGCGGAGCTCCGCTGCTGTCGGTGGTGATATCGGTTATCACAAAGCACACAGGTCTGTTAACGCGTGAGATTACCGCGATGTCCCTGACTGTCCCTTCTCTGATGCCGATAGCTCCCTCTTCACGCGGGATTATCGCCCTCACGCCTCCCAGGTTGAGGTGCAGATTGTGCTCACAGTCACACACAACGGCTTTCGCCTCTAGTATTTTCTGTTTTGCGCACGCCTCTCTGAGCTTGTCGGGATTATTTATGTAAGACTGATTTTCCTCAGTGTTTATCAGGTTTCCTTCGGGTAAAAACAACGACATTTCTTTTCCTCCGTTCTAACAACATAATATGTAAAACGAATAATAATTATTACACTTGCTTTTTGGCGTAATTTATACTAAAATATTAAAAGACTTTTTGAAAGGACAAAAACAATATGAAAAGAATTTTATCATTGATTTTAGTTGCATTTATGATTATCTCCCTCGCGTCATGCGGAGAGAATACAACCCAGTCATCCTCCGGCGAGACTGTCGCAGAGACAACCGAGGCTACAATTGAAACTCAGGCAGCCACTCTGGCGGCTGAGAGCGGCAAAGTAAAGGACTCGAGTCCCGCGCTCGACAACTTAAAGAAAAAGGGCTACGACACATCCCTGCTCAGCGCGAACGTTAATTACGCGACAAATAAGGATTTCGGATTCCAGCTTGAAATGCCCAAGAAGGGCGACACTATCGCAATCCTTAAAACGAGCAAAGGCGATATCACACTGAGATTCTTTGAAGAATACGCTCCCAACACCGTGAACAACTTTATCGAACTTGCGAAAGCAGGCAAGTATAACGGTGTGCTCTTCCATAGAGTCATGAAAGATTTTATGATTCAGACAGGCGACTACGAAAACAACAACGGCACAGGCGGCAAGAGCATTTACGGTGACACTTTCGAGGACGAGTTCTGTGACAAGCTCCTCAACATCAGAGGTTCTGTCGCTATGGCGAACTCAGGCAGAGATACAAACGGCAGCCAGTTCTTTATCAACCAGAGCGACGCAGCGCATTATAAAGAAAGCGGCACATACAAAACATACGAAAACAACTGGAAACAGATTAAAACTCAGATGAATGACTATAAGGACGACGCTGAGACAGTCGGCAACCTCGCGAACTACGGTACAAGCTGTCTGGATACCGACGCGGTACCTGCAGCCATGAAGAAGCTCTACGAGAAAAACGGCGGCAACATCTGGCTCGACGGTGCTTACAATCCCTCAGACGCGGGACACACTGTATTCGCTCAGGTAATAGACGGTATGGACGTTGTAGACAAAATCGCGGATGCTAACGTTGACTCCAGCAGCAAGCCGCTCACAGACATAACAATTGATAATATTGAAATCACCAAATACAACAAATAAGGATATGTTAAAATGAGCAAACCCATCGTTGCTATAATGTACGACTTTGATAAAACGCTCTGCACCAAGGATATGCAGAATTACCGTTTTATTCCGAGTCTGGGTATGCAGGTCAGCGAGTTCTGGGATTACACAAACTCGGTTCAGCACAAGGAGAATATGGACTCCGTGCTCGCGTATATGTATGCCGCTATCAAAATATCAAAGGAAAAAAATATTCCCCTAAAGCGTGAGCGTCTTGAGGAAAACGGCAGAGAAATCGTGTTTTTCCCGGGTGTAAAAGAATGGTTCAACCGAATAAATACGTTCGGCGAAACCTGTGGAGTCGAGATTGAGCACTATGTTATTTCGTCGGGAATGAAAGAGATTATCGACGGAACGGCAATCAGCGGAGAGTTCAAAAACATTTTCGCCTGCGAATATCTCTACAACGAAGAAGGCAACGCCGTCTGGCCGAAAACCGCGGTTAACTACACCAACAAAACTCAGTTCGTTTACAGAATCAACAAAGGCGTTCTTGATATTTCAAACGATGACGACCTCAACCGCAGTATGCCCGACGACAGCAAACGTATTCCGTTCACTAATATGATTTACATAGGCGACGGTCTTTCGGACGTCCCGTGTATGAAAATGATGAAGAGCTACGGCGGCAAGTCGATAGCCGTGTATCAAAATCTCGACGAGAAGGTTAAGGAATTGCTCAGAAAGGACAGGGTGGACTTTATCTATCCTGCCGACTACTCCGAGGGTACGGGGCTTGACGAAACAGTCAAGGACATTATCCGCAACATGGCAATCGCCGACAGGCTTGCCGAAAAAAACTCAACTCAACTTAAAACACTTGATTAAAAAATTAGAGCATATGTTATAAAAAATCCTATTTAATTGTGTCTATATTATAACTCTTTTGTAAAATTATGTTAACACCTTCTTAGAAAATTTGTTCGATTATTTTTCTTAGAAAACCCGACAAATTTTTTGTTGCCGCATAGTAAATCTCTCTCGGTTTCCGGCGCGAATTTTTGCTTATGGTATTACTTATAAAAAATAAGTTTTTTACTAAAACTATTGACTTCTACTGCTAAAGATATTATACTGATAACAAATTCAGTGAATTGTTTTTCAGTAAAGGTGTTGATATTATGTTTATAGGTCGTAAAAAGGAATTAGATGAAATTAAATCTTTTCTCAGTAAGGATTCAGGCTGCATGATGATTTACGGAAAGCGTAAGGTCGGTAAAACAACCCTGATTAACAACGCTCTGAAAGGATATGATAACACTGTCTACTACGAATGTATTAAAGACTCTCTCAAAGCAAATGTTGATGGTCTGGTCGATGTTCTCCTGCGGAATAAGATACTTCCCTCGCGGATTGAATTTGCTTCTTTTCAAGATTTGTTTCAATATCTAAATTCACTTAACGAAACATTTAATATTGTCATCGATGAGTATCCATATCTGAAAGCGACCAATAAACCTGAAACCGTCGACTCTGTTTTCCAGTCCGTAATAGATAATTCTATAAGCAATATTCATCTGTTTATTTCAGGTTCTCATATCAGTATGATGAGGGATTTACTCAATGAGAAGAACGCGCTTTACGGTCGCTTCTCCCATATTATTCAGCTGAACGAGTTAAACTACATTGACACCTCGGAATTCTATACGGAGTTAGACGCGTATGATAAGGTTGGCTTATACTCTGTTTTCGGCGGCTCCCCGTTTGTAAATGAATTCATTGATAATACAAAGTCACTTAAAGAAAACATAATCTCAAATATTCTTAACCCTTCTCATTCAGTATATAATTACGCCGACAATCTTCTGGTTTCTGATTTCAGCAATGTATCGGGCGCGGAGCGTATATTCTCCGCTCTTAAAAATGGAAAGAAGAAATACAGTGAGATTGAGCAGACTTTGCGAATCGAAAAAAACGGTGCTCTTTCAAAAATGCTAAAGCCGCTTTTGAATATGGAACTTATCGTTAAAAAGAATCCAATCAATCGCCCTGATGATAAAAAGAAAACATACTATGAAATAAACGATAACCTGCTCCGTTTTTACTATACCTATGTGTATAAGAACAAGAGCGCACTTCAGGTAATCGGTGCCGAGGCATTTTACGAGGAGTACATCTCCGACAGCATAATAACTTTTATCTCACATCGCTTCGAGGAGATCTGCAGGGATTATTTCTCTATTCAGGTAAAGAGAGCTAAACTCAAAGGTATACGAAATATCGGAACGTATTATTACGACGACAGCGTAAATAAAATAAATGGTGAGTTTGATGTCGTTCTTCAACGAAAAGACAGTTTTGAATTCTATGAGGCAAAATACTATCAGTCACCGATGTCACTGTCAGATATGAAAAAAGAAGAAATTCAAATCCGAAATATCTACGGCTTAAATGTTTCTAAAATAGGCTTTGTATCTATCCGCGGATTTGAATCAACACCTAAAGAATATGTTTGTATAAGCGGCTCTGAACTATATAAGTGAAAGTATTTAGAGAAAGTCCTTTTCTTTGTTTTAGCGTATTAACTCTTTCCATACTAAATCTATCAAAAACACCTTGTCTTTGTTATGCGACTCATTTTTTGAAACATCTAAAGTATTGGTATATTAAGGCGGTTTTTGACCACTCTTCCGAAAACAATAACTTGTGCATTATTTCAGCCTTAGTCAGGCTGTTTACTGTGCTGTTCCGTTTTGTTTTTATTCACTCTAAAAAATTTACTGAAAAAGAGCATAAAACACCTGCTATATATTGTGCTATTTAATGATATAAACCACAATATGTAGTAGGTATTTTTGCATATTTGCCTCTGTAGCCGTTTGATTTTTCTGCAACGTGCTATGGGCTCGTTGAAATTATTTCTATTCGATTCTAAGGTTCTTTCATATTTAAACTATATGAATCGCAGTTATTAAAATCAGTGTTAAAAGCAAAAACACCGCGCAGACTTACGTCCACGCAGTATTCTTCATTTAAGTCTCCCAATCGGCATTTCTGCTTTTTCATAAATATCCTTATGAGCAGTTGCCGCAGGAGATGCTCTTTTGTTTGTGTTATTAACTTGGAAGAATGACCTTGAGCGTCTTCGGAAGCACAGAAATCTTAGCTTCGCTGACGGTTAGAATTTCACCGTCCACACCGATTTCCACAGGTGTTTCGCTTATGTACTCAACCTCACGGCACTTTTTGTGAGTGATAAAGTCCGCCTTTGGATTGTCGAGGTGCTCGCCCTTTGTAAAGCTCGGCAAAAGACCTATAAACTTTATAACTCCGACTGTCGGAATAATAAGAAGATCAATCATACCGTCGCTGTTGTCGGCTCGCGGCGCACACTTGATTCCGCCGCCGTAATACTTGCCCTTTGCGCAGAGCGAAAGCAGATATGTGCCGTAGTTTTTACACTCTTCGCCGTCAACAATAATCTTGAAATTATGCTTGCGTCCGTTGAAAAGACAGTAGAAAATCGACAGCTTATAAGCAAAACTCGAAGAAATCAGCATCTTCTTTTTAAACTTCTCAACATTCTTCGCCACAGCGCAGTCAAATCCGATAGTAACCGAGTTGCAGCTGATACGGTCGTTGCATTTGAGCAGGTCAACACAAACCTCTTTGCCATTCATCATCTTTTCGACATTGAGGAAATCCTCTTTTTTGCAGTCAAAACTTCGGATAAAATCGTTTCCGCTGCCTGTCGGAATCGGAGCGAAAGCGCAGTTGTCCAAATCATAAATACCCGAAATAGCCTCGTTGACAGTACCGTCTCCTCCGCAGGCATACACGCGCACAAAATCGCCGCACTCTCTGACAAAAGCGCGCGCCAACTCAGTAGCGTGCCCCGCTCTTTCGGTGTATTTTATTACGATGTCTTCGCTGTTGATTTTGTCGAGCTGAGCTAAAACATCACCGAAGCTTTCGCCCTTACCCGCAGTTTTGTTGATGATGAATAAATGCTTCAATACATTCCCCTATCTTGTCCTTCTAAGGAACAGCATTTTCAATATCGCCGCCAAAGCATAAGATACAAACGTGAATACACAGAAATTCAACATTCCAAACCCTCCTCAATCAATGTCATTAATCATCTTAATTACATTATAGAGGATTTGGTGTCCTATAAAACGGACTGTTATTTACTCTTGCTCCTCTTGCTCCTGCTCTTGCTCCTACTCTTGCTCCTGCTCCTGATTGTTCTCTGTCTTTTTATATTCTGTATTATTAATCAGAAGCGTATCTTTCTTGATAATATAGTCAAGGTTAATGCTCTTGACCTCGTCTTTGATATACTTGATTGTGATTACCTTGTCTTCGTTGACTGTCCAGATACACTCGGTGGTTACGTTGCCCGTAACTCTCGCCGCCGTACCGTCAGACCTGAACTCATAGGACTTTTCAATGTCCTTGTTCAGCCAATAGCCGACAAGTTTCTTGTCGATTTTGAAGTCGTCAGACGGCGAAAGCTTCTTTGCCTTCGCTTCAGCTCTCTCAAACTCATACGTTCTTGAGGTGCTGATGTCAACAAGTGTCAGTTTATAATCCTTTTTCTTTTTCCCCGTGAATGAGAAATTGTACGTACCCGTAAGGCTGTCGTCGATAAAGATATACACAAGTTTCTTTTTGCCTTCGGACAGGTCTTTGTATCTTCCCGCGGCGGTAATGCTTCCGTAGTTTTCCTGAGCGACGCCGTCCTCGGCAAAGCTGTAATACGGAATAGCTGTGGTGGCGGTTTCTTTATTGCCCACGAGTTTCCAACTTCCGAGCATATCCTTTATCGAATAGTTCTTTACGGGCACTTCAGTCGGAGGAACCGTCTCATCGGTTTCAACCGTCGCCTCGGTATGAATGGAATACGCGGGAACATATCTGATTGAGGTTTTCTGTACATATCTGAACGAAAATACCGTCAGAACACCAATTACAAGTACAAATACAATAGCAAGAACGAACACATTCAGCTGCGCTATATCAAGATATTTAGGAGAAAAGTTGACAGGCTCCGCGTTTTCTGCGTCTTCCTTCAGCTGAACTTGAACAAAGCCGTCCTTGCGGAAGTCGTTGAACTCAACATTTTTATCTATTTCCTGCATACAAAACGGACATATTGTTTCAATGTCTTCTATTACTTCACCACAACGCGGACAAATCATACTTTCGCCTCCTTTTCATATAATTCGGCGACCTTGTCGAGATGCGCTCTGAAACGCGCGCAAACACTCTCGGGTGCGGTAATTCTGATTCTGTCGCCCAAAGCGTAAACCCACCCGAAAAACTGGTCGCTTATATTAACATTTACTTTTACAATAAAGTTATTGTCATTATTTTCATCGGAAGTTATAAAAATATTCTTTCCGAATCTATCGGCAATTACTCCGACAAGTCCCTTGTCGACCGAAAGGGTAATCTCCTGTGTGTCGCCCGCGAACATCGAAAACGTGGATTTGGCATAATCGGCAATGCTGATTTTTTCGACAACCTCTCTGCCCTGACGCTCATTATCGGTAACCGTGATCTTTTCGATTTTATCCACTCTGTAATGACGCACAGACCCGCTGTTCTCATCAAAGGCGATGAGGTAATAGTTCTCGTCGTCCCAGCACAGAGCCCACGGGCTAACGCGGTACAGCGCGCCGTCGTGTTTTCTTACGAGCTTAATCTTTTCGGCGCTGCCGAGGTTGAGCTTCCACTCGTTATAATAGAACGTTACGGAACGGTTGTTGCTGATTGCATCGTGAAGTCGGTCAACATTATAATATATAGTTTCGTTGCTTGTTTTCACACGGTTTGAGATAATTACCTGATTCTGGAGCAGCTTAGCATCGTTTTCACTCGCCAGAGATTCAATCTTTTTGATGAGCTCATAACTCTTTTTCTCGGTGATAAACTTGGAACTCTGAATCGCGTCAACAAGCAGCTTAAGCTCAGAAATCTGAAACTCTCTCTCTCCGATATAATACTTTACCGTTCTGCTCTTTTCGGAATAAATATCAAGTCCGAAATTCTCAAGAATATGCAGGTCGTCATATATGCTTTTTCGCTCGGCAACAATACCGTAAGCGTCCAGCTCGCTGATGAGCTCGTTTACGGTTAATCCATGGTTCTCGTCGGTTTTTTCGAGGAGAATTTTTCGCAGATACAGAAGCTTCTGCTTTTGTCTTGGATTCTTTGCCATAGTTTCCTCTCAGTATTAACAGATAGTCTGCGCCAAAGCAATAATAACGGGCATTGTGATTATTGAAACAAGTGTGGATATTGACACAAGCCCGACAGAGAGCTGTGTGTCGCGTCCGAACTTGGTTGAAAACATTGTGGTCATTGCCGCGACGGGAGCTGATGCCGCCACCGTACAGGATATGAGAACATCCGAATCAACCTGACATAATTTCATAATAAACAGCGCGGCTGCCGGTATAAGAAAAAGCCTAACTCCCATAACGGCATAGAGCGCCTTGTCTTTAAAATGACTGCTGAGCTTTGCCTTTGAAAGATGATATCCGATTACAATCATCGGTATCGGCGTGTTGAGCGCCGCTATATAACTTATCGGGCTGAGCACGATATTCGGCAGACTTACCCTTGTCAGAAAAAGCACCGTCGCCGTGACAGCTCCGAGCACTCCCGGATTGAGAATGAGCTTGCGTATTGAGAACGACTTTTTGCCGCCGCTCATATCAATCAGTCCGTAGCTCCAGACAATAACGTTGAACACGGCAACGAACACGGCGCCGTAGAATACGCCCTTGCTGCCGAGCACCGCGCGCTGAAGCGGCAAAGACATAAACCCGCAGTTCGAGAAAACCGCGGCAAATCTCAGCACCACGCGTCTGCTCTCGTTTTTGCTGCGGAACACAAGTCTCGAAAAAACAATAGAGCCTGTCATTATCAGAACAGCGCACAACGCCGTGACCGCAAGATTAAGAACAAGCCCGGGGTCGTATTTCACATCCTGAAATGACTGAATCATAATACACGGTGTGGCGAAGTAGAGCACAAGGTTCGTCAGATGTGAGGCGCTTGTGTCATTCAGCATCTTCACCTTTCCGCAGGCAAATCCGAGTGCGATAAGTATGAATAGAATCGCAACCTGTTCGGATACAATTATAAGATTTTGAACCATAAAATTACCCCTGTCGAATAAACGACATAATTACACACGATAATATTATAACAGTATTTTTTATCAATTACAATAGCTCTGAGGCGTATGTTTTCAACTCTTACGATATTGTCATCATTTCAAAAAAATGCAGTGAATATGCGAAAAACAGCACTTTTCTGTTGTCATTTTTGCATAAAATCCTTCATTATAATTGTGCAATTTGGACAATGTAACAAAGTTTTGTAAATTCGTTGACTTTTACAATATTTATAGTATAATACCAGTGTAAACAGAAAATTGCTTACATTTAATAAATATCTTATTTTTTAGGAGGCTCACACTATGGCTACAACAAAGAAGACAGAAACAAAGACAGAGGCTAAGGCTGCCGCTACTAAGACAACAAAGGCTGCCGCTGAAAAAGCAACAGAGAAGAAGGCTCCCGCTAAGAAGGCTGCCGCTGCTAAGACTGCTGCTAAGAAGACAACAACAGCTGCTAAGAAGGCTCCCGCTAAGAAGGCTGCCACAACTAAGAAAGCTGCTACAACAAAGAAAGCAACTGCTACAAAGACTAACGTTTTCGTTGAGTTCGGCGGTGTTCAGGTATCCATCGACGAGATGATCAAGAACGTTAAGCTCACATACGGCAAGACTGCAAAAGAGATCACAGTATATCTCAAGCCCGAAGAGAGCAAGGCTTATTTCGTAGCTGACGGCAACGAAGGCGAAATGGACGTTTTCTTCTGCTAATAATTAAGCAATTTTTAAGAGCTGTTCGAATGAACAGCTCTTTTTTCTTATTTGTTCTTATCAATAAAATATTTGATGATATCGCGACGCGTAACAATGCCGATAAATTTGTTTCTGTCGTCAACAACAGGCACAAAGTTCTGATTGGTTGCGCTCTCGATGAGTTCCTCAACCGTCGCGCTTACCTTTACGGGACGCATATAGTCTTTTCGGATAATATCCCTTACGGAGTACTCCTCCTGGTCCTTGAGGCTTCCTCTGCCGTATTTAATGATATGCCAAAGGAAATCACCCTCGCTTATTGTTCCGACATAGTCTCCCCCGCGCGTAATAACGGGTATAGCGGTATAGCCGTGGGTTTTCATTTTTTCCAACCCCTGACGGAGCGTGTTGTCATCATATATGTAACTGACGTCGTTTTTTATTCTGAGCAAAAATAGTATATTCATATTGTATCTCTCTTTCTGATTATACTATAAGATATTAGCAAAGATACGTCAATATACTTTTAAATATTTTCATACATATTTCCATTATAATTTTCAGAAGGGCTGCCACAGACGTGACAGCCCTTTTTATCAGCTGCAGCCGCAGCCTGTTTCGAGATTATCGGGATCGATATCCGCCAGATTGGGCGGAAAAAACTGCTCAACAGGGAAATCAACCTTTGAGAACATATCGCAGGGATTGTCGGTTGATGTTACGCACTCCTTGTCGGGCACACAGAAATCAAACGCGGGAATAAGCATCTGAACCGTGCGCTTGAGCTGAACAATCGTAAACACACCGATTGTCGCGAGCACAGAGCGCGCCTGTGACGGAACAATGGCTCCGCCGAAGTACTCTGTCACACAGTCGGGAATTGCCGCGCTCGGCATACATGGGCTGCAGCACTCCGTAAGGCAGGCTGTCAGAGCCATCGGCTGAGCCACCTGTACCTTTGCTGTGGGCAGATTAGCGTCGTCGGGGTCAACGCAGCCGCTTGTCGCGTCGCTTGTGAACACCGCTACGCTGCCGCTGCCGCCATAGAGAATAACTCTCTTGGCAAATACGGAAAGTCCGCTGACGGTTGTGGGAACGGAACCGCCGCTTGAGTATACGTCGAGAACAATCTCGAAGTAGAACGTCATATCAACCGAGTAAAAACCGCAGTGATATGTCACGGGCTCAACGTTGACAACAGTATTGATGATATTTGCTTCTCTGATTCTCACCGAAACAGCGCTGTTGATTACAGCCTGATTTGCTTCGGTGAAAAACACGCGCATTTCCGATAAACAGTCTTTATCTCCGCAGGAATCATAAACGCGGTCGGCGTCTATGCAAAAGCTCTGCTCGGCGTTCTGTTCGCTGTCACAGTTATTCCCGTTGGAATTAAGAATATCCGGCATAAGTAATTACCTCCTAAATTAATTACAGTACATCTTATGGAGGCAAGCGGAAATTGTGCAAAAAATAAGGGAGCACGATGAGCTCCCTTAATATATTTTATTCTTTTACTTTTACTTTAAGCTTCAAAGTTACGCCGTTGACTTTAATCTTGAGTGTTGTCTTACCCTTTTTAAGTCCTTTAATCTTGATTTTCTTAGCTGTTTTCTTGGAAACAACCTTGGCAATATTAGTGTTCTTGTAGACGTTCTTAACAAGAGCTGATTTACCGATAATCTTTACAGTAGCTTTCTTGCCCTTTTCAACGGTTATACTCTTTTTAGAAAGCTTGGGGTTGGTTGTAACCTTAACGGTACAGGTGTACTTTTCTCCGTTTGTGTCCCACATAGAAACTGTGATTTTACCCTTTTTAAGACCGTAAATCGTACCGGAGCTGTCCTCGTTTTTAAAGAAGGCAATCTTGTTATTTGAAGAGTACCATGTGTCGGGTCCGTGTCCTTGATTAACAAAGCCAAGCTTCTTTGCTTCGCCTGCTTTTAATGTGTAGGTGTTTTTCACAAACCAGCCTCTCTCGGATTCCTCATCGTCATCAGCAAAAGCTGTAATAACCGAGAAAACGGATAAAACCATCAGAACCGCCATTAATATGCTCAGAACTCTGAGCTTTTTGCTTTTTAACATTTTTAATCCTCCTAAAAGTTTATCTATAATTTTTCAATTATGCCCACGGGTCGGCTGACTTAGCTTCGCGTATACCTACAAGCAAATGCTGTTCAACAAGGTACCACTTGCCCTCGGAAGGTTTGAGACGCAAAGCAACCTCGCGCGGATTGTCAGCGCCGCCGCTCTTAATCCATACCGTAAAATGAGTGTCGTCACGCTTTGAATAAGCGTTCGAGGTGATTGTAACCCTGAAAGGCTTGTCGGGTGTATAGTCGTTCCCAGGCTTTGCTCCCTCAAAATACGAGAAAGGCAGAAGCGGAGAATTGTCTCTGAAACGCTCGTTGATAAAGCTGATTTCACCGGGCATCAAGGGTGCGGGACCTTTGAGAAAGTTGAGCATATCCTTGCCTATCGCGGGAGAAGCCGCCCACGCGCACAGCGCGCAGAGCGTGAGTGCCGCCGTTTTGAACGGTGTGTCGAGCGACGCCTCGGGCAGAGCCTTGAGCTGTTCTACGCTCTCGGGCAAAAATTGGAATGTAAATGTCTCGCTTTTGTTGCACAGAGACGAGCCGACGGAGTTCGCGGCATTTCTGGCAATATTTGTTCCTTCATTAAAAATTTTGTCAAATAATCCCATAGTTTTCCCTCCTCAGGATTTATTGATTAAATTGTAACATTTCTAAACTTGTTTGTAAATATGTAAATAAACAAAAAGCACTCCGAAGAGTGCTTTAAATTCTTTAATTATCCGATTGTTACAACATCATAGCCGTCGCCGCTGTAGCTGTAGCCTGAACCTGTTGTAAGATTACCGTCCCAGGGATCGAGAACTTTATAGTCACTGAGTGTTGTGCCCGAACCTGTGTAACCGTAGAATGTTACATAGTGAGTATACGCTGAACCTGTAGACAGAAGACCTACACAAGCCCTGTTCTTGTCGAGCTGAGCCTTGATTGTAGCGAGCATATCCTCTGCTGAAGAGCAGTGGAGATAGCTGCCGCCTGCCCAGTTACAGCCGCCATATGTCCAAACGCTGCCTGGTGTGATAGCTGTACCTGTTACCTGATAATAAGCATATGCGAAGGAATAAGCGCTGCACATGATAGTTGACTCGGAATACGCGTAATCAGTCTGACGACCGATTTCCGCGGCAATCTTGGACATTGTACCGTCGGAAATGTTGTTTCCGATAAACTCTTTAACGTTTACATTACAAACTGCTTCCTCACCTTCAACTTTAGCTGAAATCTTGGCCTTGCCCTTTGATTTAAAGCTTACAACGCCCTTTGAGGATACGGTAGCAACCTTCTTATCAGAAGATGTGAATTTAATTTTTTTGTTTGTGTTAGCATCAACCTTGAGTGTAACCTTTTCTCCTTCGTTACCCGAAATTTTTGTCTCTCCTAATGAAAGACCTACAATTCTTTCGATAGCGGGAGCAGCCTCTGCGACTGTCTCCTGAACTTTTTCGGTTGTTGCTGTCTGTACGATCGCCTGCGTGTCTTCCTTGATAGGAAGCTCCGCGCTCAGCGCCATAACGCCGAACGTAGTCGAAATAGAAACTGTTAAAGCAGCAAGCGTCGCGATCATTACTTTTCTTTTCTGCATAAAAACTCCTTACTCAAAACCTCTTGCTTCTTCTTTATTCAAAACAACGCTCATATTGTAACAAAGTTGTTACAATTTGTCAACCCTTAATTGATAATTATGGAGTTTTAACCAGTGACTTTCACGATATCTGTACATTTTTAAGGTGTTTTTGTTCTGTTTGGGAAATATTAATACCAAAATGTGAATTATATACACTATTTTAAGGTGATATATTTTTACATTTTGGCGTTTTTTGACGGTTTTTTTGCAGTTTTCAACATTACAGTTTTGTCTTATTCGGGCTAAAAATGCCATTTTTCCGTAACATTTCACAAAAAGAGAGGGTTTGCATTGTGCAAACCCCCTAATTGATGAAATTTTTACTGTCAAATCTTAAAAGCTGTCTTCCTCGGCAACCTCTTCAATTGTAACATCCTCGTTTCCATCTGTAACATTTTTGTCATCTTCTGTTTCTTTTTCGGGCTCCTGAACGAATGGTGACTCGTCATATTCGTCCTCATTTGAGCATGCTACAGTGATATCCTCGAGGTCTTCAACGTCGTAACTTTTCGTAATTTCAACAGTCTGACTCTCGATGAGCTTAACATAACGCTCTCTGAGTTTTTTAATCTGCTCCTTGGAATTCTCGATAATCTCAAACAGCTCTTCCTCGTTTTCGCAGGAATCTGTCTTTCCGTCAACCTTGTTGTCGTAATATTTCTTACCGAGCGTGATATAGGCGCGGTTAATCATCTCGCACTCACTCTTCATAAGAGCGCGGAGGCGGCTGAGCTGAGCGTTGAGTCTGTTCTTTTCTATGATAGTCTGTGTAATACCGGATACTGTATCAACAGCTGTGGTAAAACCGTTCTTTACCAAGTCTAAAATTGCCATATAACTTATCTCCCTTATCATATTATATTACTATTATTACAGAAATCATTAAATAAATCAATATGTTTTTTTAAAATACTTTTCATTTCTTTATATTGTGCTCTACACCAAAATATGATATAATATTTTTTGGAGGTTTTTGATATGGCTGAATCCAATATTATAAAAAAACGTGTGGTATGTCCCAAGTGTGACAGCTCAACGGAGGCTGCACTTTACACCAGTATAAATGTCACAAACAACAGCGAACTCCGCAAACAGGCGCTCGACGAGAGTCTGTTCAAGTGGAAGTGTCACAGTTGCGGTCACGAGGCGCGCCTGACATATCCCATTCTCTATAATGATATGAAAAAGCGCTTTATGGTCTATCTTATCCCCAGGATTGAGCATTTTCAGCTCGCCGACAAAGCGCTTGAGGAAGAATTCAAAACACTCAAGCATATCAACAAACGAATTGTTCCCGACTTCAACACATTTAAGGAAAAGATTTTTATCTTTGAGAGCGGACTTGACGATATGTCTGTCGAGCTCACAAAGCTGGCGATATCGGAAGCAGTCGCGAGAAAGCTAAGCCTGCCCGAGATTAAAGAGGGTTACCTCTCGATGTATAACACCGAAAACAACACAATGGGCTTTACATACTTCATAGGCGATACAAGAGAGCCATATGTGCAGAGCGCCAGACTTGAAATTTACGGAAAATCCGTCAGCGTTGTAAACGAGCTTGCAGTTAAAGACAAAAAGCTCAAAGGCTTTATCCGCGTTGACCGCGAATGGGCTGAGAACATCCTCTACCGCTATAAACGCGGTCGTCAGGTTGCGAGACAAAATAAAGAAGAAAGCTAAAAGAAAGGGACTGGCGTGAAAGCGTCAGTCCTAAGTATGAAGAAAAGAAGGTAAAAAGAGTGCTTAAGGCGTTAAGGAAATCTTTTAAATACTCCTTGCCGATATTGTTTGGTTACATTCCGCTCGGCTTTGCTTTCGGCGTTATGCTGCAGGCGGCGGGATATAACGCGATATGGGCGTTTTTTATGTGCGTGGTTATCTTTTCGGGCACAGGGCAGTATCTTATAGTTTCAATGCTGGCAGTCGGAGCTTCAATTCCAAGCGTTTTACTGACAACTTTCCTACTTCATTTCCGTTATTTCTTTTACGGGCTGTCGATGATAGACAGATATCACCGAATCGGAGGGCTGAAATGGTATCTGATATTCGGTTTGACCGACGAAACCTACGCCATACTCTCCACAGAAAAACCGCCCGAGGGCATAACCCGTCAGGCGTTTTACGCCGCGGTCACTTTTCTTAACCACTGCTACTGGATAATCGGCGGTGTACTCGGAGCTCTGGTTGGCGGCATTCTGCCGTTCAGCACAAAAGGCATCGAGTTCGTAATGACCGCGCTGTTCTCAATACTGGTAGTTGAGCAGTGGAAAGCCCACAAAAACCATCTGCCCGCGCTTATCGGTTTTGTTCTGCCGATAATCAGCCTGGTTATTCTCGGTGCTGACAACTTCCTTATTCCCGCCCTGCTGGCGGTTTCGGTCGTACTTATGTGTATGAAACCGATTCTCGATAAGGAGGGACGGCTGTTATGAGTGACTTCTGGACAAGCATCGGAATCGTCGCGGCTATGGCGGGCGTTACCGCGCTGACGCGATACGCGCCGTTTTTATTCTTCGGACACGGCAAGGAACCCGCAAAATGGATAGTATATCTTGGCAAGGTTCTCCCTCCCGCGCTGATGAGCGTACTGATAATATACTGCCTTAAGGACGTAAACTTCCTCGCAGGCGGTCACGGTATACCCGAGATACTATGTATAGCTGTGGCTATGGGACTGCACGTATGGAAAAGCAACGTACTGCTTAGCCTCGGCGTAAGCACCGTGCTGTATATGATATTGGTGCAGACAGGCGTTTTTGTATTTTAAAAAAGCTAACGGATTTTAACTTTCGTTAGCTTTTTTTAATATGTTGTTATTATAAAGGAACATTACTAAAGCCATAACGACGATAATTAAATAGCCTGCGACAGAATAGAGGTCGGGAATATCGCCGAAGGCGAAGAATCCAAGCGCCGAGGCAAAAATAATCTGACTGTAGTCATAAATTGAAATCTCACGCGCGGGGGCGTAAGTATAGGCGGCTGTAATAGCGAACTGTCCGCCCGCCGCGGACAAGCCCGCGAGCAAAAGGATACACAGTTGATAGACGGAAAACATCTTAAAATTCACAATTATTAACGGCAGCAGCGCAAGGCAGCTGAAGCCCGAGAAGAACAGCACGATAAAAGCCCCGTTCTCTCCCCTTTTTCCGAGCGCCCTGACCATAGCATACGCCGCGCCTGCCGCTATGCCTCCGCCGAATCCGCAGAGGGACGCGAACAGGTCAGCGTTTGTAAAGCTGGGTTTTACAACGAACATCGCGCCGATAAACGCGCCTGTCAGTATAAGCACCTGCGTAACCTTCAGCCGTTCCCTGAGAAAAATCAGCGAAAACAGCACAGCAAAAAACGGCGACATCTTGTTGAGTATTGACGCGTCACCCAGGACCTTCATATTGCTGACCGCGTAAAAGTTGCCGAGAATACCGAGAGTCCCGGCGAGCGACCTGCCGATAAGAAGCGGCAGGTTTCTCTTTTGAAAGTGAAAGCTCTCGCGGTTCTTTATCATGATTACAAGAGCAAAAATGAACGCCACAAAGTTGCGGAAAAAGGCTTTTTCCGCTGTCGGCAAATCGCCCGAAAGGCGCACGAACATATTCATCAGCGCGAAACAGAACGCTGAGATGATAATCATAATTATGCCCTTGTACTTTGAGTATACTTTCATTTTTAACACCGTGATTATTGTAGCACAGTTTTGAATTTAAAACAACAAAAAGGAACCTTATCGCGAAGGTTCCTTTTTTAATATCTTAACTTTGAAAATCTTAACGCACAAGTCACAGAGCTTCTGTATTCCAATTGGTACGAATATACCGCCCGCAAGGTAAAGCAAAGCGTATTGTGTTAGTCCGTTTGGCAGATAATAATACCATATGTTTGATTTTAACAGTTCAATGTTGAAATCAGAGAACAGCGGAGTAATCATGCTTATCAGCAGAAACAGCCATTTTATACTCATATAGCCGATCATCTGATGAATCATTATGCTATAGGTGTTATCGGATATGAGCCTGACAAATTTCCAGCTTTTGACAACAGGCGTCAACAGCTTCGACACTCTCAACCAGAAAGCAATGCCTGTTATGGCTGTTGCGTACGGAACAAACGCGCCGTGCAAAAACTTTGTCATTGACGAGGGTGTGTATTCCAAATCCTTAAAGAATGTGAGCAGAATAAGCTGAACGCCGAACAGAATAGCAAAATACGCTACGCTGTTCAGGTTATCCTTTGCCTCCAGCTTCATTTTATAAAGCTTACCGAACTGGTAACAGGGCAGGAAGAACATCGTTCTGACAACAAGCCTCATAATACCGTTGTTATGGCCTGACATTGCAAGGTTGATTCCGATAATTCCGATTATCAGATACAAAACCGTAAAAAGGTATTCGTTTTTGAGCTTCATAAGTCCCAACAGCTTTCTGAAAAGCACATTGAACACACATACAAAGAACAGCGGATATACAAACCACGAGCCCAGATTATACTTGAACGCCTCACCGTCAACAAAAGGCATAATAAACAGGTTATACGGATTTACCTCCGCGCCTATTGTATAGCCGAAGTTGGACATAAATAAAATAAACAATCCGTAAACAAGATTCCACAGATACGCGGGAATCAAAAGCCGCTTGACTCTTTTCCAGATATATTTCAGTACGCCATCCTCATAACTGTCCTTATAAAAATATCCCGAGATGAATACCAGCAGCGCGATATTGAA
The DNA here is from genome assembly GCA_024690465.1 of Ruminococcus sp. Lineage (GTDB taxonomy): Bacteria > Bacillota > Clostridia > Oscillospirales > Acutalibacteraceae > Ruminococcoides. The sequence continues at coordinate 26,227 of JAILPC010000205.1, forward strand.
GGAGTATGTCGGGAACCAGTCATAAAGCAGATTAACACCGCCGTGATAGCAATGTCCCGCTACGATAATAATAATGCCGATTGCCGACAAAAGTTTGAATTGCAGGTTAATCCCGTTGTCAGCCGTATTCAACACGGCTGTATTCTTTTTTTTACTCATTTTTCTTTTCCTAATCAAATTATTACTCAAAGCGAGCAATACTATTATAATTGCAATTAATGCCATTGTCAACAAACAGACGGTATTGTGTCGGGTAATCACAAAACAGGCTCCCATAAAGAGCCTGTTAATCTTCATCTTCAAATTTTTTCATGCTTTGTGTTATTCCAACCCCGATAAATATAAATATCAGCGACCAGAACGCCGCGGGGACTGCAGTCCAAGGATAAATCCAGTTTGCGTAAAATTCATTGCCGACGCTCAAAGACCTCACGCCGTATGTCGCGTACTGAAGTCCTATGTATGACACACCAAAGAATAACGGCATAATTACTATGTACAGTGCGCAGTGTTTTTTTCTAACGCCAATCATAATAAGCACCGAAAACACGGCTATCAATATCGGCATAAGGAACACATATATTCCAACCCAATATTCAACATCCCACAGCTCGCAGAACTGCCCAATAACCGCAATGACAGTCCATACAATCAGGTAAGCGATTATTACAAACAAATCATACAGGCGCTTTTTTATTGACCATTTTTGCTTCAATTTGCACACTTCCTTTATTCCTGCTGACACCATAATAAAGGTTAAAGCGAACAAAGTCAATCCTAAACGCTAACCACTAATCACTGACCACTAAAAAAGGCTGTCTTGCGACAGCCTTTTTTTGAAAATATTAAACTAACTCGATGATTGCCATCTCGGCTGCGTCGCCGCGGCGGGGACCAATCTTTGTGATACGGGTGTAACCGCCGTTGCGGTCCTTGTACTTGGGTCCGATCTCGTCGAAAAGCTTCTTGGTAACGTCCTCTTTAGTGACGAATTTCATAACCAGACGCTTGTTAGCGAGTGTGTTCTCCTTAGATATAGTAATCATCTTCTCCGCCATAGAGCTGACCTCTTTGGCGCGTGTAACCGTAGTTTCGATTTTTCCTTTTTCCAAAAGGAAAGTAACCATCGCGCGGAGCATAGCAGTTCTCTGCGCCGTATTACGTCCGAGCTTTCTGGTACCTGGCATTTTAATTCACTCCTTTTCGGTGTATTTAAAATGAGATGTATGGATTATTCGTCTTCCTTCTTAAGGCTGAAGCCAAGGCTCTCGAGCTTGAACTCAACTTCCTCGAGGGACTTTCTGCCCAGGTTACGAACTTTCATCATATCCTCTGTTGTTTTGTTTGTAAGGTCTTCAACTGTGTTGATACCCGCTCTCTTTAAGCAGTTGAACGAACGAACCGAAAGGTCGAGCTCTTCAATAGTCATCTCGAGAACCTTCTCCTTGCCCTTCTCGTCCTTCTCAACCATTATCTCAGAGTTTGTAACATTGTCGGAGAGGTTAACAAAGAGGTTGAGATGCTCGCAGAGCACCTTAGCCGCTAACGAAACCGCTTCCTGAGCGTTGATAACGCCGTTTGTCCAAACGTCGAGAGTGAGCTTGTCGTAGTCAGTAATCTGACCTACACGGGTATTGTCAACTGTATAATTAACCTTTAAAACAGGTGTATAAATTGAATCTATCGGTAATGTGCCGATTATGTTGTTGCCCGCGAGCTGTTTGTTGCGCTCACCGGGAACATAACCGCGGCCGCGGTCAATAGTGATCTCAATATTGAGCTTTGCGTCGTCAGCGAGCGAAGCGATATGGAGCTCGGGGTTGAGGATTTCGACCTCAGCGTCGTGCTTTATATCAGCCGCTGTAACTTCGCAGGGACCCTCTGCCGCAATCTCAACAACCTTGGGAGCGGAATCAAGGAGCTTGGGAACGAGGCTCTTGATGTTAAGAGCGATTTCCGTAACATCCTCTTTAACGCCGGGGATGGTTGAGAACTCGTGAAGAACGCCGTTAATCTTGATTGATGTAACCGCACAGCCCTCGAGTGACGAGAGCAGGACTCTTCTGAGACTATTGCCTAATGTATTACCAAAGCCTCTCTCGAGCGGTTCAACGACAAATCTGCCGTATCTGCCATCTTCTGTCAGCTTCTCTGTTTCAATTCTTGGTTTTTCTATCTCTATCATAGCGAATCCTCCTTATTAGGCGACATATGCGTCGTCGTATTGTAATCTGACTTTTAATCTTATTTGGATTACTTGGAGTACAACTCGACAATGAGATGTTCCTCTACCGGGAAGTCTATATCCTCTCTCTCGGGCTCGGCGATAACCTTGCCGCCCAAGTTGTCAGATGCCTTCTCGAGCCACTTAGGAGCAACCATAGAGTTGTTCTCAGCGATTGCCTTAAAGCGGTTTGAGGAACGGCTGGTCTCCTTAACCTCGATAACGTCGCCTACTCTTACAAGGTAGGAAGGAATGTTAACCTTCTTGCCGTTTACTGTAAAGTGAGCGTGGTTAACGAGCTGGCGAGCCTCTCTGCGTGTTGAGGCAAGACCGAGACGGAATACAACATTGTCAAGTCTATGTTCAATAAGAGTAAGAAGAACTGAACCTGTCTTACCCTGAGCTTTTTCAGCCTTCTCATAGTAAGAACGGAACTGCTTTTCCATAATACCGTAAATGAACTTGACCTTCTGCTTCTCTGTGAGCTGGAGGCTGTATTCACTCTTTTTTCTTCTTGAGTTACCGTTCGGGTTTCTGTAAGACTTTTTGCCCGAGTAACCCATAACTGCAGGAGAAATACCGAGAGCTCTGCAGCGTTTAGCGATAGGCTGTCTGTTTTTTGCCATCTTAAATTTCCTCCTTTATACTATACACGTCTTCTCTTGGGAGGACGGCATCCGTTGTGAGGAATCGGGGTTACATCCTTAATCATAGTAACCTCAAGACCTGCGGACTGTAATGCACGGATAGCTGCCTCACGACCCTGTCCGGGGCCTTTTACGTAAACCTCTACAGTCTTCATGCCGAAGTCCATAGCTGCTTTCGCGGCAGTTTCAGCAGCTGACTGAGCTGCGAACGGAGTTGATTTACGCGAACCGCGGAAACCGAGCTCGCCTGCGCTTGCCCAAGAAACTGCATTACCGTTTGTATCAGAAATTGTAACAATTGTATTGTTGAATGTAGACTGAATATGCGCGCTGCCTTTTTCAATGTGCTTTTTCTCACGACGGCGGCGAACAGTCTTTTTACCTTTAGGTGCTGCCATTACGCAATTCCTCCTTACTTCTTCTTGTTAGCCATAGTTCTGCGCGGGCCCTTGCGGGTACGAGCGTTTGTCTTTGAACGCTGACCCCTTACGGGGAGACCCTTTCTGTGGCGTACGCCGCGGTAGCAGCCGATTTCAATAAGTCTTTTAATATCAAAAGCGATATCACGACGAAGATCA
>JAILPC010000032.1 GCA_024690465.1 Ruminococcus sp.
AATTAGTTTTTTTGACAAAACACTTTCCGATTATTATTATAACTTTCCGAATTGAGAAGGATGATAAGAAATGATTAACTTTACGGTAGGACCTGTTATGTCAGGCGAAGCGGTATTGGCTGTCGGAGGCGAGCAGGTTCCGTATTTCAGAACACCCGAATTTTCTTCCGTTATGCTTGAAAACGAAAAGCTGGTTCTGAAATTCGCTAAAGCTCCCGAAGGGTCCCGCGCTGTCTTTATTACAGGCTCGGGTACAGCTTCTATGGAGGCGGCTGTTATTAATACGCTGTCACCCGACGACAGGGCTTTGGTTATTAACGGCGGCAGCTTCGGCGAGCGTTTCGTTAAGCTTCTTGAGATACATTCCATCGAACATACCGAGATAAAATTAGCTTACGGCAGCGCGCTGAAAGAAAAAGACCTTGAAAAATTTGACGGTCAGGGATATACGGCCTTTTTGGTTAACCTTCACGAAACATCTACGGGCGTGCTGTATGACATAAAGATGATCAGTGAATTCTGCAGGAGAAACGGTATTTTTCTTATAGTTGACGCAATCAGCTCGTTTTTGGCGGATGATTTTGATATGGCTCAGTCGGGAGCGGGTGTAATGATTACAGGCTCACAGAAAGCGCTTGCCTGCCCTCCCGGCATTTCAATTATAGTTCTTTCCCCAAAAGCGCTGGAGAGAGTGGGAAAGTCCGAAACCGAAAGTATGTATTTTGACCTCAAGGACGCGCTGGACAATCAATTGCGCGGACAGACTCCGTTTACTCCCGCTGTCGGTATTCTCAGGCAGATTAACGTTAGACTGAAAAACATAAATGAGTTTGGCGGAGCTGACGCCGAAATCAATCGCATACATAATCTGGCGGAGTATTTCAGAAAGGCGGTAAAGGATTTACCGTTCAAAATGTTCAGCGAATCGCCGTCAAACGCGATGACTTCGCTTTATCCGCTTGCGGCTTCAGCTTTTGATATTTTTACCGTTCTTAAGGACGAATACGGAATCTGGATTTGTCCCAACGGCGGAGAATTAAAGGACAAAGTCTTTCGTGTAGGCCATATCGGAGAACTTACCAAAGAGGATTTTGACAAACTTGTCACCGCGTTTGAAGATTTAAGGAAACGCGGAATTATTTGAAATTAGAAGGGCTTTATAATGGTAAAAGTAATTACGTACGGGACCTTTGATTTGCTCCATTACGGACACATTAAGCTCCTCGAAAGAGCAAAAGCGTTGGGTGATTATCTAATTGTCGGAGTAACCTCTGATGATTTTGATAAAACAAGAGGCAAGATAAACAACCAGCAGTCGCTTATAGAGCGCTTAAGCGCGGTTAAATCAACCGGAATCGCGGATGAAATAATCGTTGAAGAATATGAAGGACAGAAAGTCGATGATATCAGAAGATATGATATAGATATATTTACGGTCGGTTCGGATTGGGAAGGCCGTTTTGACTACCTGAACGATTTTTGTAAGGTAGTTTATCTTCCGCGCACAAAGGGAGTTTCCAGCTCTGATATCCGTGCGGAAAGTCGAAAAATCCGTATGCGGATTATCGGAGGGCTGAAAACAGGCGAAAAGGTTGGAGCCGAAACAGCGTATGTAAACGGTGTTGAAATCACTGATTCCGATAATACCGAGGATTACGACGCGGTATATATCGCTACTATGCCCGAGGAACATTATGCCGAAATAAAAAAAGCGCTGCTTGATGGCAAGCACGTTTTGTGCGAATCACCGGTCGCGATAAAAAGAACGGATTATAACGAGCTTAAAGAAATAGCCCGTGAAAAATCGCTTATCCTTGCTGACGCTATAAAAACCGCTTATTCAACCGCTTATTCAAGGCTTCTGGCGGTAGCAAAAAGCGGAATTATCGGCGAAATTGTATCGGTGGACGCCGTTTGCACTAGTCTTAGAGAAGGAGTCGGAGAACGTGGCGCGAATTTCGACGGCAAGCAGAATAGCATGTGTGCCTGGGGACCCACCGCTATGCTGCCTGTTTTTCAGCTTCTCGGTACCGAATATAAAAGCAAGAGTATTGTTACAAAGCTTATAAGTAAAGAAAAATTATTTGACGGTTTCACCAAGATTGATTTTATTTTTGAAAATGCTGCTGCATCTATCAGAATCGCAAAAGCGGCTAAGGCTGAGGGAGAGCTTGTAGTAACGGGAACAAAGGGATATATTTATGTGCCCGCTCCTTGGTGGAAAACTGATTATTTCGAGGTCAGGTTCGAAAATCAGACAGATAACAAGAGATTTTTTTACCAGCTCGACGGCGACGGGATTCGATATGAAATAGTTGCGTTCGCGAAGGCTATTGAGGGCAACAAAAGAAGCTGTAATATCAGTGAAGACGTCACAAGCGCTATTTGTTCCGTAACAGAGGATTTTTATAACGGTAAGTATTTGGAAATATAGGTGAAGAAATTGGCTGAGATAAAAGAAATCAAAGGCGAAGATTTCAGGCGCTTACAGCTTTTGGAACTCGATATGATTTCGGAGCTTGATCGCGTTTGCAGAAAACATAATATTAACTATGTGATTTTTTGCGGAACACTTCTGGGCGCAGTAAGGCATAAAGGCTATATTCCGTGGGATGACGATGCCGATATCGGCATGACGCGCGAGGATTATGAAAAATTCAAAAAGGTTACAGATGAGCTGGACTCTGACATCTGTTTTTTTCAGGACCATACTACCGATCCCGAATACAGATGGGGTTACGGAAAGCTGAGACGGACCGGAACAACCTTTATCAGAGCGGGACAGGAGCACCTCAAATGCCAAACTGGAGTTTTTATTGATATTTTTCCGTTTGACGATGTACCGAAAAGAGTGTTTTTTCAGATGATACAGGATTTTTATTGTTTTTGTCTGAGAAAGATTACCTGGTCGGAAGTTGGAAAAAAGCAGGCTCGCGGTTTTATGAAGTTCTGGTATAACAGCCTGTCCCGGATATCTGTCGATACCGTATTTAAAAAGCTCGGAAGATACACCGAAAAAAGCAGCAACAGTACAGATAATAAAGTCCGATTGTTGATGTTCAAGTCTTTTGGAAAGCTTTATCGGAAATCGCCGCTGAAAGAAAGATACGGACTGCCGAAAAAATGGCTTTTGGAACGTGCGGAATATGAATTTGAAGGAAAAAGGTTTTTTGGCACAAAGGATTACGATGGCTTTCTTACATGGCTTTACGGCGATTATATGCAGCTTCCGCCCGAGGATGAGCGCGACCCGCATTCTCCTGTTTCAAGCTACAGCTTTTGAGCGAAATACTCTCTTTCGGCGGTATCCGCTCTTTTCGCGCAAATGACGCAGGAGTAGAGTACCACAAAAATAACTAATACTATAAATGTAATAATGTAAATCATATTTCATAGTATGTAAAAATTTTTAAAAAATTATACAAAAAAACACAAAAAGAATACGTACACAAATATATAATGTTATATAATAAAAGCAGAAATTTTAATCGGAGGTATAGCTATGAGTATTAAAATAGGAATTTTAGGTTACGGAAATCTCGGCAGAGGCGTTGAAGCCGCGATAAAGCAGAGCGACGATATGGAGCTCACAGGTGTTTATACACGCCGCAGTCCCGAAACTCTCAAGATAAACACCGAGGGAGTTCCCGTGCGTTCGGCGTCCGAACTTGAGCCTAAACGCGACGATATCGATGTACTCGTTATCTGCAGCGGTTCAGCTACCGACCTGCCTGAAATGACGCCTAAATACGCAAAGCTCTATAACGTTATAGACAGCTTTGACACACACGCTAATATTCCGACTCACTTCCAAAACGTTGACAACGCCGCGAAGAGCGGAAATACCATAGGTATTATCTCCTGCGGCTGGGACCCGGGTATGTTCTCGCTGAACAGACTCTACGCTCTCTCGATTTTACCTGTCGGAAACGCATACACATTCTGGGGTAAGGGCGTCAGCCAGGGCCACTCGGACGCTATCCGCAGAATCAAAGGAGTTGTTGACGCGCGTCAATACACAATTCCTGTTGAAAAAGCGCTCAACTCGGTCCGCAAAGGAGAGAATCCCGAGCTCACAACACGCGAAAAGCACACACGCGAGTGTTTTGTAGTTGTTGAGGACGGCGCGGACAAAGCAAAGATAGAGAACGAAATCGTGACAATGCCAAACTACTTTGCCGATTATGATACCATCGTTCACTTTATCTCTATGGAAGAGATGAAGCGCGACCACAGCGGTATTCCTCACGGCGGTTCGGTTATTTATTCGGGACAGACAGGCAGCGGCAACAACCACGTTATCGAATACAGCCTCAACCTTGCGTCAAATCCCGAGTTCACGGGCGCGGTGCTTATAGCTTACGCCAGGGCGGCATATAGACTGAACACAGAGGGCAATTGCGGAGCAAAGACCGTATTCGATATTGCTCCCGCTTATCTCAGCGCTATGAGCGGTGATGAAATAAGGTCACATTACCTCTGATTGCTTGACTTTTATTGGTTATTTTGCTAAAGTAAAAATACTATAATTATGAGGTGACATTATTATGCCTAATACAAAACACAAAAACTCAGGCGTTGGCAGCGCCAGTGAGAAAAAAGACAGCAGAAATACTCACAATCATAAATTCTCAAGCAGACGCGATAAACTTGCGTGGTATCTCGACGAAATCGACTGCTATAAAGAGGATATGGGCAAGTGGTATACCATTTTTATAAGACGTGTTCTGCCTGTGCTTGTTTTCTTCTTCCCGATAAACAACTTGGCTTTCGGCGCATGCGAATATGCCGTAAAACACATTCTCGGCGGAGTACTTACATTCGACAACACAACTTTCCCGCTGGTTGTTTTCTTTGTTGCGCTGCTGATATTTATTTTGATACTTATATTCCTGCCGCGTTTTGCTACATTCTGCGAGTTCGCAATGGGTATTGCGTTTTATGCGCTTGTTGTAGTAAGACTCAACCAGTTTAACGACGGTGTTATTCCAAAGCCGCTTATTACAAACGGACTCGGATATTTTGTCGCGATTGCGTTAGGTATCTTTCTGTTTATGAAGCTGGTATTTCTTGTAATCGAGATTCTCTATATGATTACATTCAGAGGTGAGCACGAGCCCAAGGCGTATCACGGCGAAGAGAATGACGTTGTTTTCTAAAAAAGCTTGATTTTTCAGAAAAAGCGTGCTATAATCCTAATGTTGAATAGTTTAAAGTATGAGGAGTGAGCGAACGGCTTGCTCCTTAACTTTATGTATTAGTTATGTTAGGAGGTATTATATGCCGAAAAAAGGAGGCAGCACCGTACAGAAGGTATGGGAAATTGCCGAACCGATTGTAACGGGTTTAGGGCTTAAGCTCTGGGATATCCGATATGTTAAGGAAGGCGCCGACTGGTATCTGCGCGTTTTCATCGATAAAGAAAGCGGTGTGGACATCAATGACTGCGAGGCGGTGTCAAGAGCGCTCGACGAGCCGCTCGATAGTAACGATCCGATACCTCAGGCGTATACGCTCGAGGTGAGTTCCCCCGGACTTGAACGTCCACTCGTACGTGATGAACATTTTGAACAGTTTATCGGCGCGGATATAATGATTAAATTGCTGCGCCCTGTCGAGGGACTTCCAAAGGAATTCAAGGGAGTTCTCGCAGCCTATGACAACGGCGAAGTTACAGTAAATGACCACAGCGGAGAAAATATAGTAACAATAAACACAAAAGACGCCGCGTGGATTAAATTAGATGATTTTGACTAAGAAAGGAATGGTTTCGGAAAATGAATAACAAGGAATTATTTACGGCATTAACCCTTCTCGAAAAGGAAAAGGGCATACCCATGAACTATATGATAGAGCAGATTGAGCGCGCTATCCGTGTAGCCTGTAAAAACTACTACGGCGGCAACGAGAACGTGGTGTTCAAGATTGTTCCCGAAAAGAACACATTCGATGTTAAGCTTATCAAGACAGTTGTAGAAGAAGTCGAGGATCCCAACTTTGAAGTGAGCCTCGAAGAAGTAAGCAAAAAGCGTAAAAAATATATTGTCGGCGACGAGTTCGAAGCGGCGCTTGACCCCAAGCAGCTGGGACGTATCGCGGTTCAGACCGCGCGCAACGTCATCCGTCAGGGTATCCGCGACGGCGAAAAAGACCAGATGCTTCAGGAATTCAAGAGCAGACTCGGCGAGCTCGCTACGGCTACTGTTGAAAGAGTTGACCCGCAGAGCGGCGTTGCTATTATCAAAATCGGCAAGGCTGTCGCGACACTGCCCAAGTCAGAGCAGGTTGGCGACAGAGTGCTCAGAGAGGGCGATAAGGTTAAGGTTTTAGTCGCCGGTATCCGTGACATGGATAACCCTGAGAACGAACAGCGCAGAGGCGGTCCCAAGGCTATGATAAGCCGCACAAGCCCCGAGCTTGTCAAGAGACTATTCGAACAGGAAGTTCCTGAGATCTATGACGGCACTGTAGAGATTAAGTCAATCGCGCGTGAGGCAGGCAACCGTACAAAAATGGCTGTATACTCAAACGATGAGAACATTGACGCTATCGGTTCCTGTATCGGTACACGCGGCGACCGTGTTAACGAGATTGTTGACGAGCTCGGAAACGAGAAAATTGACATCATCGAATACAGCGATGACCCTGTAGAGTACATTGCGGCGGCGCTTTCACCCGCTAAGGTTGTCAAGGTTGATATCCTTGACGAGAGCGCCAAGAAGTGTAAGGTAACGGTTCCCGATGGTCAGCTTTCATTGGCTATCGGTAACGGCGGACAGAACGTTCGTCTTGCCGCTCATCTTACAGGCTGGAAAATTGATATCCGTCCCGAGTCAGGCTTCTACGGCGAGGACGAGGACGACGATAATACAGAGGAAGAATAACTCTCTTTTGGAGGAATTGATTTGAAACAGAAAAAAATCCCTATGCGCAAATGCACAGGCTGCGGCGAAATGAAGCCCAAGCGTGAGCTTGTACGCATAGTAAAAGCTCCCGACACAAAGGATGAAGACGGAGAAATAACCGCAAAGGGCAGCGTGAGCCTCGATTTGACAGGCAAAAAGCCCGGACGCGGAGCATATATCTGCAACAATCCCGACTGCTTCAAAAAGGCAGTCAAAGCCAAAAGACTCGAAAGAGCGTTTCAAACATCAATTCCCGACGAAGTGTTTGAACAGATAAATGAGGAGATGACAAAGGGTGGATAAACTTTTGAATTTCCTCGGTCTCTGCAGAAGGGCGGGCAAGCTCACCACAGGAAATGACGCGGTTGTTGAAACTGTGCAGAAGGGTGAGTCAAAGGCGGTAATTATCGCAGGCGATACATCACCCAACACCGAAAAAAAGCTCAGAAAAACCTGTGAGATGAACAGAGTAATGCTTATAAAACTTAACCGCACCAAGGACGAAATAAGCTGCGCAATCGGAAAATTCGCGGCGGTTGCGTCCGTGACGGACACAGGTTTTGCCCAAAATATCGATAGACTACAGCAAAACGAAACAGGAGGTAACAGTGTATGATAAAATATAAGGTTAAAGAAGTTGCCGAGGATTTCAGCGTAAAAAGCAAACAGATTACCGATATCCTTTCGGAAAAACTCGACGTTAACAAAAAGGCTATGACCTCGCTTGAGCCCGATGAACTCAACGTTATTTTCGACGTAATGACACAAAATAACGCCGTTGCGGATTTTTCGGAGTACTTTGCCGTTCGCGACAAGGCTGTTGAGGAATTTGAGAAACAGGCTGCGGAACAGGAAAAGCAGGAAAAAGAGGAAAAGAGCAGACGCAAGACTATCAATGTCGAAAAGACAGAGAAGAAGCCTGCTAAACCCGCTAAATCCACAACCAAAAAGCCCGCGAAGAACGTTCAGCAGGTTAAGGTTGAGAACACAATCGAGGAAGAGCGTTCAGACCACCGCTCCAACCGCCGCGTAATTGACACACGTCAGAGCGTTGTTGACGTTGAGCGTTATAACCAGAAATATGACGATATGGCGAACGACAAGCTCCGCCGTAATCAGGATACAAGCAAAAAGCAGAAGTTTACAAACCGAGCCCAGAAGCAGCGCGCCCGCCGCGGCGGTAAGCGCGAAACAGAGGCTCAGCGTCTGGCTCGTATCGAGAAGCAGCGCAAGGAACGTTCAATCACAATCACAGTTCCTGACGAAATCGTTGTTTCCGAGCTCGCTTCACGCCTTAAGGCTACAGTAGCTGAGGTTGTAAAGAAGGCGTTTATGATGGGTTCTATGATTACAGCCAACGATACCGTTGACTTTGATACTGCAGAGCTTATCGCTATGGAGTTCAACGCCAAGGTTGAGAAAGAGGTAGTAGTTACTATCGAGGAACAGATTATCGACGACAGCGAAGACGACGACGCTAACCTCGTAGGCAGAGCGCCTGTTGTAGTTGTTATGGGTCATGTTGACCACGGTAAGACTTCAATCCTCGACGCAATCCGTCACGCCAACGTAACAGAGGGCGAAGCAGGCGGTATCACACAGCATATCGGCGCGTACAGAACTATGGTAAACGGTCAGCCGATTACCTTCCTTGATACTCCCGGACACGAAGCATTCACAACAATGAGAGCCAGAGGAGCTCAGGCTACGGATATCGCTATCCTCGTTGTAGCCGCGGACGACGGTATCATGCCCCAGACAATTGAGGCTATCAACCACGCAAAGGCTGCGGGAGTTACAATTATCGTAGCTATCAACAAGATGGACAAAGAAGGCGCTAATCCCGACCTCGTGAAGCAGCAGCTCACAGAGTATGAGCTTATTCCCGAGGAATGGGGCGGCGATGTAATATGTGTGCCCGTTTCGGCAAAGACTAAAATGGGACTTGACGACCTGCTCGAGAGCGTGCTCCTCGTAGCAGAGATGAAAGAGCTCAAGGCTAACCCCGAGCGTGCCGCTAAGGGCATCGTAATCGAGGCACGTCTCGATAAGGGCAGAGGTCCTATCGCTACAGTACTTGTTCAGAACGGTACTCTCAACGCGGGCGATATTGTTGTGGCGGGTACCTGTCTCGGCAGAGTCAGAGCTATGACAAACGACAAAGGCGAAAAGGTTCAGCAGGCAGGTCCTTCTGTTCCTGTTGAGATTACAGGTCTTGACGAAGTCCCCGTAGGCGGAGATATCTTCAACTCGGTTACAAATGAGCACCTTGCCCGTCAGCTTGTTGACCAGCGTAAGACAGAGCGCAAGGAGGAAATCTTCAACGCTCAGACAAAGGTTACACTCGACAACCTGTTCGACCAGATGAAGCAGGGCGATATGAAGGAACTCAAGATTATCGTTAAGGCTGATGTTCAGGGTTCTGTTGAGGCTGTACGCCAGAGTCTTGAAAAGCTCACAAATGACGAGGTTCGAGTAAACGTTATTCACGGCGCTGTCGGTGCCGTAAACGAAAGCGACGTCATGCTCGCGAGCGCGTCAAACGCGATTATCGTAGGCTTTAACGTTCGTCCCGACGCGAGCGCGTCGAGCAACGCTGAGCGTGACGGCGTAGATATGCGTCTGTACAGAGTAATCTACGACTGTATTGAGGAAATTGAGAGCGCTATGAAGGGTATGCTCGCTCCCAAGACCCGTGAGGTTGAGCTGGGTACCGCCGAAGTCAGAAACATCATCAAGATTAAGAGCGTCGGCACAGTCGCGGGTTCATATGTAACCAAGGGTAAGATTTCCCGTGACGGCAAAGTTCGTGTCGTACGTGACGGTATCATTATTGCCGACGACGAAATCGCTTCGCTCCAGCGCTTTAAGGACAGCGTAAAAGAGGTTTCCGAGGGTTACGAGTGCGGTATCTGCCTTGAGAAATTCAGCGACCTCAAGGAAGGCGATATCTTCGAGGTTTATACTATCGAGGAGTATAGAGAATAACAGCAGTGATCAGTGGTCAGTTATTGTTATACAAAACTGTTAGGAAAGATAACGTCAGGGGGATATACTCCTCAGTGAGGAGTACCATTGTCTGACGTGGAGAAATAAAAAATGGGACATAAAATAGAGAGGACAACCGAGGATATAAAGCGCGAGCTGACGGCGATTTTCCGTGAGCTTAAGGATCCGCGTGTCCGCGACGCGTTTATATCAATTATCAGAGTTGACCTTACAAATGATTTATCGTATTGCACGGTTTATGTCAGCGCTATGGAAGGTCTCGACAGGTGCAAGCTCGCCTGCAAGGGACTCGACAGCGCGTCGGGTTTTATCCGCAGGGAGTTGGGAGCGCGCCTCAAGCTCAGACACGTTCCGTCGCTGATATTCACCGCGAGCGACAGCATAGAGTACAGTGCGAATATTTCGCGTATTCTTAATAATTTGCATATAAGCAAGGACGATGAAAATGACGGTTAAGGATTTAGCGTCAATTTTAAAACAGAATAATAATTTTGAGATTCTGACACACAACTATCCCGACGGCGACTGCCTAGGCTGCGGCTACGGACTTTGTCTCGCGCTCAGGCAGATCGGCAAAAACGCCAACGTAATCACAACCGATATGCCGAAAAACTTCAGCTTTATCACAGATAAGGCTGAGCCGCAAGACTTTGAACCTGAGTTTATCGTGTCTACAGATGTTGCCGACACAAAGCTGCTCGGCAAAAATGAGGATAAGTACAAGGGTAGAATTGATATGTGTATCGACCACCACGGGTCAAACACGATTGAAGCTCAGTACCGCTATGTTGACTCTGAGGCGGCAGCGGCAGGAGAAATTATTTTTGAGCTGATAAAAGAGCTCGGCGCCGAAATCACAGTCGATATCGCGAATTGTCTGTATACGGCGCTTTCGACCGACACAGGCTGTTTCTGTTATGTGAACACAACCTCGCGAACGCTTAGAATCGCGGCGGATTTGCTCGACCTTGGTTGTGACAGCGCGTATATCAACAAGGTTATGTTTGAAACAAAAACAAAGCGCAGAATCGAGCTTGAGAGGGATATTCTCGACAAAATGATTTTCTGTGCCGACGACAAGTGCGCCATGATTTACACAACTTGTGAGATGGTCGAGGGTATGGGCGATGACGAAACCGAGGGTATCGCGTCCATTCCGCGCCAGATTGAAGGCGTAAAGCTCGGCATCACAATCCGCGAAAAGCAGGGCGGAGAATACAAAGTTTCCGCGCGTACAAACGGAGACGTTGACGCCTGCGCTTTCTGCGCGCAGTTCGGCGGCGGCGGTCATATAGGCGCGGCAGGCTGTACAATAAAAGGTACGCTCGAGAGCACAATCGAAATGCTCAGAAAAGCGGCGGAAAAAACGCTATGAACGGTGTATTAGTTGTTGACAAGCCAAAGGAATTCACTTCGTTTGACGTGGTAGCGGTTATCAGAAAGCTCAGCGGACAGCGCAAAATCGGTCATACGGGAACGCTTGACCCGAACGCTACGGGCGTTTTGCCTCTGCTTCTGGGCAACGCGACAAAGGCGCAGGATATTGTGCCGAACCACGACAAGGAATATATCGCTGACTTTTTGCTCGGTATCACAACCGACACGCTCGATATCTGGGGACAGGTGAAAACCGAGCGAAAAAGCGAGGTCTGCCGTTCTGAGATTGAAAGAGTAATAAAACAATTCAAAGGCGAGATTCAGCAGATCCCGCCTATGTTTTCGGCTGTTTCTGTCGGAGGACAAAGGCTCTACGACTTAGCCCGAAAAGGGGTAGAGGTCGAGAGAAAAGCCCGCCCGGTTACGATTTATGAGCTTGAGCTGAGGAGCTTTGATGAGAAAACCCAACGCGGAACACTTCGTGTCAAGTGCTCAAAGGGTACCTATATACGAACCCTGATTGACGACATCGGCAGAGAGCTCGGAACAGGCGCTGTGATGACTGCGCTTAGGCGTACAATGGCGTGCGGATTCACACTCGAAAAAGCGTACAGTCTGGACGAAATAAAAAAGCTCTCACAAAACGGAGAGCTTGAAAATAAGCTTATGAGCACCGAGAGCCTGTTTTACGGTTATCCCGAGCTCTGGGTGACCGACGCACAGGCAACGCGTTTTTATAACGGAGGCGAGCTCGATATTTCACGCACAAAGCTCACGGACAAGAATTTCGCCGAAGGCTCAATTTTTCGGGTAAAAGGACTCGGAAAGTTCCTCGGACTCGGCATAATAAAAGACAATTCAATAAAAGTGTATAAACATTTTTAAATAATTACGGCTGTCAATCGACAGCCGTTTTTAGTTATAATATTGTATACGCTTTTTCGGTTCGCTCAGGGAGCTTTGACTGAAGCTTCTTTGGCAGCTTTTTCTTTCGCCACAGGAAGAGGAACAGCGTATAGAGCGCAAACAGCAGTATGGCAACAGAGGTAATAATCATACCTTTGATAAAGCCTTTGGGCAGATAACTGAGTTTTATGCTGTGCTGACCTTTTGTCAGTTTGAACGCGACAAGAGCATTCGCAACGGGAGTGATATTAACCTTTTCGCCGTCAACGTACGCTTGCCAGCCTTCGCTGTTGCTTCCGAATAGTTTGCCGATGAGCTTGTCGTTCTCTTTTTTGCCTGCTTCGTATGGAATTGAAGTATAGAACAGACCGTCCTTATCGGCTTTGATTGTTCCCTCCATGGATGAACCTGTAAGCTTGGTGGTTGTCATGGTGTTTTGTTTGAGAACATTGAAGCCTTCCTCATAAACCTTGTCGTTGAAGTAGTTTACATAGATGTGAGCGTTTCCGCTTGCGTTCTGCTCGAGCTCACAGTGAACGGAAATCGTATCTCCCTTGTCGTAATAGCCGATCGCCATAATGTAGGGACGTTTTATATAGAAGCTGCTTGTGCCGTCGCGGAGAGAACCGTTCTTGTATACCGTAAGGTTGTCCGCGTTGGAAATCTGGGTGTATGCGTAATAGTAGCCTGATTTCGGAGCGGTATAGTTCCAGTGGAGGTGAGGCTTAACCGAGCTGTCAATCGAGTTGAAGCTGTAGTTTCCGTACGCTCCCTCATAAGGAAGGTTAACGTGGAACTTATTATAATCTGTATGTGATTGTGTGGCAACCTGAACTTTCTCATACACATTTTTGTTTACGCCTGTCGCGCGTTTAAAGAAATCGTTCTGATTGTCAAAGGGATTGTATGAATCCTCAGCGTCCTGTCCGTTGTAATTGAGAAGATTTGCGTCCGTCATAAAGCCCATCGGAATATACGATTTGTTTTTGAGCAGCTTGACGTTGCCCGCGGCGGTCTCCTGAGTAAGGTACTGATTGTTGTTATAGTTACCGTCACGGGTTATGACGTATTTAAGATTCATAAACAGGTTTGTAACGGGAGAACTCTCGGCATAGGTGTATCGGTTGCCCGACAGCCAGCCCATAAGTCCGAAGTTTTCAGCGAATTTTGTGATGTTCTCGTTGGTCATGGAGTTGAACATCGAAATGCCGTTAAAGCCGTTGAGAGCGCTGTCGCACAGCGTCTGGGTGCTGGTGAACTCGGCTCTCCAGAGCTCGGGTGTATTTTCTTCTTTTTCGTTCATATATTTGACAACTGTCGCCGTGTTCTGTCCGCCTCGCGGATAGTCGTAGGTCGATGTGGTCTGAGAAGCGCTGACGCCGATATACGCGGTTATGCTGCCCTGAACAATGATGATCGCCGCGAAGATAATAGTCATCACAGATTTGTGGATGATATATGTTGAGTAAAGCAGCAGAAGCGTGATAATGATACCCGCGATAATTGCCGAGTAAAGCACGATTCTGATTTTAACCATGTTGTCGCCTGAACCAAAATCATAATCGGGATTGAGGTCATATGAGAGCAGGAACAGTCCGAGCGTCAGCAGAGCTGTCAGGATAATATCCAGCACTCCTGTTTTATGGATAATGTGGAATGCCCTGAACGCCATTACAACTATCACGAAGCTTACCAGATAGCTGAATCTGTAGGGAATCATATTTGTGAAATGGAAGCCGTGCCACATATAGTCAAGCTGACGGATTACAAAGCTCAGTCCGAGGAAGAGGAGAAGTCCGCCGCAGAAAAGCTTTTCACGGAGCTTGATTTGTCTTGATACAAAGAACAGCAGCGACATAACAAGAGCCAGTACACCGCAGGCAATATTCGGCATACCTGCCGAGTCAACAGCGTTGGGCTTGATAAACGCGAGCGTGTTGCCGTATACGTGGCGGAGACCGTCGAGTGTTTTTAATACCGCGTCCCAGAAAGATGTGAACGAATACGTGATTTCGGGAAGGTTTATCGCGTATGATGTGGGGAACGAGCTGCCTGCCGCGTGAGTGTTCTGCAGACCGAAGAATGCGGGAAGCATAAGGAACATTGTCATCATCAGCGCTATAACCGAGCAGATTGCGATTCTCGCGAAGTTTTTGAGAAGCACTTTGATACCTTTGAACTCGATAATATTGTAGCCGATAAAGCACAATACCATAAATATGCAGGTGAATAATCCGACATAGTAGTTAGCAAGTATCGATACAGCCAGAGCAATAATGTATGTGCGGTATTTACGCTCACGCATCAGTGCCACAAGCCCCATCGTAACAAGCGGAGTCAGCGCCGCGGTGTCAAGCCAGATATAGCACCAGTAGTAGCCCATAAAGAACGCGCTCAGCGCGAAGCATGTGCCGAAAACCACGAGCGACAAGTCGTTGCGCTTGAATACATAGCGGGCAAAAATCGCGAAGAAACCGCCCGCGCAGCCGATTCTTACAGCTACGGTAAATGTGAGGTACATGTTCAGTACGGCGATATTGTCGTGTCCGAACAGGTTTGACGGGAGAAGAACCGTAAGGAAGTTCAGCGGACTCGCCAGATAATAGGACATCAACGAGAAGTAGTTTGTACCGCCGCCCTGTGTCCATGACCAGAAGAGAGACTCGCCGTGCTTCAGCTTGTCCTGATAATCAACCAGAAACGGAAAATACTGATGCCATAAGTCGGTGACAAGAATCTGCTGGTCGCCGAACGGCTGACATTTGTGAAAAGCGTATGCCAGATACATAAGCAAAAACGGAACGATAAAAGCGAGAATAACGTATAGGTTCTTGTTTAAAAAGCCTTTCTTCTCTATTTTTCGCGGCTCATTATCGACAGCCAAAAAATCAAATTTGCATGAGTCGCGCTGTGCCTTTCTTATATCCTGCGAAGTCAAACTTTTTCGTGATTCCGCCGCAAGATTCTTTTTCTTTTTACTGTTTCTTGCCATTAATAGGTCTCCTTGCAAAAAATTCCAAAGTATATAATAACACATAATTGTTCAAAGGTCTAGATTTATTTGATTTTTATATAGACATTTTTCCCCAAACTTGGTATAATCTCTCTCGGGAAGTGATAAAATGAAAGATTTTCTGAAAAAGTTTTTTGATATTAAATTCTGGAAGTTCCTTTTAGTCGGAGTTATCAATACTATTGTCGGAGAAGGCGTTGTTTTGCTCTGTCTCCATCCGATTGGCTGGAAAAACTTTGTATGGGGCGCGGGAGCGGCCGCTGTCGCGGGAACGATTGTCGGAAGTATCGTAAGCTATTTTATGAATAAATACTTTACTTTCAAAAACAAGGAAAAAGGCGTCAAGCCAATGATAAGATTTACTCTTAACATCGTTGTGTGCCTGCTTATCAGAGTTATCGCGGCTACCGCGGTGACAGAGCTGTGCAAGGCGCTTTCGCTGTCGATGTTCGGTATGGACGTAAATTCGTTCGCGGGCAATATGGGCTGGATTGTAGGCGCTTGTGTATTTGTAGCCTGCAACTATGTCGGTCAGCGTTTCTTCGCGTTCAGAGAAAAGAACGAGGTCGTTGATGAGAACAATTCCGACGCTGATATAACCGAAAAAGTATAATAATTGTGACAAAACGCCCTGTGCAAATCTGCACAGGGCGAAAAATTTATCCGTTGAATTTGGGCATTTCCGTTACAATTTCGTTTACGGTTTTTCCTGGAGGAATCATCGGAAGAACATTTGCGTCGGGACTGATGATACAGTCAATAACCGCGGGACCGCCGAGGCCCAGAGCCTTTTCAAATACTTCGTCAATATCCTCTGTTTTGTCAAGTCTGAAAGCAGGGATTCCGAAGCCTTCGGCAACCTTAACAAAGTCGGTCGAGCGCTTAGGGTCTGTCTGGGAGAATCGGTTTCCGTAGAAGAGCTTCTGCCACTGTCTTACCATACCGAGAACGCCGTTGTTGAAGATGACAACAATAACGGGGAGGTTGTAGGACTTGAGTGTAACGAGCTCGTTTAAATTCATATGGAAACTGCCGTCGCCGGTTATGAGGAACACTCTCTTCTTGGGACAGCCGCACTGAGCGCCGATAGCAGCTCCCAGTCCGAAGCCCATTGTGCCCATACCGCCTGATGTGAGCAGTGTGCGGGGTCTCTCAATTTCCGAGAACTGAGCAACCCACATCTGGTGCTGACCAACGTCTGTCGAGATGATATCTTCGGGACGTTTCTCCTTATTTATCTTAAGCAGAACATCGAGAGCCGACATATAGTCGAGTTTTTCTCTCGGAGCCTGGTGTTCGCCTTTCCAGATTTCGAGCTGAACAAGCCACTGTGTATGGGTCTGCTTTTTAACATAGTGGTTCAGGATGTTGAGAACCGCCTTTATATCGCCGACAATGTGGTTATCGGTCTTGACGTTTTTGTCAATTTCGTTTTCGTCGATGTCAATGTGGATAATTGTTGCCTGATTGCCGAACTTTTTCGGGTTGCCCGCCACACGGTCTGAGAATCTTGCGCCGCACGCGATAATGAGGTCGCAGTTCTCTGTAGCCATACCTGTAGCATATGTACCGTGCATACCGAGGTTGCCCATATTTAGTCTGTGGGTTGCGGGAATACAGCCGAGTCCCATAAGAGAACAGCAAACGGGAGCGTCAATTTTCTCCGCGAACTCAAGGAGCTGTTCGGACGCGTCCGCGCTGATTACTCCACCGCCCGCGTAGATAATCGGGTGTTTAGCGTTGTCGATAAGCTCAACAACTTTTGCGATATCCTCGGCGCTTGTGGTAACCTCAGCGGGAGTATGTGCCGGAGGAACAAGAGGTTTATAGTCAGTCATCTGAGCCGTGATATCCTTGGGCACGTCGATGAGAACAGGGCCTTTGCGTCCGTCCTGAGCCAGCGCGAACGCCGTACGGATTGCGGGAGCGAGGTCCTCGACTCGTTTAACAAGGTAAC
>JAILPC010000040.1 GCA_024690465.1 Ruminococcus sp.
CGCCTGCGTTTTAAAAATCCGATTTGCTCTTCAGACTTGCCTGATTCGACAAGCTCGAGATACTCCCTGGTTTGCTTAGGGGAGCATCCGCAGTCACGAAGTTTTCGGCGGAATTCTTTTTCGTTTTTCGGCTCCAAATCAAGCACCTGCCTTTCATACCAATATTTTATCTAAAATCTGATATTTGTAAAATACTTATTATCTATGGTTGCAATAGAAAATATCTATTGCAAAATTCGTTATATTATACTATAATAAATCATATAAAAGGGGGAGTTATTATGCTGGATATGCGGTTAGTCTATTATTTTTTGGTCGTAGCGAGGGAACAAAATATTACCCGCGCCGCGGCTGAGCTGCACATAAGCCAACCCACGCTTTCGTCCCAGATTGCCTCTTTGGAAAAACGTCTGGGAAAAAAGCTGTTTATCCGCACCAACAAAAGCACCTTACTTACAGAGGACGGAATACTTTTCCGCTCGCGGGCAAGTGAGCTTATTGAGCATATGAACAAGGTCGAGAATGAAATCACGATTAGTGAGGGTGAGGTTTCGGGAGATATTTATTTCGGCGCTGTTGAAACAAACATTATGGATTATATCAGCTCCGTCTTTAAGGAAATAAAATTGGAACACCCTGATATTCGCTTTCATCTTTACAGCGGCAACGCTCAGGCGATTTTAGAAAAACTCGAAAAGGGACTTCTCGACATCGGGCTTATGCTCGGTTCGGATAATCAGGACAAGTATAATTATTTTTCGCTCGGAAGATATGACAAGTGGGGCATTCTTGTACCAGCCGACTGTGAAACTGCTCAAAAGGAAACGTTAAAACCAGATGAGATAGCCTCGCTTCCGCTTATTATTCCTCAGAACTATATGATGCTTCAAAGAAAGATGTTTACGCCCGATATCAAAAAGCAGAATATTGCGGGCACATTCGACCTCATAAGCAACGCCGCGTATCTGGTCGAGAAGGGAATCGGTTATGCTCTGGGTTTTGAGAATATGATAAATACAGAGGGACGCAATTTAAAGTTTGTTCCGATCGTGACCGATCTTCGAACCGAGCACTATATCGTAACAAAAAAATATGCCTACTTTTCAAAAGCGGCAAAGTTGCTTTTAAAAAAGCTTGCGGTTTTATAAAGCAAAAGAAAACCTCCGCTTGGATTAGTTCCAAACGGAGGTAAAATTATTTCATCATATAACTCAATATAGCTAAAGCTGTTGTTTTGATATTTAAAGCTGCTTTAAACTGATTAGAACAACTATTTACATATTTACATACTCTGCTTCAAAATATCAATTATTTCCTCTTTGGTCAGCACCTTATAGCCGCCGTCGAGGATAAACGTACCCTCGGCGATTCCCTCAATCATATCCTCTGTAGCTCCGAGCTCGCTGATAGTCATAGCAAGTCCGAGCTTCTTCATCCAGCTTTCCATAGCGGCAAGGCCTTCGTTTGCGACTTCCTCGTCGGTTTTACCCTCGGAGCATACGCACCAGACTTCTTCGGCAAAACGCTTGAACTTTTTCAGACCAAAATGCATAATTGTTCTGTAATAAGGAAGAGAAACCGCCGCCAAAGTCATACCGTGCGTCGCGTCGGTATAAGCGCCGACAGACTGACCGAGCATATGCACCATCCAGTCGGTTGTTTTTCCGCGCGAAATAAGCGTGTTGAGCGCCCACGTCGCAGCCCACATAATGTTCGAACGCGCCTCATAGTCATTCGGATTTTCAACAGCGATTAAAGAGCTGTGAACGACAGACTTCATCAGCGCTTCCGCGATATAGTCGGAAGTGTTGTCGTCCTCTCCCGAGAAATACTGCTCGCAAATATGATTAAAAATATCGTAGATTCCCGCAACCATCTGGCGTTTCGGAAGCGATATTGTGTACTTTGGATTGAGTATAGAAAACTTAGGCATAACATTGTCACCGAAAACGTGACCGATTTTGAGCTTCTGTTCGTGATTTGTTATAACGGAGCCACCGTTCATCTCGGAGCCTGTACCCGTCATAGTCAGCACGCAGCCGACGGGAACTATCTCGCACTCGGGTTCTTCAAATCGGATATAATACTTCTCCCACGGGTCATCATCGCAGTGAACGGACACTGACACCGCTTTAGCGTAATCGCAGCAGGAGCCGCCGCCCACAGCGAGCAGAAAATCGACTTTGTTTTTGCGAGCAAGCCTTACGCCTTCATTGAGCTTTTCGACTGTCGGATTCGGCATAACACCCGCGTCCTCAACAATAGTCTTGCCGTTAGCCTTAAGAATCGCTATGATTTCATCGTACAACCCGATTTTCTTAATCGAACCGCCGCCGTAAATGAGCTGAACGGTCTTGCCGTACTTGGGCAGTTCCTCGTTGAGATACTTTAATGATTCATCTCCGAAATAGAGCTTTGTGGGATTGTGGTAACTGAAATTTCCTAACATGATTAACTCTCCTTTAATAGTGAAGATTTTTATCTCTTCCATTCTTTATATTAATGTCGGTAAGCTCAAAGCTCATATCGAGCAGAAATATAAGCTGTTCGTCGTCTACGCTGCCGTCCAAGGCAACGGAAATCCACTTTTCCTTGCTCATATGGTAAGCCGGAAAGAATCCCTTTTCCAATCTGAGCGAGCCTATCAGAGAAGGTTCGCATTTTAGATTGACGATATCAATCTTGCCGTCCTCACGCAAGCCGAGCTTTGACTTTGGTATTTCCATTACCAAGGCAAACCATTTTTTATTGCTTCGGTGTCGGTAAACGGCAAAGGCAGGGTTGCTCTCCCACGGAAAGTCGGGTTCGGTATTGTAAACTTCGTCAATATACTTATGGAATTCTCTGTTATTCATCTGAATTTTCCTTGTGCTTTCTCATGCTTATAATTCTATATAATACGGACAGATATTCTCAAAATGCCCGCCCTTCATCCGAAAGCCGTTCGGGATAACACCGAGCTGAGTGAAGCCTATCCTCTCGTACAAATGGCGGGCATGGATATTACTCTCGACAACAGCGTTGAATTGCAGAATCATAAAGCCGATTTCCTTTGCCCTGGCGATACAGTCAAGCACGAGCTTTTCGCCGATATGCTGACCTCTGCATTTGGAGCTGACAGCGTAGCTCGCGTTGCAGATATGCCCGCATCGACCGACGTTGTTGGGGTGCAATATGTATAAACCGACAACCGCTTCGCTGTCATCAACGGCAACACCGCAATAGCTCTGCTCAGAAAAGAACTCCTCGCCTGTTTCCTCGGTCAAGAGTTCCTCCTGAGGAAAAGAAATACCGTCCTCGACTACCTCGTTCCACAGTTTTATAATTTGTGATAAATCGTCATTTTTGTATTTACGGATTAACATAATTACTCTCCCGATTGGCTTTTGCTTAATACTTAATTAGTTATGAGCGGCGTTTTATGTTTATACTTTGAAGCAAAATACCGCCAACAATTAAAAGCAGAGCAAGCAGTGCGTTAACTGTGATTTGTTCCTGCAAGACGACTGCCGAAATGACGATTGAGAGGAACGGAACAAGATAGGCTAAGTTAGCGATTTTGGCGGAATCCTTCGCTCCCTTTAAGGCAATCGCCCACAGCAGATATGCGACCGCGTTGATGACCACACCAAGCCATATCATACCGAGCCATTGTAATTCCTCGATCGGCTTGAAGCTTTCAACGAATAGTCCTGAGACAAATGAACAGATTGCTGTTGTCAGCCAGATGATCATCATCGTGACACTTTGATTGTATCCGCGCTTCTTGTTAAGCACTGAAAACAATCCGTAACATACCGCCGCGCCGACACAGGCGGCGATACCGAGAATACGGCTGCCGTTTCCCGCGTCGGTATTGCCAAGCGAAATCACCGCAATTCCCGTAAAAGATAACAGCATAGCGATAATCTTCCGAACGGTCAGTTTTTCTTTGAGAACAATGCTGGCAAACAGCACAATCATAATTGGCCATAGGTAGTTGAGTATGCAAGCCTCCTGCGAGCTTAATTGGTTTATTCCGAAGTAGTAAAGAGCTGAATACATAAACAGCCCGACAAAGCCAAGTCCTGCCATTATCAAATAATCTGTAAAGCGGTAGGTTTTCATCAGTTTTATTGAACCGCTGATGATATTGACTATCAGCAAAAACACAAACGCGAATGCGCTGCTGATTGCGAGAGTCTCGAAACTCGGGATATCCGTGAGCAGCAGTTTAGCAACAGGAGCCAGCGTCGCCCATATAAGCACCGTAACAGAGGCAAAAATATAGCTCTTTTTCAATTTATTAATTTCACCTCATAAGTAATACGTTTTCTTAACTGATGATAACATATAATCATTCATATGTCCATAAAAACTCCGCTTGGATTTGATTCCACATATAGACCTTCGGAATAACGGGCATATCAAAAAAACAGGAGACGACTTTTAGAGCCGACTCCCGCCATATTTATAATGAGACCTTTGTCTCTGTTGTGGAGAAAAGTATAACAAACTCGTTATGAGTTGTTGGAATTGATTGGATTATTGCCTTTATTGTCGTTACCGCTGTTTGCGTTTCTCTAGCAACGATAACTTTTATAACAGCGATAAAACGAAGACTGTAATTATTTCTATTATTCCAAAAATCATCGTGTCACTTCCTGTCCTCAAACATAGTTTTTTCTCGTACCACATTCATAATATTTTTTCAAGACTCACAATCAGTTAACCGCAAACCAATAGTGTAGATTTATAATAGCAATCCTGAGCTTTCCACTTAACAGCTTGATTTTCTATAACTCTTGTGATAAAATAAAAAAAGCAAAAATACGGAAAGTATTTCAATTTATTATATTTTATGCGGTATTTTTGAGTTTTACATATTGCTAATCAAATAATTAATAAGGGGATAAATGATGAAAATACTTGTAGTCGGAGCACATCTTGATGATATTGAACTTGCTTGCGGAGGAACTTTGGCAAAAGCAATCCAAGCCGGTCATAAGGTAAAAACTATCATAATGAGCCAATCAGGGTATACCAATTATGATGGAAAAATAATGCGTAGAAATAATGACGCTGTTATTGAAGGCACTAACGCGCTCCATGTTCTGGGTATCACTGATATAGAAATATTAGATTTTCCTACAAAAAATATTCCCCACGATTCAACTACAATAGACGCAATCGATACTCGTATAGCTAAATTCGATCCAGACGTTATCTTTTGTCACCACCCATTTGATACACATCAGGCACATGTTGGTGTCAGTAAATCCACTATTTCAGCTGCAAGACGAAAAAATACTGTGTTCATGTTTGAACCTATTGTACCTTCCGGACGATCCTTTGTCCCTTTTCACCCTCAAATGTACGTCGATATTACTGATGTGATGGATAAAAAAATAGAATCATTAAAGCTACATACAACTGAATATCATAAATTTGGAGAGGAATGGATCACTGGCGTAACATGTCGCGCAGGATTCAGAGGATATGAAATCGGTAAACCTTATGCAGAAGCTTTTGAGGTGCTTCGCTGTGAATTGGACTTTGGAAAGAGGACATTTTTATGATTATTACTATTCATCAACCAAAAACCTTCTTCGGTGTAATAATCCGCGGTAACTCTACCGCGTTTATTTGAGTTTACATACTTAACAGGTCAAAGGTTTTCAATCTCAAAAACCCACTGTTTAAGCAGTGGGTTTGTATTTTGCAAATGGCTGAGTTTTTATTAAATGGAGGATTTATATGAAGCTTAAACGATTCATCAGCTTTCTATGTATATTGGCAATGTTGACGGCAATTCTCGTTCCGAGCGTATCGGCAAAGAGTTCTGTTATCCTTAACAGCACATTTGAAAAAGGAACAGACGGATGGGAGACATTTCATCAGGCAGGTGGCGTTTGCAGTCTTAGCACAGATAATAAACGGCTTGCCTTGCACGTTTCATCAGTGGGTGATGAGGAATGGTCAGCTCAGGTCTACTGTATTGTTCCGCTGCTTCAGAATGGTGTGTATCATCTGTCTTATGAGATTTCCTCTACTACGGACAGAACTGTTAAAGAATTTATCCAAATGAATAGCGGCGACTATAGTCCTTATACATTGAAAGAATTACATCTTACGTCAGAGCCGCAGAAAATCGACTATAATTTCACTATGAAGGAAAAAACCGACATTAGAGCTTGTTTTCGGTTTAACTGTGGTAATTGTGGTGCTGAGCTGCCGAAGCATACGGTTTACATTGATAATGTCACGCTGGAGCTGGTAGATGACAGCAAGGTGGATAAGCCATATGAACCATCTATCATCACCAATCAGATTGGCTATCAAGCGAGCGCAAAGAAAACAGTTGTATTTAAGAATGCCGAAAAATACAATACATTTTCAGTTGTGAATGCTGAAACGGGGGAAACAGAATATACAGGAAAATTGTCAGATAAAGTGCATTACGAACTTGCTGATGAAGACAACCGAACCGGTGATTTTTCAGCAGTAACTACACCTGGGAAATATTACATCACCTGCGGTAAGCTTGACAAGTCCTATGAATTTGAAATATCCGATAGTGTGTATGATGATGTACTGAACGATACGCTCAGAATGTTGTATTTACAGCGATGCGGTACAGCAGTTGAAGATAAAACTTTCTCGCATAAGGCTTGTCATACAGCGCT
Source organism: Ruminococcus sp. (assembly GCA_024690465.1). Taxonomy (GTDB): domain Bacteria; phylum Bacillota; class Clostridia; order Oscillospirales; family Acutalibacteraceae; genus Ruminococcoides. The sequence goes on from JAILPC010000040.1 coordinate 6,666, forward strand.
TGCGACGGTATATGGCACAAGTGATAAGATTGATGTTTCCGGCGGTTGGCATGACGCAGGTGACTATGGACGCTATGTTGTACCGGGGGCAAAGGCTTGCGCGGATTTGATGTATGCATATCTGAATCAGCCCGCAATGTTCACTGACAGTGTGGGGATTCCCGAAAGCGGAAATAATATTCCCGATATTTTGGACGAAGTGCGTTACGAATTGGAATGGATGCTGAAAATGCAAGACACATCAGGCGGTGTGCATCACAAAGTAACTTGCGCGACATTTCCCGGATATGTAATGCCTGAGGAGGAAACAGATGAACTGTTTGTGACTCCCATTACCTCAACCGCAACAGCAGATTTCTGCGGAGCAATGGCGCTTGCCTGCGAAGTCTATCAGGGTGTTGATAAAGAATTTGCGGAAAGCTGCCTGAAAGCTGCCGAAAATGCATGGACTTGGTTAGAAAATAATCCTGATCTTGTATATAAGAATCCGTCTGATATTGAGACAGGTGAATATGAGGACACTTCCGATGAAGGAGAACGTTATTGGGCGGCAGCGCAGCTTTGGAGAGCAACTCAAAAAGAGAAATACGCAAAGACAATTACCGAGGTACAAACAGGTATGGATGCCGAAGAAATGGGCGATTACGGCAGTATTGCGATTCTGACAGCGCCTGACGCGGACAAGACCTCTGAATTGTATAAGAAAGCGAAAGAAACTATTATTTCACGGGCAGACATTTTTTCATCCGGTTTAAGCGGTTCTGAAAACAGTCCCTACGGCGTAGGCATTTCAACTTTCTCGTGGGGCAGTAATATGAGAGTAGCAACTGCAGGAATAATTCTCGGCGTTGCCTATCAACTCACAGAAGAAACAAAATACAAGAATGCAGCGCTTGGCAACCAGAATTATATCCTCGGTTGCAATCCTCTCGGCATTTGTTATCTTACAGGCTATGGCACTGTTTCACCGCAACATCCGCATCACTGTCCGTCTGTTGTAAAAGATACACCAATGCAGGGCATGGTCGTTGGCGGTGTAGACCAGCTTTTTGAGGATTATATAGTCAAGGCATACTGTTCTAACGCACCTGTCCTGAAACGCTATGTGGACGATCAGGAAAGCTATTCTACCAATGAAATCGCGATTTATTGGAACTCACCGTTTATCTATCTGCTCTCACTGACGACTGATACACATGCTTTGATAGATGATGTGAATACAGATGGCTCAGGCACTGGCGGTCAGGAAATCACAATCTTCCTAGTGCTTGGCGGAGTAATGGCGATTGTAATAGCAATTGCAGCTCGCACAATATTCATCACTCTGAGGAAGAGAAAAGACTAAACAGGCTTCTGAAAAGAAAATAGAGATATGTCTTCCGCTCACGGAGGACATATCCCTTTTGTGTTATGCTATTGTGCGCGGTTATCTTTTTTGAAATTTTATTCAAAAGAATTGAAATTTTATTCAAGATATGTTGATTTTTTTAAAATTCGTGATATAATTGATATAATTTTTGTTGGCATTTTTATTCAAGAAAAAGATGCTTAATCTATTGAATGAGGTTTAAAAAAGCTTCATATATATTTAAAAAATTCGAAATAAAAAAACAGAAAGGTTTAGTTGTTATGAAAAAGAAAAAGGGGTTTGGTTGGATTATACCGATTGTTATCGTCGCAATCCTTTTGTCGTTTGCTTTTTACGCTTTTGCGGATATTCCCGGCGGTAATAGTAACAAAGTAACGATAAACGTGAACAATAAGAAAACAGGTGATATTTCACCTTATATTTACGGAGTCAATTTCGGGGTTAATCTTAATCGCGCGTCGACTACTGCCCTGCGCGTCGGTGGTAACCGTGTTACAACATATAACTGGAAAACAAACGCCTCAAACTCCGGCAATGATTATGAAAACCTTACAGATGATTTTCTTCTTTACGGGGTTGATGCCGATCTCAAGGATAAACCCGGCGCAATAGCGCTTCAGCTTTCAAGAAGCGCCCAACAGCATAATATACCGCTTACGCTTTTACAACTTCCTCTTGCGGGATTTGTAGCTTCGGGGATTAATGACGGCTACATAACAGATTCGAGCTATGATAATGAAAACGTATGGAAAAAAACCGCGCTCTATGCTAAGAATGTTGCAGACGATGACACGATTTGTATTGAATCATATGTAGATTATCTTGTAAAAAAACTCGGCATCTCAACTAAACCGACAGGCATCGATGTTTATGAGCTTGATAATGAACCGTCACTTTGGAATATTAACAATCCTCTTGCTTTCAGTAACCAAATCGGCGCAGCGGAACTTACTGAAAAAAATATAGAAGCGTCATTGATGATCAAGGAGCACGATAAAAATGCTCTTGTAGCAGGTCCATCCTTATACGGAACAAATGCTTATGAAGATCTGCGCGGTGCTTCTGACTGGAGATTTATTAAAAAGGCAAAAAAATACGACTGGTTTATAGACTACTACCTTGATGAAATGCGCAAGGTATCTGTTGAAAACAACGGCAAACGATACCTCGATATTCTTGATCTGCATAATTACGAGAATGTTGATCATGATTCCGCGTTAACATTTTTAGACAAAGTAAAAAAATCTATAGATAAGTATTACCCCGGAACTAAAATAGGTTTTTCGGAATACGGCGTCGAAAACGGGGATCAGATTAAAGGCGGCGTATCCGAAGCCAAATACTTGTCGCATATGGCAAAGTCAGGGGTTTATTACTCATGCCTGGCATATAATAAACCATTTTTGATATCAGCTCTGAACCTGTATTCAAACTACGACGGTAAAGGCAGTTCCTTTGGAACAAAACTCACGGAGTCTTCATCATCTTCCAAGAATGTAACAAGCGTATCATCTCTTGATAAAGACGGTTTGCTTCATCTCATGCTGATCAATAGCTCTCCTGATAATGACGCTGAAGTAACGGTCAATTTTAACAACGGTAATTATAAGCAAGCCAACAGCTGGTATATTGCCGGCAAACTTTCATCTATTCACAAGGGAGACAGTCAGACGATAGTTGACAATGTTATGAAAACGCAGTTGCCGGCAATGTCTGTAACGCATTTTGTGCTGCATCCGAATCCCGTTCCTGCTACATTTTTTGATAAGGTCATTTTCGCTCCGATAGGCTTTGACGCGGAGTGGGGGTTCAATTTTGATACTGTTGCCTGTGTTTTGATGATCGTTGTCCTGATTATCTCAGCGTTTTTAGCTGCAGGCAGCGGAGGACGCGCTGTCCTGGCGCTTCTTTGTGCGGCGGGAGCTATAACGGGACTTGGTGTAGGTCAGAAGCTGGCTGCCGAGGGAACGTTCTGGATAATTATTGTTTCAAGTTTTCTGTTTCTCGGAGTATTACTGTATTTCGCAATAAAAGCAAAAAGTTCAAATCTTGGTCCGAAGGAAGCTCTGCATGCGCATATGCCGTTACAGTTACCTATGAGAATCATCCTTTGTATCAGCGGAGGCGTACTGTTTGGATTCACGGTATACAGTTTCCTTGTCAAAGATATAATAATCGCCGTTGCCCCGGCTGTTGTTCTGACAGGCTTTGGAATATGGAGAAGTACAAGAAAACAGATTAAGGAAAAACCCATTTCCTATGACGAACTTCTTAAACGCACAGCCGATAAAATACCGATACCTGAAAACAATAATCCATCTATCAAAAAAGAGCGTTGGAAAAACCGAGTATTGTCTTTGTATGTTATTCTGCTGTATTTATCTGTTACTTATCTGATATGGCGTGTATTT
>JAILPC010000141.1 GCA_024690465.1 Ruminococcus sp.
CCACAAACGGCTTGCGGTTCACTACACTTGGCGGTAAATACCCGTGACTGGACTTTCACCAGCAAGATTAGTGTCGTGCCCGACACACAAGACAAAACAGAACGGCACCCAATTGGATGCCGTTCCGCTATATATTATTACGTCGGTCAGACCGTAATAATCAAGTTGTTATTCCTCCGCAAAACGAAACTATACGCAAGACGAATACGCAATAATTGCGTATTTTTAAAAATATTTTTACGCAACTTTTGCGTATTAAATAATTTTTCGCTTTTGTCCTCCATTGGCGCGGAACCCCCTATGTGCAAAGTGCATAAAATCCACCTTGGATTTTTGTGCAGTTTTTCGAGCGATATTTGCCGTGAAATATGGTAAAATAATCTAGTATGAATAAAACAAAGGAAGTGTTTCTTTGATAAAAGCAAAATTAAAAAAGAAATTCTACAATAAAGACCTTGACTACATCACCGACAAGACCGAGCGATTTATTGTTCTGATGAACGACTTCAAGCAGACTATGGGAGCTTGGTACACTGTAATCGCGCTCAGGATTTTGGCGGTAATACTTTTCCTGGTTCCCGTAAATGTAATACTCGCTCACTTCAACCTGTATCTTGCGCAGCATTACATACCCGACTTTAACTGGGACGGACCGATACTTATGGTTATGTGGGGATTCGCTATGGTGATATTGATATTGCTGGCGATTCTCGCCCCGAAAGCGGCGACGGTATTTGAATTTGTCTTCGGCACGGCTTATCTGGTCTTTGTATTAAAAAACCACCTGTACAACTCCGCGCTGGGAGTCACCCTGCTGATAACTATGACTCTGTTCCTGCTTGTAAAGCTGTTTTTCCTGGTTGTAGAAATTATGGCAAAGGTTAAGTCCTCGAAAGACGCGCCGAATGTCGAGCGTGACGAGACAGGACGAATAGTCCGCAAGACAGAGGGCGATGTCCTCTTTATCAAAAACGACGACCGCTTTGAGAAAACAGACGATGTTCTGACACAGGGAGCCAAAGCCAGAATGGAGTATGACAGCGACTTCTTCTTTGATAAAGTTGACGACACTCCCGATACTGCAGCTAAAGCCGCTTATGACGACGACTTCTTCTTTACAAAAGAGGACAAGAAGGAAAAGAATATTGGACTCGCTGGTTCGGACGACGACTACGTATTCTGATAAAAACTAAAACATACATAACAAAAACGGCTCCCGAGCGGGAGCCGTTTCTTAAACTTTTTGTTTATACTCAGGAATCACAGTAATCTTGTAAGGTCGCCGATTGTAGAACCAAGCTGATTTATGTTATCAGTCTTATCTTCGCTTGGAGCGTCGTTTGTCTCTGTGGAAGCACAGAGAACGTCAACCTTTGTGAGTTCTTCTACTGTAACTACAGGAGATGTATATAATTTTTTCATTTCAATCTCCTCCTTATTCAAAAACATCTGACCAGGACGCGATACAGCCTGTGTACTTGTAATTGTGACCTGAATACTTAGCATAGTAATACTTGCCGTCTATCTTTACATAGAAACGAGCTACAAACTTGTCGCCGTCACTTACGTTGTTGATAGCGCAGGTGATGTACTTGTAAGGTGTGGAATCGTCTGTGGGATCGCCGTAAGCAGGAGTGCCGCATACATTGTTGTATGTGCCCTTTGCGGAAGCAGTCTTTTCACCGTTGCCCCAGAAAGCCTTGAGGTTTTCAATCTTAGTATTGCTGTAATCCTTTGTGCCGTCGAGCTTAGCGACTACGAAGCCGTAATCGTCAGCGGACTTAAGGATATCAGTATCAAGACAAGCTACGAAGCGCATATTATATGTGCCTTCCTGTGAGCTTGTTCCCTCACCCGCTGTGCTCTTTGCCTGAACGCCGAGGAGAGTACCCATGAGGTAATCAACATCTGTGAGTCCGAAAGCGTTGTTGTCGTTGATAGCTTTTGCCGCTACATTCAGAGGATTAAGCGGGCTGGAGTTGTCAACTTCTACTGTATACATTCCCGTAACGGGATCAACAGGAGAGGGAACAAATCCGGGAGCAGCCTGCTCCTCGGGAACTTCATTCGAGAACGTGCCCGCGTATACGAACTGCTCGACTTCCTCGTTGCCTGTTCCGTAAGCGTAGGAGCCTACAGCATCCTTCTGAGTACCGATAAATGTACCGCCGTTAACAGTAACCTCGGGAGCGCCGCCGGGATAACCGCAGCTGTCGATTACGAGAGCGTTGCCTGTAGCGTTAGCGCCGTTGCCGTTATACTCATAGTCAGCGCTGCCTGTACCTGTGAGAGTACCGCCTGTAACTTCAAGAGTACCGCTCTTTACGTATACGGCAGTTTTACCTGTGATTTCGCCGCCTGTGATAGTGAGGTCGTTGTCACCGCAGTTCAAGATGCCGATTTCGGTAGCCGTGATCTCGCCGCCCTCAACGATGATTTCGTTGTCAGCGGAGTTACCGTTGGTGTAAATACCCGATAAACCCGTGATGTTCGCGCCGTCCTTAACGGTTACGGTGTTGTACTTGGGATATTTGTCGATACCGATTCCGTAGGTGTTGCCTGTGGTTTCGATACCGGCTTCGATAACGATGTCAATATACTTGCTTGAGCTTGATGTAAGCCATATAGCCGCCTGCTTCGCGCTTGAAACGAGCTTGCCTGACTTAGCCGCGCTCGAGTCGGTGAGGACGAATGTCTTTCTCGCGGAGGCTGTGCCCGCCTTGAGAGAAACGGAAGAATCCTTTGTGGTGGTTGTTGTAAAGGTATGTCCGTTGAGGTCAAGTGTAAAGCTGGGTTCTGTGCTTGTTACAGATACCATTGATTCGCTTACGTCATCAAGAAGCTTAACCTTTGTGATAGTCTTGGCAGCCGGGAAGAGTTTATCGTAAGTTACGTTGCCGTCCTTGTCGGTAATCTCATAAAGAGCGTTGCCGACGACCGCAATATAGTCGGGAGCGGCTGTTGTTGTATCCCAGTTCATTACATAAGGACCGTCGGGAGCCTTAAAGGTAACCTTTTTCCACGAGTCGCTTGTGATCTTAACCTTCTCGGAAGGTGAGGAAAGCTGATAGGTTCCTACGTTGCTTGCGAGGATCTGGATTGTCTTTTCGCCGTTGTTTGCCGCGGCAACAGCTTCAGCGAATGTGCCGTACTTGGTCGAGCCAATTTGAGCAACAGCGATGGTGACCTGTACGGTCTGGGCTGCGAGGTCGGAGTAGTTCGAGTTGCCCTGTACCTTATAATATACGGTATAGGTGCCGGCGTTGGTCGCCGTCGGAACACTTGCGGAATAGTTCACGCCGTCCAAGCTGTACAGCAGGGTGCCGGCGGTGGTGGAGCCCTGGGTCACGAGCGTCTGGGGCTGGGCGTTATAGGTCAGGTCGTTCGCGTTGGGCGCGGTAACTGTCGGAGTTGCCTTGGCAATCGTAACGGTCACTTCTTTGGTCGCCTTATTGTAATTATCCGTCTCTGCTGCTGTTACCGTAACATAAGCTTTACCTGACGGCGGAACTTGTTTTATCGTCAATGCACCCGATGAGGAATCCACATTGATGTAAGTCTCAGATCCCGATTTGACCGCATAACTAATAGCACCGCCTCCTGTCAAAGGTGATGTCACATTAGCACTAACGCTCTTATCTGTATCACCATAAGTTGCAGACACATTGTTTGCCTGTATGGTCTGTGAACCTTTTGCCTCATAGGTATATGTATATGTTGTTACATCATTAATAGTTGTCCCTGTTGTCAGCGTCGGATCCCAGCTACCTGATTTCTTATAACCGGTGTTAGGCATATTCCCAACGGACGGGATATTGTTACCAATTTTATGATCGGAACTATTTATTGTAACCATTTTATCCGCAGTAGTCCCGTCATCCCATTTACCGTTCTTCACCTTAAAGATCGCGGTATACTTGGAAATAAATTCC
>JAILPC010000155.1 GCA_024690465.1 Ruminococcus sp.
GGTGAGATTACACCGCCCAGAACGCGTGTGACAACCTGCCAGAAGTGTATCCGTACACCCGATATCGAGGAAGTCGGCAAGACCGACCGTCACGGCACATATTTTGAGATGCTCGGCAACTTCTCTTTCGGCGACTATTTCAAGAAAGAAGCCACAGCCTGGGCTTGGGAGTTCTTTACCAAGGTGCTTGAAATCCCCGAGGAAAAGCTCTACGTCTCCGTCTATCAGGACGACGACGAAGCGTACGATATCTGGGTTAATCAAAATCATGTTTCACCCGCTCATATGGTTCGTCTCGGCAAAGCCGACAACTTCTGGGAGCACGGCTCAGGTCCCTGCGGTCCATGCTCCGAGATTTACTACGACCGCGGCGCGGAGCACGGCTGCGGCAAGCCTACATGTAAGGTGGGCTGCGACTGCGACAGATATATGGAGGTATGGAACCTCGTATTCACACAGTTTGACAGCGACGGCAACAACAATTATACACCGCTTGAGCACCCGAATATCGACACAGGTATGGGACTTGAGCGTCTCGCGTGCGTAATGCAGGGCGTTGACAACCTCTTCCTTGTTGATACCGTTCAGAATATTATGAAGCACATCAGTGAGATTGTCGGCGTCAAGTACGGCGAAAGCGAAAAAACCGACATCTCCCTGCGTGTAATCACAGACCATATCCGTTCGACATCCTTTATGATTGCGGACGGCGTTATGCCCTCAAACGAGGGCAGGGGATATGTTCTCCGCAGACTTCTCCGCAGAGCCTCCCGTCACGGCAGACTGCTCGGTTATTACGAGCCGTTCCTCTACAAGGTCTGCGAGACCGTTATCAAAGAGAACGAGAGCGCTTATCCGGAGCTCAGGGAAAAGCAGGACTTTATCACAAAGCTTATCAAGGTCGAGGAGGAGAACTTTGCCCGTACAATCGACCAGGGCTTTGAAATGCTCAACAAGCTGTTGGACGACAAGGACACAAATGAGATTTCGGGTGAGGACGCCTTTAAGCTTAACGATACATTCGGTTTCCCGATTGACCTCACACGTGAGATTGCCGCGGAGAGCGGAATCAAGGTCAATATTGAGCGCTTCAGAGAGCTGCTCTCAGAGCAGAAGAAGCGCAGCCGCAAGGCTCGTAAGAACGCGGGAGCGGACGCGTGGATTTCAGAGAGCACAGACTTGTCTGACGTTCCCGAAACAATCTTTATCGGCTACAATCAGAACGACTGCTATTCGGATATTCTCGCTATTGTAAGGGACGGCGAGCGTGTGGATATGATTTCCGAGGGCGAAAGCGCAATCGTTATTACCGAGAAAACTCCGTTTTACGCTGAGTCGGGCGGACAGGTAGGCGACACGGGCGTTATCGCAAACGACAACTGCGAGGCGGAGGTTGACAACACAACCAAGGACGCTAATGGTATCTTCCTGCACGCAGTTACGGTCAAGAGCGGCGCTCTCACCGTAGGCGACAGCGTAAGTCTGAATATAGACACGGACAGACGTTTCGCTATTATGCGTAACCATACAGCCGCTCACCTGCTGCAGGCTGCTCTCAGACAGATTCTCGGCAGTCACGTTGAACAGGCAGGTCAGCTTGTAAACGATGACATCGTACGTTTTGATTTCACTCATTTTGAGGCTCTGACAGCTCAGGAGCTTATTGAGGTTGAACGTCTGGTTAACAAAAAAATCCTTGAGGGACTTAACGTAACAGTTGAGGAACTTCCGATTGAAGAAGCGAAGAAGCGCGGAGCTATGGCTCTGTTCGGCGAAAAGTACGGCGACATTGTACGCGTTGTTTCGGCGGGCGATTTTTCTGTTGAACTTTGCGGCGGTACTCATATCGACAATACTGCAAAGCTCGGTCTGTTCAAAATCCGTCAGGAAGGCTCGGTGGCCGCGGGTGTAAGGCGTATTGAGGCTCTTACGGGCTTTAATACTCTGAGATATATCAATAACGCTGTTGCCATGATAGGCAAGGCGGCGATGATGCTCAAAGCAAACGACGCCAAAAAGCTCGCTGAGGCTGCTTCCAAAGTCGCGGAGGAGCTCAGAGAGAAGGATAAACAGATTGCCGCGCTTAACAATAAGCTTGCTCATACACAGATTGACAACATAGTCGCGGGATTTGAGGACGTTAACGGAGTTAATGTTGTTTCATCAATCGTCGGTATTGACTCCTCTCAAATCAGGGACGTTGCCGATATGTGCGTCGACAAGAACGAGAACGCCGTGGTAGTTCTGGCTTGTATCAGCGGCACCAAGGCTACGTTTGCCTGCCGTGTGGGTAAAGAGGCGATAGCCAAAGGACTCAACGCGGGCAAGATTGTCAAAGCCGTAGCTCAGATTACAGGCGGCAATGGCGGCGGAAAACCCGATATGGCTATGGCGGGCGCCAAAGATCTGACCAAGGTCGACGAGGCTCTCGCGGCTGTAGATAATATAGTTAAAGAAATGCTGTAAAAAAAGGGCGTCTTATGACGTCCTTTTCGCTTGACAGTATTACGGGTTTATAGTAGTATTGATTTAAGGAAAACTTTTGACATAATGCAAGGGGGTAAATTATGAAACTAAAAAAATCAATTCGATTAATCAGTATGGTTCTTGCGGTACTGACGCTTTTATCTGTAGTGTCAGTTGTTTCGGTTTATGCTGATCCCGGTGAGAGTTACTCGGGTACGTTAGGTGACTGCTCGTGGACTTTTACTCCGTCAACAGGCAAGCTTGTAATCGGCAAAAACCGCGGTCAGGGCGGAACGAACTTTGATCCGTCCGGTTCTGGTTATGAATATCCGTGGGTAGATGGTGAATTTACCGACGAAATCAAAAGTATAGTTATGGAGGAGGGAATACTGGAAATTCCCTGGAACGCTTTTTATGGCTTTGATAACCTGACAAGCGTTTCTATTCCGTCCACTGTTACATTGATTAACAGCGGAGCGTTTGAAGGATGCGGTAAATTAACCTCTGTTACCTTGCCGAGCAAGATTCAGTACATCTCAGATTATGCTTTTGAATCTACAGGGCTTAAGAGCATTAAATTCCCGAAAAGCGTTAAGCGTATCGGTGACTGCGCGTTCAGAAGATGCAAAAGCCTTAAATCCGTAACTATCCCCGAGGATATAAAAGCGGTAGAGATAGGCGAGCAGGCGTTTCTCGATACAAAATTATCCTCTGTCTTTGTTTCCAAAGGTGTAGCTTCAGTAGGAGAAAAGGCTTTTGGATATATAATGGTTAAAGACGAAAAAGATTTTTACAATGATGTTTT
>JAILPC010000158.1 GCA_024690465.1 Ruminococcus sp.
ATGTGCGCAAGCTGGAATATGTTCGCTACAGTGAAAAAAGCTGATATCGGCAATATTGTACGTATTGATGTCAGGGAAAAACACATTACCGAACAGTTGAATCCGACTGACCCGACTGAACCCGCTACTGAACCTGTTACACAAACAACCGAACCCGAAACCGAGGCAACTGAGCCCGTTACCGTGGCTACATCGCCTACACAGCCTGTAAAATATAAGATTTCGGGCGCAAAGGTAAGCGCCATAGCGAACAAGACCTACACAGGTAAAGCGATTACGCCGACAATTAAGGTTACGTATAAAGGTAAAATTCTTTTAAAGAATAAAGATTACACGCTCAGCTACAAGGATAACAAGAATGTCGGAACGGCAAAGGTTATTATCACGGGCAAGGGCAGCTACACAGGCACAAAGACCGTGAGCTTCAAGATTGTAAAAGCCGCAAACACAATGACTGTAAAGACAGCCGCCAAGACTGTTAAGTATTCAAAAGTCAAATCCGCTAAACAGACAGTGTCAGCCATTACGGTATCAAAGGCTGTGGGCAAGGTTACTTACACAAAGAGCTCAGGCTCAGCTTATTTCACAGTAAGCTCAAGCGGCAAGATTACCGTCAAAAAGGGCACAAAGAAAAACACATATACAATCAAAGTCAAAGTTACTGCTGCTGGCAGCAAAAACTATAAGTCAAAAGCAAAAACCGTCACGGTTACAATCAAGGTAATATAATATCGATAAAGGCTCGGAGCAATCCGAGCCTTTTACTTACCACTTGGAGCTGTCGCAAACGCGACAGCTCCTCATTCTTCCATCTGCTTACCTAAAAACGCCGCCGCGCTCTGAGCGAGCTTGATTTCGGTGTCGCTCGGGTGTTTGCCGCTCTCGTTTTTTAGCATAACGACCGCGCCTGTCACATCGCCCGCCGCTATAATCGGATATATCACCGCCGCGCTCCGCTCGATTCCCTCGATAGGGAAGACCTCGCTTATGTCGTCCATTCCCGCCTTGTAGCTTCTGCGGTTTTCCATATAGTTCTCCAGCACGCTTGTAATGCGCCTCTCGAGAAACTCACGCTTTGATACTCCCGCGGCAGCTATGACGTGGTCGCGGTCGCATATTATAGTAGGCAGATTGCTTATCCTTGACAACACATCCGCGTACTGCCCCGCGAAAACCGACATCTCGCCCACTGGCGAATATTTTTTGAAAATAACCTCGCCGTCCGTCGCGGTGTATATTTCAAGCGGGTCGCCCTCGCGGATTCTCAGCGTCCGCCTTATTTCCTTGGGAATAACGACTCTGCCTAAATCGTCAATTCTCCTCACAATTCCTGTTGCTTTCATATATCTAAAACTCCCTTATCTATTGATATTAATAAAATTTCTTTGCCCCTTTATCTTTTGCAATTTCAGGCAGAAAATTCGATTTTTTAAATGGAAGATTTTGTTTGTGGTTATAACTGTTTTGTTTTGCTCGCAATCACGCTCAGTAAGCTTTCAGCCCGGACTTAGTATATTTACATCAAACAATTTAATAAATTTATTCTTCTCTTTTATGTAGACATATTTATCCTGTGCTGAATCAAGCTGATATTTTGTATAGGAAAAACATACGCAGGATACAACTAAAGAGATAACAGACATCAGACTTATGATAAATAAAACCTTATGCTTCATAGTCAAACCCACTTTGTAATTCAATTTCATTTCACATAAAATATGGTGTTACATTTATTGATTAAATGCGGTTAAAGAACTGATATACGGAGCTTGTTGAAAGTGTGTTTGCTAGAAAAATAGCTTGTACACGTTATATTATTCAACTTAACGAATGTGCTACTATAAATTAAAAAAATCTATTCTACGTATACGGTTGACAAACTATCATTCGAATGATACAATAAAAATGTATCATCTCAATGATAGGAGAGGCTGTTATGGAAAAAATAACTTTGTTTCACGGAAGTAATCTAATTGTTGAAACTCCGGAATTATCACAAGGAAGTATTTATAACGATTACGGGCAAGGATTCTACTGCACGAGACTTGAGGAAATGGCAAAGGAATGGGCATGTAAAAATCAGAAGGATGGTTTTGTAAATCGTTATGAGTTGAACATGGATGGACTTTGTGTTTTGAATCTGTCCGACGGAAATCATACGGTTCTAAACTGGATTGCTATTCTACTGAAAAACAGAACCTTTCGTTTGCGCTCACCGATTGCCATTGATGCAAGGGAATACCTAATCGAACACTTCGCCTTAGATACATCTGTATTTGACGTGATCATCGGATACCGTGCAAATGATTCGTATTTTCAATACGCGGAATCCTTTGTAGAAAACACATTACCGCTTCGCAGTCTGAACAAGGCACTGATACTCGGTAAGCTTTGCTTGCAAACGGTACTGGTATCTGAAAAAGCGTTTAAACAAATTGAATTTGTTGATGCGGAACCGGTAGATAGAACAGTCTATTATCCTAAGTTTTTTGAGCGGGATACCAAAGCAAGACAGACCTACACTTCAGAGATAGCGAAAAGCAGATCCTATCGGGACGATATCTTTGTACTTGATATTTTGAGGGAGGAGATGAGTAACGATGACCCACGCATACAGCGAATCCTACTTAAGTGATGCCAAAGATCAGCTGTCACAGTTTTTGGATTATTTGATCAATGACTGCGGTATGAAACCGGATTGGGTAGCATCAATCTTTATCACCTCAGGGTACGCGGAACAGTTTGAGCGAGGCAACCCAGCTATTCTTGCCGGTATGTCCGGAATTGAGCTTGCGAGAGCCGTCACAAAAGTAACCTACAAAAAGAAAAAAATGCCGGCTCAAAAATTTGCCGAGGGACTTTCTCCCGAGTACTGGGCAGGTTGGGCGTTGGCGGAATATCAGTGGTATAGCTGCAGGCGTTTCAAGGATATTTTTGAGCATGTAAAACTGTCTGAAATCATCTCTATGTACTCGGTGTACCACGAGATGGATATTTCCAAATTCATCGAGACAATGAATGAGAAATGTGCAAAAGTGCTTACGGAATGCAGATTGAAAAAGCTTCGTGAGAGCAGAGGTCTGTCACAGGCAGAGCTCGCGAGAATCTCCGGTGTCAGCCTTCGATCCATTCAGATGTATGAACAACGTGTCAATGACATTGATAAGGCTCAGTCGCAAACGGTATATAAGCTGTCTCGTGTGATTGGATGTTCGATCGAAGATTTGTTGGAGAAACCAATGGAGTGACCGAATTGATTTATAAAAAAGAATGTGAAACTTTTGTTAGGAAGCGTTAAACTAAATTAACATCGTGAATTTTAGTGAAAAAATAAATGTAAGTGAGGTAGCATATGATTACAGAGTCTCTAGTTATTTGCATGAAAATATCACAAGAAATTTGGATAAAAAAGCTCCTGAATGGCAGTGTATGGTTTGGATTCATAAACAACTATATAAAACAAGCTGAAGAAACAGGAAACAATGAGCAAGGTGACAAGTATGAGGGAATATTTGCGCATGTAAAGAAGGATTCAAAAACAATTCGCAAATATCAAGAGAGGTTTGGAGCAGATTTAGAGATAATAAATGATTCTGAATACTGTTTCCTTAGAAGAAAAAGCTGTAAAAAAGTAGCCGCATTCTGCATGTATGGCGTAAAAAATTCAGATTTGGAAATAACCAATATTAATTATGATGATACTGGCAAAATGAAAGGACATTTTAGATGTGATATCGACCAAAAAATGTATAATAGCTTTTTGCGTGACGGAACATTGCCTGAAAGTGTTGCAGGATATTACTGTAGCGCTGGTCATTTAATTGGAGCAATTGAAAAAGCGTTAAATGTCAACCATTATAACTGGAAACGAAAAATGGTTACATATGATATTGACATTGAAAAAGAATTTATTATTGAACCTACTTCAGAGTATCCAGAATTATGGCACAAAAGAAAAGATCTGTCATATCAGCATGAGGTTAGATTTGCAATATTAGATTCAATAAAAAAGGAAAAAGGTATTGAAATCACAATTGATCCAATTAAGAAAAACAGTGGGAATTTTGCTCTAGGTGAATTGTATTTTGAGGGTACCGCTGATGTTGAAGAAAAAGACGAATTGCATGCTTAATTATTTTCAATCAAAAAATCCTATAAAAACATTGTTTTCTGAGGATTGTTGGTCGGAATGAAGGGACTTGCCACCCCGATATCCTGCTCCCTGATAAAATTATGATAATCGGATAGTGTTTCCATATAACAACAGACTTCGGAGATCAAATTTGAGGCACTGTTCGCATTCTTCTTTTGTTTTGCCCTAGACGGTGTGGATTTAGCAATAGCTGAAGGTGTTGGTGGAGGGAGAAATGCCATTCAAATAGATGTTCGTTCAGCTCATAAATGACGCCTGCGTCAGGCTTGCAAAAGTCTTGAATAAGATAAAACCGCATTGAAAAGCCTTCAATGACTTTCAATGCGGTTGTTATTTTGTTAATCTCTATATACCTATTTTTCGATTTGAAACAAATCTATTATGATAATATCCTGTAATAACAAGTTTTCTTTCCGTTACCCTCGCGCTTAAGTTCTCCGGAGGCGACCATTCTTCTTAATGCTCCTTCAACTGAGCTGATGCTGAGGGAAGGACAGAGTTCTCGGATATCCTGTTTTGTGAAGCGTCCGATTTTGTTCTGTGTTGCCAATCTGACAGTGTCAAGCGCGGAACGCTTTGTCTCTACCAGCGCGAATCTATCCTCAAAATCTTTATACGCGACGAGAATCGTGCCGAGCAGATATTTGATGAACGGTACCGGATCATCGGTTCCTTCGTGCCAGCCGTCCTGCGATGCTGCGAGTGCGTCGTAGTATAAATCCTTATTCTTGGCGATCTTGGCTTCGAGCGAGATGTATTTGCCAACATAAAAGCCGTTTTGATAAAGCAGCAACGTCGTCAGCAGTCTGCTCATTCTGCCGTTGCCGTCGTTGAATGGATGAATACAGAGAAAATCGTGTATAAAAATCGGAACAGCAATCAGCGGCTCTAATTCCATATTGCCGATGACGCGGTTGTATTCCTCGCAGATTTTGTCAAGGGCCTCCGGTGTTTCGTAAGGTGGAAGGGGAGTAAACAACGTTTCGGAATGTCCGTCGGGATAGGTCGCGCTGATATAGTTTTGAACCGTTTTGGTCTGACCTGCCAGCGGATTATTCATATGACTATATAGAATCTTGTGCAGTTGAAGGATATAATTCTGTGAAATCGGAATAGCGTCAAAATTTTCATGAATGATATTCAGCACGTCGCGGTATCCGGCAATCTCCTGTTCGTCGCGGTTTTTGGGAGCGGTTTTTTCTTCAACAAGCTGTCTAATGCGCGTGTTGGTCGTGACGATACCCTCAATCGCGTTGGATGCTTCCGTGCTTTGGATTTTTGCAATCTCAACGAGCTTTTCAAGTTCTTCGTGGCGTTGCTTCAAATACAGCTCCTGCTTGCCTGCATATTTATAGATTGCGGCAATCAAGCCGAGGACGTCCGAATCCCATTTTTGATTTTTGATATTGCTATAATTAAAAATTCTCATAAGATTACCTAAAATATATCTTATTTCCCTTAAATCTTATCATAAAATAAGGGAATAGTCAATTGCTTAAGGGAATATTCCCTTATTATTCTTGCAAAATTAAGGGTATATATTCTTGGTGATAAAACATTGATTAAAAATCTTTTTCAAAATGTTCTTGTTGTTGAATGATATAACACCCTAAAGGGTATAATAAAGCCAAATAAATACAATAAGTCCCTAAAGGGTATAAATTATTAATTAATTTATTGACAATAGCACCGATAGGGTGTAATATAAAAATGGTGATGATAATGAATCAGATTGCAATATTTATAAAAGAGAATCGAAAGGCTGCAGGATTGACGCAGGAAGAGTTTGCTTTGCGTTCGGGATTGGGTTTGCGTTTTGTGCGTGAGCTTGAACAGGGCAAACCAACCGTGCGAATGGACAAGGTGAATCAGGCGCTTGCTATGTTTGGAATGGAAGCCGTGCCGGGCAGGAAGGTGATTGAAGAATGAGTGAGTATCGTGCCGCGCAGATTTTTGTAAGAGGTGAGCTTGCAGGTTTATTGCGTGAAACAGACGAGGGATATTCATTTGCTTATGATGAGGAATATTTGTTATCTGAAAATCCATCTCCTGTAAGTTTGACACTGCCGTTGACCGAAAAGCCATATACTTCAAAGACTCTTTTTGCTTTCTTTGACGGGTTGATTCCCGAAGGCTGGTTGTTGGATGTTGTAGTGAATAACTGGAAACTGAACGAAAAAGACCGATTCGGTATTTTGCTTGCGGCTTGTAAGGATCCGATCGGAAATGTTTCCGTCAGGGGGGTGAGAGAATGAATTGCTTATGCTGCGGAAAACCGATAATCGAATCTGCATCGGAACAGGAAGAGAATTCGCAATGGCATAACCGTTGCGTTAAGAGATTCTTCGGCACAAAAGCACTGCCCGATATAGATGTTTCGGAAGAGATGTTGGAGCAGCTTGCCGTAGAAAGCACTAATAAGGGCTTGACTGTTCCGGGCGTTCAAAAGAAAATGTCACTGCATTTGGATGACAGCGGAGCAACGCCGAGATTGACTTTGGTCAACTATCCCACGGGCTATATTTTGAAGCCACAGACAAAGGAATATCCCTGCTTGCCCGAAGCGGAGTATTTGGTGATGCAGATGGCGGAGAAGGCAAAAATTAAAACCGTTCCGCACGCATTGGTTCGTATCAAGTCGCAGGATAATGCCTTTGCATATATTACAAAGCGTATTGACCGTCGTGAAGGAAAAATGCTCGCGATGGAGGACTTTTGTCAGCTTGACGGACGTTTGACAGAGGACAAGTATAAGGGTTCTTATGAGCGATGCGCTAAGATCATCCGCCAATACTCGTCGCGCGAAGGGTTGGATATCACAGAGCTTTTCATTCGGGTTATTTTTTCATTTATCGTGGGTAACTCCGATATGCATCTAAAAAACTTTTCCTTGATAGAAACCGACGAAAACAGTGGATGTTATATTCTTTCCGAAGCGTATGATATGCTGCCTGTCAATACCGTGAATCCTGCGGACACGGAGCAGACTGCTTTGACGCTGAACGGTAAAAAGCGTAATCTGCATCGCAATGATTTTCTGAAATTTGCCGACGCCTGCCAGATAGACAGAGCAGTCGCAGGCAAAATCATTGACAGACTGAAAGGATATGAAAGCGAATTGATCAAAGAAACGGAGCAGTCATATTTGACGGATGAATTGAAAGAAAACTTAATAATACTGATTGAAAATAGAATAGAAAAAATATAAGACAGTTGGTGTTAGTGATATGAGTTTATTAACATGCGCAAGCGGTAATTCGATTTACCGTGGATACGATTATTATAATATCGGTAAGGTGACAATGATAGAGGATTTTGGCGGAGGTCAATTCAAAGGGTTTGTTGACGGCAGCGGAAACGAGCCTTACGAGGCCTTTATTGATGTGAATCATCCCAGAAAATCTCATTGTAATTGTCCGCACGCAAACGGAAAGAGAATTATCTGCAAACATCAAGTCGCGCTGTTTTTCAAGGCGTTTCCGGATGAAGCCGAGAAGTATAAGGCTGAATTGGAAGCGTATTACGATTATGAGGAGAAGCGCAGAGAAGATGAAGAAAAATCAATCGAAAAATATCTTGATAAATGTAGTAAATCGGAATTGTGCGCCCAGACGAAGGGCGGATAGTCTAGCAGGTGAGAAGCCTGCACGGAAAGGTTTAGCCAACCACCGTTAGCGAGTCTTGTGCTGTAAACAGTAATGTTTACAGTAAAGCGTAGACA
>JAILPC010000187.1 GCA_024690465.1 Ruminococcus sp.
GACATACATAAGCGTCCATAACCATCCTAACCCCTATCCCGCCGTTAGAAAAATGCTTGGCGGCGTGATAAACCATATATATATAGAAATCCTCGGGCTTCATACTGTACGAGAAGGAAAACCCGTCCCTGAGTTCAACTCTGTCCCATACACCATTATAGTAGCTGTCAAAATTTTCGTTGAGGTCATTATGAACCTCACAATAAAGCAGCCCTTTAACAAAATGCACTTCCGTACTTTTGATTACATCTTTTTTATCAAAGTCCAGATCCAGAAAAATCCGCTCGATTTTCTTGATGTTCTTTCTTTCAACCAGGATATCGACATCCGTCATTGTGCGGAAATCGCTGCGCGGATAGAGCTGTTTCATAAAATAGCCCTTTAGCGGAACGTTTTTTATCCCTTCTTTTTCACAGCGTTCTATAACCTTCTCAACATCAACAAGCTGAGAGGTTTCTTTTATAATATGATATCTGCGGTCGTTCTCCATAACAGCCGCAACAGTATCGGAAGGTTTGACATTTACCTTATCAATGCTGTACGCAATCATATTTGCGACAGAGTTGCGCTGAGCGTATCGGCAGCAATACTCCCAGTTGAAGTTATCGGGAAGCTCGGGAGGCTCTTTTCCGTTGAGCACAGAAGCGAGCAGGTCAATATAGGCGATATAAAATTGTTTTTTGCTTTCTGAAAGCTTAATCGCCATATCAGATTTCCTTTACTATTATCTTTTTATCCTCAATTCTTACCTCTTTGTTGCATACCTTGTTGGCAGCCTTTTTGTGAGAGATAAGGATACAAGTCTTGTTTTTGAAGTTCTCGATATTCTCAAGCAGGCGGATTTCTGTTGCTTCATCAAGAGCTGAAGTCGCCTCGTCAAGAATAATCATAGGGGCTCCCGCGAGTATCGCTCTCGCAATCGCAACACGCTGAACCTGACCTTCTGAGAGTCCCATTCCCTTTTCGCCGAGAATTGTATCGAGTCCGTCGGGAAGCTCATCAATGAAGTCGGCGCACGCAGTCTTCGCCGCTTCCATAATTTCATCGTCAGTCGCGTCGGGACGTACAAACGAAATGTTCTCACGGATTGTACCCGACAACAGGAAGTTGCCCTGCGGAACATACGCGAACATATTGCGGATATTCCTGTCTACTATAACCTTGCCGCCGTCCTTAAGCTTAAAATATATTTCTCCCTCATTTACGGGGAAAACGTCAAGCAGCAGCTTTGTGAGTGTACTCTTTCCTATACCCGAAATACCGGTGATGACTATGAAATCACCTTTCTTAATACTCAGACTTGTGTTCTCAAGAACAGTATCACGCCCATAGCTGAAGGTGATATTTTCAAACTCAACGCTGTCGAGATTGTCATATAATTCTTTACAGTCAATCTGTACGTTTTCATCCAGCTGATGTTCCTCGGGAAAGTTCTCAATCTCAATAATACGCTCAGCGGAAGCCAACGCCTGATAATACTGCGGGAGAATTGACGTAAGTCCCTGTACAGGCGACTGTATCTGCGATACAAGCGACAGAATCTCTGTCAGAATACCGTATGTAATCGCGCCCGAAAGAATCATAAACGAACCCCATACGAGACCGTACATATACGCGGCGACAAACACAATCGAAAAACCGAGAGAAGCTCCGATTCCTATGTAGTTGCGCTTGCGTCTGATTTTGAAGTTGTTCCACTGGAGCTTGTCAGCCTCATCAGAAATCCTGTTGTATTTATTGAATACCTTGATAACAAGAAGGCTCGCGAGCGACTCCTGCATAAAGCTGCGGGTTTTTCCGTCGCTCTCCTGAGCACGCTTGTGCAGGAACTTAAGCTTACCCTTGAAGATAAGCATAAATATCATAACAATAGCGGCGCCGATAACAAAAACAATCGCAAAACGCCAATCGATTGAGAACAGTACAACGAGTATACCCGTAAGCTTTACAACGAAAAACGTAACGTTTGGAACAATGTTGACAACCGCGTCGGTAATTACAAGAACGTCGCTTGTAATGCGGTTCATCAGCTCTCCCGTATGGTAGGAAGTTATCTTGGCGTAGTCCTTGCGTATCATAGTGTCAAACAGCTTTGACTTGATTGCTATCTCCATTTTTGCGTTTACATTGAATGAAGTAACCCTCAGAGAAACACTGATGATAATCTGAGCCGCTGTAATACCGATAAGCAGTATTGCGTAAAAAATTACCTTGTTGACATCCTTGTCATATGCCGCGGAGTCAACAATAAATCGCGCAACCTGAGCCATAGCGACGCCTGCGTACGCGGACAGACCGTTGAGCAAAGCGAGCAGAACAATGCTCCAGATTTGCGGTTTAGCGTTTTTTATTATCCACAGAGTGGTTTTTCTATCAAAATTCTTCAGTCCTCTGAGGTAGGACTGAGATAATTTTTGTCTTTCCAAATCTAATCTATCCTTTTAGATATTCTGTCTTTACACATGCGCCACAAGCGTCTTATCGGCCTTGAATAATACCAGAACTCCCGATAAATCTTATAAGAAAAATCGTTCACCGAGTGCATTTTCCCCTTGTGGTAGTAGTTGGTGACCAAACCGACAACATCTTCGTCGGATATACCGTATTCACGCTGAAAATTATTATCGCCGAGCATCACATAGGTTTTGTCCTTTTTAAAACCGACAACCCTGTGTACAGAATAGCTGTCGGTTTCCGCGCGATAATATAACGCGAGGTCGAACATATGCAGTCTGCCTTTGGGCTTCTCGAGGATTAACATATCCTCACCGCCCTTGAGCATCGGGTGCATACTGTTGCCTTTTGGAACAAACGACACTGTCTTGCCCTCGTCAAGCTGTTCGCGCATCAGAGGCACAAGATCCTTTAAGTCCATTTTTTTATTCAAGAATTCCTGCATCCTTTACTTTAGAAACAAATTTCTTTACATCTGCAGCTGCAATCTCACGGCTTACGTCATACTCCTTTAACAGAGCGTCGGTAAGGTCGCTTTCCTCACAGCCTTTCTGCAAAAGCTCAAAAAGCATAGCGCCGCTTTCGTTGAGGTTAACAAGGCCGCTGAAATCAACAACCGCGTCACCCACGGGCACTACAACATATGAGTCGGATATCTTTCTGAGAATAAAATCTGATTTAACTTTCATAGCACTACCTCATAAATATAATAATACAGATTGATTATACATCAAAGGGCAAAAAAAAGCAACCGCAAAGGGTTGCTTTTAAAAAGTATTCGTTTTCAGAAAATGTAAAACAGTCGATTGACCAAAAACGTCATAATAACGAGGTGTTAATCATTTGCCCAGTTTTTCAATCAAACCAACCAGGAACATCTGAATAGTTGTCGCGTCGCGCAAATTAACTTCATTGTCTTCGTTGACGTTGGCAAGATGCTCGGCAATATAGTTTTTAAGAGGGCATAATTCAGCACGGTAGAGCTGAATATAAGTCACATCACGTATATTACATTTTCCGTCAAGATTCACATCACCCATAACAAGTGTTTTGTAATTGATGTTATGATTAATTGCGTAATTATATGCGTAAGAATCTTTATAGCACCAGATTGTAAGGTTATCACTGTCACGGAAAGCGTTATCACCGATTGCGGTAACGGTTTCGGGAATAATAAGTCTGCTGAGCTGCGAACATTGCGCGAACGCGTTATCTTCAACCTCTGTGCAGACACGCGGCAAAACCACATCGCTTATGCCTGAATTCAGGAATGTGTAAGATTTTATCACGGTTACTCCCGTATCTTCCAGATTAATACTGTTCAGCGCCGTTGTATTAGCAAAGGCATTTTCGCCTATTTCGCTGAGAGCTGAGTTCAGTTTAATCTCAGAAAGATTATTACAGCTCAAAAAAGCATATTTTCCGATGCTGCCGATATAGCTTCCGAGTGATAATTGTTTTACTGTAGTGTTATTTGAGAACGCGTTGTTATCAATGCCGATAATTCGATATCCGTTGATAGAATCCGGCATTACAACGTTTTCGTCTGTACTGGTGCAGGCATCAATAATAAATTCGGTTTCTTCACCCGGAGCAAATGAGACATTCCAATCTTTAAATGTTAGAACGCTCTTGGCTGAAACAGACAGAGTTAAGACCAATATTAGTATTGACGCAACAATAATAGAAGTGATTTTTTTCATAATTATCACCTTTTCACAGTTGTTTAACAAGCCGCGAAAGAAACACTTTCGCGGCTTGTGAATCATTAACTATCAGAAATCAGGAAGATCAGGTATATCTGAACCGCCGCCGCCAATTTCGCCGCCGCCGTCTTCTCCGCCGATTTCACCGCTTCTTTCAAGGGCATCTTTGATAAAAATTACCTTGAGATATTCAAATTCAGGAGAATAATACATTTTTTTCATTTTTCATTCCCTCCCTAATTATGAAATACGGTAGTTGAACCGTCTGTAAAATCACTTACTAAGAACTGATTCGCTTTGTTATTGTTACCTTCACGGAATTGTGTGGTACTTAGTGAAATACTAT
Organism: Ruminococcus sp.; assembly: GCA_024690465.1. Lineage (GTDB taxonomy): Bacteria > Bacillota > Clostridia > Oscillospirales > Acutalibacteraceae > Ruminococcoides. The sequence goes on from JAILPC010000187.1 coordinate 4,507, forward strand.
CGCCGTCTTTTATGTAGGTATAAGTCGACAGTTTCTTAGTATTAAGCATACTCTGGTTACCTGTGATACTGAAGTTTGTTCTGTTACGGTTTGAAACATGCTTGTTGTCGTTGTAATCGTAACATGTAAAGATTATTGTACGTCCGTTTATAGTCTTCTTAGCGACCTTAGTTGCAGGATTATTGACGAAGTAATTAATTACGGATTCAAGGTTAGCAGTTGTTAAAAGTCCGCCGTTGCCGATATCTACATAATCGCCGTCGGTGTTGTTGGTATAGTCATACGCGAGGATTATACCATAGTGCGGTGTTGTAGCCATATCGTGAATCATTGTACCGTTTCTGTTGACAAAGTAGCTGTTAAAGTCAAGATAGAGAGTGTCGGTTGAAGCTGTTTTTGTGCGTGTTTTGGACAAACTCTCAATAAGCGGATTCCATGATGCTCCTGCAGGAATATTATTTGCACACTGAGCGTAAATCGTCATGTTATGATTAATAATAAGTCCGAAGTTAGCTACAGATGTTAATGGTTTGGCTCCCGCAGAGTCGAGTGACCAGTACTTAACATTCGCTGTGGAGAATGTACTGCAGATTGTTGCCGTATCTCTGTCGGAGAAGCTGTAATTGGGATCGAAAGTAAGCACGTTTCCTGCCGGTACACTTATAGATGCGCTTCTTGTAGGAGCATCGCCGACCGATTGAATATTTACGGTATATGTCGCCTTAGGACAATTTGCCGTTACTTCAAGTGACATCATTGAGGAGTTCGGAGTAATCGAAGCGTCGCCTTGTTTGGTAATAACTCCTTCTGAGTCTACAGTAGGCCAAGCAAAGTTGCCGTACTGATATGCGCTTACTACACTGTTCACTTGATTGAGCGCGGCGGTGTATGGATCGCTTCCATATAAAGTACTTGCTTCGGCTGTCCAGATGTAAGTCGGGATGTTAGGTTTGTTTCCGTTACCCGAATAACCCTTAATCTCCTCAGGTTTGAGGTTATGCTCTACAACATACTGCGATTTGTTTCCGTTGCGGTCAAGGTAGAGGAATGTGTAGTTTGCTTTAACCTCGTACATCGCGTAATATGTAACATTACCTGAGAATGAGGGGTAGAACAGTTCGTTGCTCGTAAACGTCGCCTTAACAAGCTGGTCTGAAGAGTTCATATAATACCAGCCAACGAAGTTTGACGCGGAAGCATTGAGGTAAATCGGGCTGTTCTTCGCGTCACCGATACCTGTTGTAACATAATCACGTTTCTTGGTATCTGTGCTGAAAGTTTCGCTGTCATAGAATGCTGAGTTACCCTTGTCGTAGTCATAGAACACTTCAGCTTTTCCGTAATTTTCGTTGTTGCTCTCGGAAAGCTCATAGCCGCCGTTTACAAAGATTCCAACACGTCCTGTTACGGTAACAGGGTCAATGTTCTTTGTAGCGTACCACTGACCGCAGAAGCGGTAGACATGGTCATTTGAGTAGTATCTCGGGAAGTCGTAGGATATTGCGACTGACTTTCCGTCAACAGCGTAGCCCTTGTCTGTCAGGTGCTTCGCGACAACTGTCATACTGCTGTCTGAGAGAGACGCATCCGCGTAACCTGCGGAAGAAACTGTGTCAATAAAGTTACCTGACGCGTCGTATACATACCACTGTACACCGTATTCCATACTTACGCCTGAAATGTCATATGTTACAGAAACTGTCGGTGTTACAGCGTTGTTGCCTGAACGGTTAACAGAATCAAGACTAGAGTTTGTGTATTGTGCCTGACCTTTGGCGATAATATAGAACGAGGGAGTAGGCTCTCCGCTGACAGCTGCGCCGTTGAGGTCGGTATACTTTGCACCTGTTGAGTTGGTAAGCATTTCAAAGCTGGATGGCGAGAGCTTATACTTGCCGTCTGCGGCTGTGTATGAATGGCCCTCACTGTCTGTGTGAGCAATACCTGTGAAGATGTTAACGCCGTTTCCTACCAGGTTATCATGGTAGTACTTCATAACGTCGTTATTACCGTTCTTGAGCGAGAATGAAAGCATCGTTTCAACGCCCTGTGTTGTGTTTGCTTTATAATACGCGAACGGTTCACGGTAGTCATAAGTCTGAACCTGACAGTTTGACTGGTTATACTCGGGGTTTGATGAACGTTCAACATAGTTATATGTTTCGATTATATTTCCGCTGCCTATAACACTTCTGCCAAGCCAGCTGTAAGTAGGATTGCTGTGACTGTAATAGTTAGAGAATGTGATACCCTCAAGTTCTCCGCCTCCATCGCGTGTAGGCTTGAACTTAACTGTCCAGGATGTCGCGTCGTCAGACGGTACCATCAACTGACCTGGATACATACCGCTTACGGGGATATATTCGTCGCCAACCTTAACATCATACCAGGGATAGCAGGCAACGAGGTCGCCCCACTCATCGGTGTTAAGCTGTTTGGAGTCAACATATATAGTCATCGCGTCAGATCCATTATAGGATATTACGGGAACTATATAAAGCTTATTGAAGTTTACAGTCAGCTCAGCTGTGTATTCATCAGTGTTGCCGACCTTTGTGGTTTCCAAAGGATAAACACGGTCATCTGTAAGATCATACACAACAAAATCAACGCTGTAGTCCGTACCTACTGTCTTGGAGAGCTTGATTTGGGCGTTATTCTGTTTGAAGTTATATTTTCTTACCTGCTTTTCAGCGCCCGCAACCGAGGTGCCGAAGTCTGTAACCTTGTGAGTTGTTGTGTCTGTATTGTTTGTACTTGAAAGCGGGGTGTAGCTGCCGCTGACCTTCATAGAAACATTGGTTGTTGTGTCGTTTGTGAATCCGCTGACATTGTCATAACCGTCAGAGATATAAATATCAGGCCATACCCTTGTGGATTTAACGTACCACTTTGAGCCGTTCGAGCTGGCACTGGGCTTGAAGTAGAGAGTTACGGGAGCGCCGTAGCCGTCGTTAATCATCTTCTGGGTAAAGTCAAACATACCTGAGCCGCCATCGCCGCCGCACTTACCAAAGAACATGTGGTCATTGCCGTATCTCTGTTCATACTCCATCCAGTTGCCGTCGTATTTCTTGACATTGTTCCAGTATGTCTCGGTTCCTGCAGCGCTGCCTGTGCCCTGTGTGGCATAGCACTTGAACAGATAGATATAATCGAAATTAGCGTCTGAGAGCGGTTCGCCGGGGTTATACGCGTTACCGTCTGTCTTAGCTGTATTGGTTACGTTAGAGCTATTAAAGGTAATCGCGTACGCGTCCTCATCAAAGTCGTATTCCATTCTGTAATACTTGTTCGCAGCTGTCCAGTTATTCGAGTTATTATCCGTGGCTTTATTTGACGTATGTGTAAGAGCCTTGGTGTTTTCGTCATAGGTGAAGTTACCCGCTACGAAGAAGTCGCGTGTAGCAACTGCCCATACATTTGTATTAGCCTTGGGGACAAAAGAGAATGTTGTTGATTCTGAAATCAGTCCGTTATCAAGGTCGGGAGCAGACTCGGTTCCCTTGTACCAGCCGAGGAATGTGTAGCCCGCCTGAAGCTCCGCGGAATATACGCAGTCAACGCCCTTGTCAACCAAGGTTCCGCTTGTGTTGCTCGGACCGTTTGAGTCGGTCGCAGCGGTGGTAATAAGGTTTGTCTCGCCGCATGTCGCGGTTACTTTATTCGCTGCTGAAATTACAGTAGTTGTAACAAACTCTGTTTTAGTATTTACAACGTCCGAAAGAATCTTGGTTTTAAAGCTCATTCGGTACTGAGTAGTTACGTTCATATCTATGACAACGTCATAGGCGGGCATAACTCCCGTGAACTTACCTGTGTCAGCAGAGTAGTTAAGGGTGAAAGTACGGTCAACATAGTAGTCACTCGCTGATTTGCCTGCGGGTAACGAATTGGGAAGCTCGTGAACAATAAGCTTGCCGTCGGTGGTATAGAAAACAGGAGTACCGAGCGTGTATGTCTTGGTAGATAACGAAGATTTTTCAACGCCGAACGCGATAGCCTCGCCGTCCGCGTAGTAACCGCCGATGTTCATATCAGAGGTTTTGAAGCCCTCGTCACTCTTGAACGTAATCCTGTGCTTTGTGCCGAGCTCTATGGTTATATTCTTCGTTGTGTCGGCAACCGTAAAGCTGACGCTGTGATCCTTCTGGTCGATTGTTGCGCCTGTGAGCGTATTTCTGTTTGTATAGTAGTTTTCGGCATTCGCCAGCGGTTTATAATCGTTATGATAATAAACATTGGTTATTTTGTCCGAAGCGGCGAGCATTGAATACGTCATTGTTACAACGTCGCCCGCAACTACATTGAAGCTGGCGCTGCTCAGCGGAATTTCTGTTCCGTCGCCGAACGTGCCCGCCTCTGAGGTCAGAGCTGATGTTTCTTCCGCGCTGTTGTCAAATGTGTATGTAGCAACAACAGTACCGTCACGGGTAATTGTGATTGTCTTAGGCGGAGCCGCGAGATATGTTGTGCTGTAGCTGTGGTCGGGATTATACTCATATGACTTGCTCGCGCTGATTGTTAAGTTTCTTCTGTAAATAGCGTAAACATAGTAGTTTGATGTAATAGTTCCTGCGTTGTTCTGGATTTCATTTGTTTTGAATGTATAGGATGATGTTGTAACTGTAGGAACTGTGTCTGTCGGGAGCGGATCTTCTTCTGTGGTTGTTTTGTAATAACCGACAAATGTATATCCCGCAACATCCCCTGTGGAGATTGTGATGTTCTCGCCGAGGTCGTTGTCTCCGTCAACTGTTCTGTTGCTGTAGGAGGCTCCGCTTAACGTACCGCTCGCATTAATTCCTGTACCGCTGAACGTTGAATATGAGTTGCCATCAAGCTTAACGGGACGAAGGTGAACAGTGGAATCAACATCTGTTACAGTAATTGCCTTTGATTCATATGCCAGAGCGTTGAACGTCCGAGCAGCTTCTGTTTGTTCAGGAATTTTCAGTACGTTGTTGTTCTGGAAGTACAGATAACCGCTGAATGTATCTGTACCCGCGGTTGTTGTAGCTGTGGCTGTGATACTTGTAATATTACCTTTTGTTTGATTTGGTGATAAGGTTACATTATCAGGTGCGTCAGCTATTGTATAATAACCTACAAGAGCGTTTGCGCCTGTACCTGTATATCCGCTTGCCTCAATTGTATAGGTAAGCGTTGTATTATACGTTGTGGAATTAGGTAATGCTGTATCTGTAACTGCAAGCTCTGCCTTTGTGGGTTTAAGACAACCGTAATTATTCTGAGTAATAGAAAGTTTGTCAGAACTCCAAGAGCCGCCGGTAAAGTACTGGTAGTTTTCGAAGCAGTCACCAGTCGGTGTGATATCAGCTGTTTGCGCGGTCTTGTTATCGGTGTCGGGGATTTCCCATTCACCGTGTCTACTGTTGATTAGCATTTTTCTTGCTTCGCCGCCCAAAGCTCCTACTACATCTTTTTTGTAGTATTTCTGAGCATAAACGAATTTATCATCAACGGTACCGATTTTTACCATTCCATCGCCTGCGCTGCCACCGTACGGAACGATAAATTTTCCATCCTTATCTTTTCCATCGGATGCGTCTGTATACCATGTATAAGGATATGCACCGCCTGTTTTAAAGTCACTTGAACTATCTGTTTGGAAGTAAATAGTAAGGAACTGCTCATACTCCTTGATGTTTACCATTACGGTTTTTCTGAGTGACTCAACCTCGGTGTCGCCGATAAAGTATCTTACATATATCTTGGCGGGTTCAGAGGTCACGCCTGTCGCAGTAATTGTAACAGTTCTATCCGCTTCTGTGGCTGTGCTCGAAATTGTATTCTTGTCAAGCGTAAAGGGGGATCTTTCGTTCGCTTTTTCAACAGTTACAGTGGTTATGTCGCTGTAAGCCGTGTCCTTGGCGTTTGTTGTAACAACAAAGCTCGCGCGTGACTCATTGTCGTAGTCAAGCGCCTTGTTCTCAGTTCCGTACGCCGCGGTTAACTCAGTTTTGTTAACCGAAAGAGTCGCCGCCTGAACCGTTACTCCCGTAAGGTCATATGTGTTCGTGTAGCTGTCATTAAACTTGACAGAAGCCCTTATCGTAGCTGTACCCTCGCCTAACGGAGTAAGCGCGCCGCTTTCGGAATGTACAGAGAGTACGCCTTCATAAGCCAAGGAAGCAGGAGTGCTTGTCGGAATCGACCATGTTACGTCGCTCGCTTTAAGACCGAACGCGGAAAGTCCGCTGAGCGCTGCCTTTTCGCCCGTATCCTCAAGCAGAATGTACTTAGCCGAAGGATTCGGATAACTGTATGTGAATGTAGGTTCCGCTACAGAAACGGTAAAGCTGCTCGAGCTGCTGGTGTAGGTTATATGTCCCGCGTCAGAGCCCGCTTTCATACGATAGTAAACTGTCTGAGCGCTTGTCGTCGGCTGCTTGGTAATAATCTTACCCTGAGAGATATCAAAATATGTGCCTGTAATTTCTGTGCCGAAAGTTGAATTATCAAGCGAATACTCAAAATAGTAGTAGTTGGGAGCATGACCTGAAACCGAAGGCGCGATAGCTGTCTCTGAGTTGACAGCCAGATCAGCCATATTCGCGCGCGTGAAGACAGGAGTCTCAACGCCTACACTAACGCGTGTAGTGTAGGTATCTGTATTTGTTCCGTCTGTTACGGTAGCTACAACATAATAAGTTCCGGGTTTTTTGCCTGTGAATTTCACGGTAGAAGTAGCGCCGTCGCTGTTATCAGACAGAGCGTAGCCCGTCGCGTCCGCTGCGGTATTGCCCGACGCGTCAGTATATACGTTATAGGTTACAGAACCGCTGATGCTGGCGAAGTTCTCTACATTTGTTGTTATCGTTGTGTATTTACCAACATCAATCGTATTGTCTGCTGTAGACATACTTGAAATCCACGGATAAGTCCAAGCTGTCCACGCGGGGTAAAGTGTAAGCGCGGCATTGCTTGTGTAGCTGGCGCCCGAAGCGTACGCTGTACCGCCTGAGCCCGAGCTGTCTGTGTTCCAACCGTTAGCAGTAAAACCGCGGCGAGTCATGCTGTTTGTCTGAAGCGTAAGAGCAGTGTCTTCAATTTTTGTCTGGTTAGCAGGCAAATCGCCTGAAATTGAAGCAGAGTTTGTGCCCTTATCATATGTAACAGCATAGGTATCTTTTACCACTAAATCAATCGTAGAAGACACTGCATAACGATCACCGGTTATAGCGTTTTTATAGTCGCCGGATGTAATAATTCCATCATCGTTGACATATACTTTTAACTTATATGTGCCGGGATCAGGTGTCCATTTATAGGTGTCAGTTGTTGATGTTTTTTCTTCGTTTGCACCAATATTTGACCAAGTACTACCGTTATCCGTTGAATACTGATATGTATATCTGATATCTCTTCCGCCATCACCGTTATTTCGATAAGATGAAGAGAAATCACCGGAAGCACTAGCTGTTAGGGTGACTTCAGTGCCCTTAACTACAGAAGCGTTATCAACTGCAAGACTAACACCTATGTCATCCATTACATAATGCTCTGCCCATACATAGCCATAGTTATCGTATCCATTACGTTGAAAAGCAGCCATTACTCGTTGGTATTTTGTGCTACCGCTTGTTTGGTCTACATAGAATGCGCCGCTTCCATACCAACCAACGGAATTATAGGATGTAGCGTCTTGGTCGCTTCCTGATTTTGGAGCAACATCACCGTTAGAGTCTGCGTCATAAAACCTGAAATAGACCTTATCTGCTTCACTATACTTTAAGTAATATGTTGCCCAATAATAATTCCCGTCTTTAAAACACTTTGAAGAACCAGAATTCCAACCAAAAACACTGTCGTGCATATAGTAGTCTCCTGTGCCCCAGTTGTTTTTATTGTTATTATCGCCTGTTAATAATCTGTGAATATTAGCAGCATTAACTGTTATCAGCGAACCTATTCCGAGTACCGAGAACATCATGAGAAGCACCAGTACCATCGAAACCGTGCGCCGTGAGAATCGTTTAATCTTTGTTTTCATAAATAAAAAACCTCCATTCTGAATCCGAAGAGCGGATTCAATTTGGAATTAAGAAGTGAGAACCTGGAATTGATAAATCCTTGTTCCAAACCTTTTTCTGACCTTAAGGCTTCTTAACTCCGAAAAAACGTAACATAGAGGAATACGCTGTCCCGTGCTTTTCCCGCCTGACCCGCGGGAGAAAAGGCTCCGTGTCGGCTGCAATTAACAATTAACGATTAACAATTAACGATTAACAATTAAAAGTTAATGATTTGTTAATTATTTGAACGGATTCGCAGGGTTGAAAGCCGCGCTGACATTCGCTTTCACGATTCGGTTTTTGCCGAACATCTGCCCTGCTTTGACCTTTCCGCAAAGGCTCTGAGCATATTCTTACCCATAATTATTTACTCTAGCATTGTAACACAAAAGCCACCATTTTGGCAAGCAATTTCGGGCTAAATTAGACAGTTTTCTTTTTTTCGCTGTTTTGCACAATACAGGCGCTCTGTCTTTGTGCAAGATGTCTTTCTGTATTAGAAAAATAACGAAAGAAACCGCATTAGCTTGACAAAATACCGATATGTAATATAATTAGCTCATAGCTCAAAAGGGAGTGATTAGTGTGAAAGTTCACACTAATCAGATTAATATTGTCCGCTCAGTTTGTCCCTGCGGGACAACGAGCGATGACTGAATTTCCATTTACGCCTTATCCGCTCACGATAAGGTTATTTGGAACTTTAATATCTATTTGTGGGCGGAAAGGCTATGGAAATTATTATGAAAAAATTTTTTATTACATCTATATGCGGAGCTCTGCTCGCGGCTATGCTCGTGTCGTGCTCCTGCGGCGGCAGTGCTGAAAAGAAATCGTCCAAAACAACAACCTCTGCCGCATCCGAAACCACAAAAGTCATCGAAACAACTGCCGACGGCGGCACTGTTGAAAAGGACGCTGACGGCAACATCATCACAAAGGACAAGAACGGCGGAATAATTTCTGTCGAAGACAAAAGCGGCAGCGTAGTTGACGTGGATAATTATATTGCCGCTCACCCAAACACTAAAAAGAGCGAAGCGGCGGACAAAGGCTCGTCAAAGAGCGGTTCAAAATCATCAGTCAGCTCCGATAAAACGAGCGGTTCAAAGTCATCAGGCAGCTCAAAAACCTCGAGTAAAACATCGAGCAAAACCTCATCAAAAGTATATGAAAACGCAGAAGACGCAATTCCCGAAATTGTCGCTTCTTTACCCAACGAAGAAGAGCTGGAAACAGCCCCTGAACTGCCCGACCTTTAAAAAATTAAAATATTAAAAAATTTTAAAAGATTAAAAAATTGCTGTTAAAAACCGCGAAGCGTCAACGCTCCGCGGTTTTCTTATTTTTTGATTGTTTTTTTCAGCAGGATATCCTCGGGGTCGTCATCGGGTTCTTTCCCCGCCGTAACAAACGAAACGACTATTACGACAATCGCGAGAATTGTCGAACATGACGCCATAATAATAACGATGTTGCCTATGCTGAAAAAGCCGAAACTGCCGTAATTCTGAGTAACACACATAGCGACAAGGGTGGTTATGGAAGCAAGCAGCAACAGAAGACAAATCGGAATCAGAATAACCATTACCTTCTGAAATGCCGAATACTTTTTTGTGCTGTTCTGTTTCATTGCTTATCCCCCTTCCCGTAGATACAAGCAGAAATTATTGCCGCGAAAGCGGACACAAACGATATTATCGCCGCAACAGCGGGAGCAAACGATGTGCTGAAAATAACGGCGTTGAGAATCATCGCGCTCACAAGCGACACAAAGGATACGCCGAAAAGCACTATGGAAATAATGAAAAACAAAAACTTTCTATCGCTCACAGTATCCTCTCCGCCAAATGTACAAAATCGTCCATACTAAGATTCTCAGCCCTTGCCGCAGGGCTTATTCCGCACTCCTCAAGCAGCTTTATTATTTCGGATTTTTCTGTTCCGAGAGTCGAGCTGATTGAATTAGCGACGGTCTTTCTTCGCTGCGCGAATGCCGCTTTTATTATTTTAAAGAATTTTTTGTCATCTGTCAATACATATTGAGGTTCTTTATACACATTAAGCCTGATTACAGCTGAATCAACCTTCGGAGCGGGCATAAACGAACCCGCCGAAACCTTAAACAACATTTCGGGCTTGCTGTAGAAATTTACCGCCGCGGTTACCGCGCCGCCCGCGCGTGTGCCGACCTCAGCGCATATGCGCTCCGCCGCCTCTTTCTGAACCATTACGGTGATTGCCTCTATCGGCAGCTTGTCCTCGAGCAGTTTCATAATCACGGGCGATGTGATATAGTACGGCAGATTGGCGCAAACTACCACCTTCATACCCTTGAACTCGTTTTCGATGAGCTCGTTTAAATCGAGCTCCATAACGTCGGCGTTGATAAGCTTAAAATTGTCAAAGCCCTCGAGTGTTTCGCCCAGAACGGGCACAAGGCGCGTGTCTATTTCAACAGCGACAACCTTGCTCGAGATAGCGCACAGCTCCTGAGTGAGCACGCCGATACCGGGACCGATTTCGAGCACGCCAACTCCCTCGCCCGCTCCGCTGAGCTCCGCCATACGCGGACAAACCGACGGATTGACGAGAAAATTCTGCCCCAGCTTTTTTGAAAAACTGAAACCGTGACGAGACAGAATTTCTTTAATTGTGCCTATGTTGGAAAGGTTTTTCATAGCAATCTGAGTCCCTTTGGGTATTTATTCTTGAGAACACCGTTTGAGGCTTTGCCGAACCCGACGGTTATTCCGTTCACGCTCACGCCCGTAAAGCCTTTTATGTCGCCGCTTATCGGGAGCTGTTCGCCGTGAAGGAATTTTTTTATCTCATAGCTGTTTACATCAAAATCAACTGAACGCGTGAGCTCGTGAGGCTCAGAAGCCATAAACGCCTGATGACACGGCTCAACACGGTTTTTCCTTATTTCGCCGAGCTTTAAGCCCTTGTTGAGTATCGCGAGACCTTTTGTGTCGGGCAGCCTAACCGTCGCGGCAATAATCTTGTCGCCGCAGAGTTCAAGCTGTTCGCCGAAAGGCCTGTCCATAAAGATGTCGTTATAAAAATCATATATATATTCAGGAATTTTTTGCTGACTCGGACTATCGTCGGGTACGGAATATGTGCCCGAGGTCTTTCTGAGTCTGACGGCAAAATGCCCCTCGCCGCCGTCCATCGGGAATACCCTGCGCGCGAATTCAAGCGTCGGACGTCCGAAGCTTACGCCGCTGTCCTCGATTACAAAATCGGGATTTTCACTTAAAAAGCGAGTAATTACGCCCTCGTTTTCTTCCTCGGAAAAAGTACAAGTGGAGTACACGAGCACGCCGTTTTCCTTAAGCGCGAGCTTTGCTGAGTTCAGAATTTTGAGCTGACGCTCGGCACAGCTGCGCACATGTTCAACGCTCCATTCCTGAGCCGCGCTGTTTTTGCGGAACATGCCCTCACCGCTGCACGGCGCGTCAACAAGCACCTTGTCAAAATAACCTGTCAGCTTTTCGCACAGCACGTCGGGACGGCAGTTTGACACAACGGAGTTTCTCACTCCCACGCGTTCAATATTCGATAAAAGAATTATAGCTCTGTTTCTGACTATCTCGTTGCTCCACAAAAGCCCCGTACCGCCGAGCTTCGCGGCAATCTGGGTGCTCTTACCACCCGGAGCGGCGCAAAGGTCGAGAACCTTGTCGCCCTGCTCAACACCGAGCATAGTCACCGCCGAGGTTGCCGACGGCTCTTGTATATAAAACGCGCCCGCGTGATGGAGCGGATTGTTGCCGAGCGACCTTACAAACGGCGGAACATAAAAGCCCTCAGCACAGAACGGCGTCGACTGAAGCTCAAAGTCAAGGAGCTCTCCGAGCTTGTCCGACGAGCACTTGAGAGTGTTCACGCGGATGCCTCTGAAATTCTCGAAGCTGTTATAATATTGCAAATACTCGTCGTACTCGTCACCGAGCAGAGACTTCATTCTATTTAAAAAATTTTCCATATTCAGAGAATAAACCAAACTCTTTCGGTAATCATAACAACAGTTACTTAAGGAGGTGATTACCGTGAGTAATTATCAGGACAAGCAGGCTAAGCAGAACCAGAACAAAAAGTCACAGCAGAGCCAGAACAAGAATCAGCAGAACAGCCAGAACAAACAAGCTAAAAACTGCCCCGAGCAGTAATAGAACCTGCCCTCCCTTGGGGAGGGCTGATTTTTTAGTATCCTAATTCTTCGCCGACAATAATAACCTTGATTCTGTCAACGTGACGCTGCTGAGCCGAAACAACAAAGTTACAGCAGATTCTGCCCTTTGAATGACAGCCGTCACACATCTCGGGATTCTCCTGGTTGAGCGACATACAACTGCCTTTTTCGGCGCAGTAGGTTTCACAGCCGAGCCTTACTGTGTTAGGCGGCGCGGCTAAAGTCTTTACGCGCTTTACAGCCTCGTCAATGTCCTTGACAATCTTGTTGTATCCGCATACGAGCACAACGCTTTTGGGACCGTACAGGATTGCAGAAACACGGTTTGAGTTGCCGTCAACGTTATAAAGATAACCGCTCTCGGTAACAGCGTTTGAGGACGCGAAATACACGTCGGCTGAGTATGTATCACGGTAAACCCGCTCAACCTCCTCGCGGGTAATTCCCTCGCGTGAACGGTCAAGGTAGTTGTATTTTCCGCTCTTGAGTTCGTCTATAACGCCCGTCTGTTTCAGAGTTTCGGAACCGCCGTTAGACACAGTATCTCCCTTTTTTATGAGAGTTCTGACAAGCGGCAATACCTCTTCCTTGGTTTCAACATAAAAGGGTTTTATGTTGTTTTTCTGCAGATTTTCCATTGTCTTTTTGATTATAGCTTCCATTACAGATGTCATAATTACACTTCCTTGATTTTTGTTATTCGCGTTTACATACTAATGAAATATCTTTAATGAACGGGCGGGCAGGGAAGACCGCCCCTATGCGTGTTCTTACATGTATTATACCATAACATATCGATTTTTCAAGGTTCAACAAACGGAACGCCGAGAGTTTCGGCGACGGACTTTGAGAGGTTGCGGGCTATGTTGTTTATGTTGTCACGAATCCACCTGGCGTCGTCAAGGTTGTCGTGGTACGCAACCTCAATAAGAGCCGCCGGAGCGCGCGTAAGGCGCAGCTCGCCGAGAGTTGTTGTAGGTATTGTCCTCACTTTTTCGGGAATAGGATATAAATCAGAGAAGTTTGTAGCCAATGTCTCGGCAAAGCTCTGTCCCTTTGTGCTACCGGGGTAGTAATAAACCTCCACTCCCCTGTTTTTGCCCGCGCTGTTTTCGCCCGACGCGTTCGAGTGCACAGCAAGGTGCAAATCGTAGTTTCCCATATTACTCTGGCTAATCGCCTGACGCAGTGTCATATCGGGAGAATTGCGCGTAAAACTGATTCCGCTAGCTTTCAGATACGGCTCCATAGCGTCCGCAATCAGATTCATATAATACTCCTCGTTTCCACCGTCAACATACGGGTTCCACTCCTGCAGTGAAGGACTGAGATAAATATTCGGCATGTCTAAAATCCTTTCAAAAATATAATCGCTAAATTATATTCAAAAGGAGAGAATTTATTACATTTTTACGCTTTACAAAAACTTATAATAATGTTATGATGAACTTAACATTTTAAAGGAGGTTTTCCATAA
>JAILPC010000076.1 GCA_024690465.1 Ruminococcus sp.
GTGTATTCAGCTCTGTACCTGCTTTTGCCAAAACATGCGGCGATTTCAGATATAAGGTTCTGTCGAACGGCACTGCGCTCATCACCAAATACATCGGCAGCGCGAAAGAACTGACTATCCCCGAAAAGCTGGATGGTCACAGGGTTACCGAAATTGGCAAAGAAGCTTTTTTAGGCTATTATGATGGCGACGGAAGCCAGTTAAAGAGCGTAACCTTCAACAAAAGTATGAGAAAAATAGGTACGAGTGCTTTTGAAGACAGCGGTCTGGAGAAGGTTACTTTTAACAAAGGTCTTAAAGAAATAGGCAAAAACGCCTTTACGGAATGTTTTATAAAATCCGTCAAACTTCCCAAAAGTCTGAAGCACATAAAGGCGGGCTGCTTTGAGTGCAACGAATTGAAGGAGATTGATATTCCGAAGTCTGTTAAGGTGCTGGGCGCGGAATGCTTTTACGGCAACAATTTAAAAAAAGTAACCCTGCATAACGGAATAAAGAGAATCGGCAGAGACGCTTTTTTGTCTAATAATTTCAAAACAATAAAGCTCCCCTCTACCTTGGAGGTTATATATAACGGGGCATTTTCGTGTTCAGGATTAACCTCTCTGACACTTCCAAAGTCCTTAAAATCCATCGAGATGAAAAGCACAGGTGTTTTAGAGGGATTTGAACCTGCTTTTGGAGAAAATCTCAAAAAGATTTCTGTAGCTAAAGGCAATAAATTTTTTCGCGTAAAGTCAAATGTATTATATAATAAGAAAATGACAAAGGTCATTTTTTACCCGCCGAAAGCCGCGCGTAAGGATTACAAAACTCCCAAAACGGTAAAAACAATCGGAATCCGCGCTTTTTTCATGGCAAAGCTCAAAAAACTGACCATAACAAACAATGTCAAAATAATTAAAGATTATGCATTCGGAGAAGCAAACATAAAGAGCTTCGAGCTGGAATACGGCTTAAAATCTATAGGTGTCGGAGCATTCAGCGATGCTGAAGTCAGCAAAAAAGACTGGTGGACAGGAGAAGATATGTGGAAATTGTACCTGCCCGACAGCGTAAAGATAATTTCAAAAGGCGCCTTTGAAAAAACCAACCTAGTTTCTGTCAGACTGCCCTCGAAGCTCAAAGAGGTGAAAGATAAGACATTCTTCGGAACGTATATGTCAGAAATTGAGCTTCCCCCAAGCGTAAAGAAAATCGGCTGCGCCTCATTCGGATATTACGTAGGAGAGTGCGGAGTAGTAGGCGAAATAGACAAGAGCTTTATTATAAAGGGCAAAGTAGACTCCTACGCTCAGAAGTACGCGAAAAAGATGGGATTCCGATTCAAAGCGGTTTGAATAGAAAAAAAGGCATTAGAAAAGCTCCCTTTCGGGAGCTTTTTCAATATTCAATTATCCGCTTGTGAGCTGCGGCTGCTGAGCGCCGTGTCTGTACGGAATACAGAACGCCACTGTTACGGCGTGGTCGCCTACGCGCTCAAGGTTCGTGAGCAATTCAATGAAGATTGTGCCCGCCTCAGCGCTGCAGGTACCGTTTGAAAGTCGCTCGATGTGGTGCTGCCTGAACAGCTCGCAGTACTCGTCAATCTGATCCTCAGCCTGAAGCACAGCTTCGGTGAGGTTCGGGTCCTTGCTCTGGTGAGTGAACATATAGAAGCTGTCCTCAAGAATACCCTGAACAGTTTCGCAGAGTACTTTGATTTCCTTTTTAGCGTCCTCGGTAAACTCAGCCTCGCCGTTGATTAGCTGAAGCGCGGACTGGCAGATGTTTTCGCTGCGGTCGCCTATACGCTCCAAATCCTGAATGGCGTTGTACATAGCGCCCATAACCTTTCGGTCGTAGTCGACGATGTCAAGACCGTTGATTTTAACAATATATTTCGTAATGCTGTTGGTCAGCTTATCGACAACCTTCTCGTTCTCCTCTACCCTGTCAATGGCTTTTTTATCGCCGTTGAGCAGCGCCTCAAGCGACATATCGAAGCTCGCTCTCGCGAGGCTCGCCAGACGCGCGCACTCCTTCTCCGTCTGCTGTACAGCAAAGGGAGGCGTGGTGAGGATACGGGGGTCGAGGTAAACGGTGATCTCGTCCTCTTTTGTTTCCTTATCGGGCAGGATAAGCTTGGTGAGCTTGATAAGCAGTCCTGAAAGCGGTAAGAAAACTATGGTGGTAGCTATATTAAACAGAATATGAACCGCGGAAATCTGAGCGGGTGTATTTCCCTTTAAGAAGGGAATGCTTTGGAAGATGCTTGTCAGGGAATAAGGCGTCGTGTCCAGAAGCACAACGATACCTGTCAACAACAGCGCCGAGAAAAAGCTTATAAAGAAGTTACACAGCGCGACCTGCTTACTCTCGCGGTTAGCTCCCGCGGCCGAGAGGAACACGGGCATACACGCGCCGACGTTCATACCGAAGATGATGTATACACAGTTCTCAAGAGAAACTACTCCGCTCATACCGAGCGCCATAAGGATACCGACCGAAGCGGACGAGCTCTGGATGATACCCGTAAAAACCATACCTGCCAAAAGACCGAGCAGAGGATTTGACAAGCTCTTTATCATATTGGCGAATACCACGGATTCCTTGAGGAAACCGAAGTTCGAGCTCATCATCGACATACCCATAAACAATATGCCGAAGCCCGCGGCGATCTGACCGTAATACTTGTGGTTGTTCTTTTTGGAGAACGTGATTATCGCGGCGCCCGCGAACGCAAACAGCGGCACATAAGCCTTGATGTCAATCGAAAGCAACAGAGACGTTACGGTAGTACCGATCTTGGAACCGAACAGAATACCTACGCACTGATAGATATCCATAAGTCCCGCGTTGACAAAACCGACAACCATCGCGTCTGTGGCGGATGAACTCTGAATAACCGCGGTGACCATCAAGCCGACCAGCATGGCAATATACTTATTGCTGGTGATCTTCTCAAGAAGGCTGCGCAGCTTCGAGCCCGCGGCGAGCTCCAAGCCCTCGCCCATCAGCTTCATACCCAACAGGAACAGTCCAAGACCGCCCAACACGCTTATTACGCTGAATATACTCATAGTTCCCTCCGAAAGGAAAAATAATGTGTTTGACATTGTACAAAAAAACTTACAAAATGTCGAATTACACCAATACTATATTAATATATGAAAACGCGATAAATATTCTGATAAAGAATAATTAAAAAATAATTTGGAGAAAAAATGTGTCCCCTTTTAAGGGGACCGAAATCTCTGATTTCGAGGGGTTGTCTAGCCCTTTAGAGGCGGTCCTCCTTATGAACGTTCATAAAGAGGATAGATAATCCCCCAAAATCGAGCCTGTGGGCTAACGATTTTGACCCCTTTAAAAAGGAGTACGATCAAAGCTTACTTCTGCGGCACCCAAGGGTCGACATACACGGTACGGTTGTTCACAAAAATCACCATTCCCGGCTTTGCTCCGTTCGGCTTTGAAACGTGCTTTACGAGCGTATAATCCACCGCGACATTTGAGCTCTCTCGAGCCTTGCTGTGGTACGCTGCGATACGCGCTGCCTCAATTACAGAGCTCTCGGGTACGTCCCTGCCCTCGGTTATGAGGATAGTGTGCGAGCCCGCGATATCCTTGGTGTGGAACCAAAGGTCACGGTTCTTCGCGGTCTTGAGCGTGAGGGTGTCGTTCTGCTTGTTGTTCCTGCCCACAAGCACCTTGAAACCGTCCGAAGTTGTATATTCCAGCGGCTGAAGCACAGAAGGCTTTTTTGTCGCGGTTTTAGGACGTCTGATATAGCCCTGTTCCATAAACTCAAGCCGTATCTGATTGAGCTCCTTTTCGCTCGTTACCCTTGAAAGTGTGTCCGAAAGCGTGTCGAGATATTCAAGCTCGTCCTCAGCCTTTTTTATCTGAACTGTCAGCACCTGCTCGGCAGTCTTGGCACGGTTATAGTCCTTGTAGAATTTCTGAGCGTTTTGCGCGGGAGAAATCGCGGGATTTAGCTTTATAGTCAGCGGAGCGTTGTTCTCGTCATAATAGTTTTCAACGGTCACGCTCTCGGCTCCGCGCTCAATCCTGTAGAGGTTAGCCTGCAAAAGGTCGCCCTTTATTCTGAGCTGCTCCCTGTCCTCGCACGCGGCGAGCTCACGGCGCTGAGCGTTGATTTTGTTGGTCGTTCTGTTAATCAGATTTGTGAGCACACGCGAAAGGTCCGCCGACTTCACTCTCATTCTGTCGGCGCTGTCACGCTCGGCGTAGTAGCTGTCGAGCAGCTCGCAGAAGCTCGACCTCTCACCTGTTTCGCACAGGCTGCCGTACTGGGTGATATCGACAAACGAGATATCGAAGGGGCGCTTCTCGCCCTTGTGGTAAAGCATAAGCGGCTTACCCGAACAGGTCAGCACCTTGTCAGCGAGCTTTTCGATCTCCGCCTTCAGTTTTTCTTTATCTTCAACGGTCATAGTTTTATTGTTCGCGATTTTACCGCCGAGCACCCTGTGCTCAATTTCGCGGCAAACCACGGGAGAAATACCCTCTACGGCATTCAGAATCGCTTTATTCAGAGCTTTTTCGTCGGAAGTGTTCACTATTTTCTCCACTACCTTTTCGGCATCACAGAGCAGAATATTGAGCTTGTCCTGCTTTTCGGGCAGCTCGTAGTTCAGATTCGGCAGCACGACGCGCCTGCTCGACATAGTGATATCAACACGCTTGAGCGCGTCAATTATCAGGCCGCTCTCCTCGGTGAAAATTATGTTGCTGTACTTGCCCATTATCTCAACAATGAGCGTAAGCATAACCTTGTCGCCGAGCTCGTTTGTACATTCAAAATCAAAGAACAGAATTCTGTCGAGCCCCGACTGTCGTATATCAAGAAGCTTGCCGCCGCCGAGACGTTTGCGCATAAGCATACAGAGCATAGGCGGCGAAGCGGGATTTTCGACGCTGTATTCGGTGAAATTCACGCGCGGGGAATTAGCCCTCGTAGAAACGAGCAGCTTTTTATTTCCGCTTTTTGTGCGGAGATGTAAAATTATTTCGTCACGGTTCGGCTGATAAATCTGATACACACGCGCGCCCAGAGCTGTCTGTTTCAGCTCATTCATAACGTGGTGCAGCATCATTCCGTCAAGAGCCACTGGTTTCACCTCCGGTGAAACAGTAGTCAGTATTCATACTATTTTCAATTAAAACGCATTAATAAGATGTTAACGTAAAATTTCGCAAAACAAGGCAGAGGACGCCGCAAGGCTGGCGCCTTGCAAGGACGATAACGCAGTTGTGCGGAATTTAACGCAACAGATGTTAAAGGGTTTTATTTGAAAATAGTATCAGTTGTCAGTTCTCAGTTGTTCACGCAATAAAGTTTTTTAGTAACTAAAGAACATATCCCGAAAGAAGTTGCGTTAATTCCAGATAATATTTTGTTAACGCTTAACTGGCTGCTGATTACTGATTTTTGACTACTATTTATGGTATTTTCCGTTATTATTTATCTCAAACACGCGGTAAATCTGTTCGCACAGCACAACGCGCGCCATCTGGTGAGGGAATGTCATTCTGCTCATCGATAGCTTGTAATCCGACCTCTGCTTGACTTCGTTTGAAAGTCCCCAGCTTCCGCCGATAATAAGGTCAACCGAGCTTTTTCCGCTCAGGCTGATATTCCCGAACTTTTCGGCAAGCTCGGGCGAGCTTATCATCCTGCCCTCAATACACATCGAAATCACATACGAACCCTTTGTCAGCGCGCTGAGTATACGTTTGCCCTCGGCGTTGAGTATCGCTTCAATCTGCGAGGGATTCGGGTTCTGATAGGTTTTTTCCTCGTCGAGCTCAACAATATTAAAACGGCAAAACGCCGACAGCCGCTTTTTATACTCGGCTATCGCGTCTGTCCAGTATTTTTCCTTAATTTTTCCGATACAAATAATATTTATACTAAGCATAAATACCTCAGAATAATATAGATTTTCCGCTGCATTCGGCAGGAACGTCGGATATAGTAAAATCCAGGTCACGCTTCATACCGATTTGTTTGAGCGCGCTTACGCTTGTGTTGACAGCCAGCTCGGGGCGGTTGTTGTTCTCGGAAATATGACCGAGCATCAGGCGGAAAACTCCGCAGCGGATAAAGTCCGCGAGCTCGGAAGCGCACGCTGTGTTGCTCAGGTGTCCCTTGTCGGAGAGTATCCTCTGCTTTACGTTATACGGATAGCCGCCGTTTCTGAGCATATCAATATCGTGGTTTGACTCAACAACGGCAAAATCGCTTGTTCGGATTAAATCACGAACGCTGTCGGTCATCACACCGAGGTCGGTAGCTATCGCGGCGCGTCTGTCGTCGGCGGTCACAACCTGAAAGCAGCAGCTCTCGCGCGCGTCGTGAGGAGTATCACAGCGGATAACGCGCATATTGCCGATATCAACAGCGTCCGATATTACTTCGCAGTCATTTTCGGGAGAGATATATCCTTTTTCAGCCATAGCTGTCAGAGTTCCCGCGCTCGCGTAGATTTTCAAGCCGTGCTTTTTCGCGAATACGCGCAGCGCGCTGCAATGGTCAACGTGCTCGTGGGTAACAAACACAGCGCCGATTGAGCGTGGATTTATTCCGCAAAAATCCAGAGCCTCGTCAAGCTGTTTGGCGCTTCGTCCCGCGTCGATAAGCACGCCTTCACCGGATGAACCGACAAAATAGCTGTTGCCCTTGCTGCCCGAAAACAGCGGCACAACCTTTGCCATAGCAATCTCTCCTTTCATTTAAACTCAAGTTTAATTATAACACATAACTTTAAAAAATGAAACAGAAAAGTTATCAGTAATCAGTAGTCAGTAGTCAGTTATGGTCTGGGAGAAACCTTCCATCTTCCGAGAACTTATTTATTCCGATTGGATAAATAGTGATACAAGAAAGCGCGCATCCCTAGCGCATACGCATTCGTTCAGCTATCGCTCGTGCGCGCGCAGCGTGCTGCTGAGCGGGCAATGATCTTCGATAATTGCAAGCAATGAAATTTTTTATTCGATAAGCTGTATTTTACCCTGTTTCAGAGTAATTTTCTATCAAAAAAATGCCTTGAAGTAACGATGCACTTCAAGGCAAATATATAGTTGAAAAATATTACTGATTACTAACTACTTGCTACTGACTACTAATTAAGCTCTGAGACTTCTCTCGCTGTGGTCTTCGAAGTAAACCTTTCTGATATCAGCGCCGAGGTTTGTGAGCTTCTCAACGATATCCTCGTAACCTCTCTCGATATACTGAATCGAGCTGACCTCTGTAGTGCCGTCAGCGCAAAGTCCCGCGATAATCATAGCCGCGCCTGCTCTGAGGTCTGTAGCCTTAACGGGAGCCGCCGAAAGACGCGAACCGCCTTCGATGATAGCGAGTCTGCCCTCAACGGAGATGTGAGCGCCCATAAGCGTGAGCTCGGAAACATACTGATAGCGGTTGTCCCATACGCTCTCGTTTATGATGCTTGTTCCCTCAACTGTCGCCAGGAGTACCGCAAACTGCGGCTGGCAGTCGGTCGGGAAACCCGGGTGAGGCATAGTTTTGATGTTGCAGCGTGTGAGCGGACGCTTTGTGGCGTCTACAAGAACAGCTTCGTCAAACTCCTTAATCTCACAGCCGATTTCACGAAGCTTAGCCGTGATGGACTCGAGATGCTTGGGAGTAACGTTCTTTACAAGCACACGACCGCGTGTAGCCGCGGCAGCGCACATATAAGTACCCGCCTCAATCTGGTCGGGGATAATTGAATAGTTAACGCCGTGGAGGAAGTCAACTCCGCGGATTTTGATTGTATCGGTACCCGCGCCTCTGATCTGAGCGCCCATAGAGTTGAGGAAGTTCGCGAGGTCAACTATGTGAGGCTCTTTTGCCGCGTTCTCGATAATAGTCTGTCCCTCTGCCTTTGTAGCAGCGAGCATAATGTTAATTGTCGCTCCGACTGAAGCAAAGTCAAGGTAGATATGGCTGCCCTTGAGTCTGTAATCGGAACGAACATCGATAATAGCGCCGTTAACGAGCTCGTGACGGGCTCCCATAGCGGCAAAACCCTTAAGGTGCAAATCGATAGGACGCGCGCCGAAATTACATCCGCCGGGGAGACAAACTCTCGCCTCGTGGCTTCTGCCCAAAAGCGCGCCCAAAAGGTAGTACGACGCGCGCATTCCGCGGACTAAATCCGATGTCGCGCTCGTAGTTTCGATTCCCTTAGGGTCAATATATAAGGTGCTTTTATTTATTCTTTTTACTTCAGCGCCCATTTCCTGAAGGATATGGCCGATAAGGGCAACGTCGCTGATATTAGGTATATTCTCTATACGGCAGGGCTCGTCGCAAAGAATAACGGCGGGAATAATCGCAACCGCGGCATTCTTGGCACCGCTGATGGCTACATCGCCATCAAGCACCTTGCCTCCGTTTATTACAAATTTTTCCAACGTGGCACACTCCAAATAAACTGAAAACTTATCTTGTCACGCCTCGCTGCTCTGCGCTGTTCCTCTCTTAACTCCCACTCGTCTAATCAATTAATGAATTCTTTTGATATTATTGTTATCGGTTTGAATTTCTTAATTACTTAGTCCTCGTCAGTCGTTAATCGAGGGTTTCGAGCCTCGGCGCTTCTCGTATTATTCTTTCATTTACCTTCTCGATTATGATTTTCTGCAACATACTATATGTTACAAATTTGTTAAAAAATCACAACCTGTTGTGGCATCGCACATAATCCACCACAATTTCATCCATAAAAATAATACCCCATTATAATTTCAAAGTCAATACGTTTCGGGAAACTGTAACCTAAATTTGGTAATCTTGTATGAGATTTGTCAGCAGAGTGTCATTTTTATTCGGATAATGCCTAAATCGGTTAAAAACTTGTTATTTTTTCTTGAAAAGAATTAAAAATATGCAATATTTTTCTTTATTAGAATAAAGCGAAAGATGCTAAGATCTATCTTTCACACAGGACAAAATTACCCTCCCTTTATGCAAAAATTGCACTCCACGGTATGCAAAATTTGCACTCCACGGTATGCAAAATTTGCCCACAATAATAATATATATAATATAAACTATGATACTATATTATAAAGAGAACATATTTACTAACAAGAAAGCGCGCGCAGCGTGCTGCTGAGCGGGCAATACAAATATTCTTTTGCTCTACAGGAATAAGGATAGTTGTTTTTACCTAAAGTCGTTTGCTTGCATATATAAACAAAATTTTGAGCAGTTTCCTATAATAGGGTAGACACAAAGGGGATTAACCCTCCACCTCCCATTGCACCGTACGTACGGGTCTCGTATACGGCGCTACGTGAGTGCAGATGTTACTGCAAATAACTAAGATAGTACGAAAGAGGGTTGACCAATGCTGG
>JAILPC010000077.1 GCA_024690465.1 Ruminococcus sp.
CCAGCATTGGTCAACCCTCTTTCGTACTATCTTAGTTATTTGCAGTAACATCTGCACTCACGTAGCGCCGTATACGAGACCCGTACGTACGGTGCAATGGGAGGTGGAGGGTTAATCCCCTTTGTGTCTACCCTATTATAGAAATTATTCAAAATTTGTTTAAAATGCAAGCAAACAACTTTAGGTAAAAAACAGCTATCCTTATTCCTATATAGCAAAAATAATTTGTATTGCTCGCTCAGTAGCACGCTGCGCGCACGAGCGATGGCTGAGCGAAAGGCGGACGCGCTATTCACGCGCGCTTTCTTGTTTAACCCGCCGTTATTTTTCAGACGGCGGGTCTTCGTTGTGAAGTTTTCTTTTTAACATCAGATATTTATTTTTAGTTGCGATTCCGCCGCGTATATGGCGTTGGTTTTTGTTGGTGTCCAGTATTTCGCGGACTTCTTTGTATAATACGGGATTAACGCTTTTTAGCCGCTGGCTGACATCTTTATGTACGGTACTCTTGCTGATTCCGAATTTCTTCGCCGCAGAGCGCACGGTTGCCTTGCTCTCGATAATATATTCTCCGAGCATTGCGGCGCGCTCCTCCACTACACCTTTCACATACAGCCCTCCAAAGATGAATATGTTAAATCATATGCGAAAGAGGGACGAAAAATCACTAAACAAAGATTTTATTTGACATTGATTATTTCAGATACTATAATGAAAATATAATGAAAACAGAAAGTTGCCAAAGAGGTGGTTATTATGACAAAAAGGATTGCTTTTGTACTTGTAATAGCTATGCTCTTTTCTTTTGTTTTCGGAGCAAATCCTGTTTACGCGAGCCAAGAAGGAGAACAGGAGCAGATTACCGACCAGTATGGCGGCGACACGCTGCTCGCGCAATACTCCACCGCCGACATAGTTAAAATGTTCCCCGAATTCAGCGAGTACCTGTCAAATGAAATCAGATCGCTGAACACTAATATTACGGTTGAACGCTTTGATATCTTCAAAGAGGACGTCGGCGCGATTTATTTCAGTGTAATGTCTGAAAATCCCGAGCTTTTCTATGTTCTGCCAACCAGGTTTTCGTCTACGGCAAACTATGAAACAGGTAAGGTTCTCGCGATTCGTCCCGAGTATTGCTTTGACCTCGAAGATATCCCGTCGGCAATAAACGAGTATAACGCGAGAGTGAATTATATTCTTTCGGGTGTACAAGACAGCTGGAATGACCTCGCAAAGGCACGCTATATGCACGATGTTCTCGCTCATTTCTGTGAATACGATACCAGATACGAAAGTATCAGCGACGGCGACTACGAACTTTTTAAGGTCCAGATGAGAATATATACGTCCTACGGCGCGCTGGTTGACAACAACGCCGTGTGCGAGGGCTACTCAATGGCGTATAAATATCTGCTTTCGCTGGTAGGTGTCGAGTCTCATTATATCCAGAGTGTTAAAAACCACCACGCATGGAACATGGTCAAGCTAGGCGATAACTATTATCATGTTGACATTGCCCACGACGACCCGACCAATGACACTCTGGGCAGAGTAAATCACAACAATTTCCTGAAAAGCGACAACTGGTTCAATAACGACGGTGACGGGGAACACTCTGACTGGATAACTAACCTCAAAGCGGAGGATACTTCTCTTGACAATGCCTGGTGGAACAATGTAAACACCATAATTTATCGTTATGACGGTTACGATTACTATATTAATCAGAGGTACACATCAAGTGTATATGCGGCGCTTACCCGAAGAAACATATCTACAGGCGAAGAAGAAGTGCTTGACGTAAAGAAAACACGATGGAATGTTAAGGATGTCGAGGGAGCGTTCTGGGACAAAGCGTTCTCGTTCATAACATGCGACGGCAATTATTTCTATTTTAACGACACAGAAAACATTTACCGTGTGACTATCGGCGGCAGCACAATTGAAAAAATCTATACAAAGCCGTCAACAATCAAAGACAATATATACGGGCTGGCGTATATGTCGAGCGGCGGGCTTTTTGCGGCAATCAAAGATTCGCCATTCGAAAAGGACGTTGTTTATAAGATAAATATTCCGACGCAGCCGACCTCGACAACAGAACCGACTGAGTCCACAATACAAACTACCGAGCCGACAAGTACTCAGAACTTCACACAGCCGACAGCAACAGAACCGTCGTCACAGGCGCAGACACAACCGACAGCTACCGAACCGATAGGCTCTGTCGCAACCGAGCCGCCAAAGCTCGACCCGATAGTAATTAAAAAGAGCCTGAAACTTTATCTCAAGGGCTCTTCACAGATTACCTTGTCGCCGAAAGGTGCCTATAAGTTCTCGTCGTCAAACTCGAAGGTTGCCGCTGTAACCAACAAGGGACAAATAACAGCAAAAAAAGCAGGCAAAGCCGTCATTACCGCCAAAGGCGATAATGTAATTTTCAGACTGACCGTAACGGTAAAAAACCCAAAACTAAACTATACCAAAAAGACAATAAAAAGAAAAAAATCGTTTAACCTTAAGGTAATCGGCGGTTCGGGAAAAATTACCTTAACACAGTCAAACAACAAAATCAAAATTAACTCCAAAGGCAAAGTTACAGGTTTAAAAAAGGGCAAAACAACAATCACCGTAAAGGTATGCGGACTTAAACTGAAATGCAAAGTTATCGTAAAATAATTCGAATATATGGGCAGCTCAAAAATGAGCTGCCCCTGCTTTTTGGTTATGGTTTCTTACGTGTCAGATATTCAATACTGCGTTCGATTGCGTCTTTGCTTTTGCCGAAGTCTTTTCCTCGGTTGCGGTAATCAAACATCGAGCAAAAGTATGTAATGTCGTCTTTAAGCTCAGCAATCCGATTTTTGGTCAGATTATAGGTGTCCTCGTGAAATGCCTTTATGTTTTTTGAATTCACACCGCCCTTTGCCGAAGCGCGCCTCATAATAAGAGCGTAGTGGTTAAGGCAGATGTAGGGCTGTTCGCGGTAAAGCTGTCTGAACTCCTCCGACTTTTCATATTCCGAAAGAACAGTCGAAATAAGGTGATTCATATCCTTTTCGATCCTGTCACAGACATAACAGCTTTTGCTCAGCTGCTCGATTTTGTCAAGAGCTTTTTTGTCGGGTTTTGCGGTTCCTTTTTTCGGCAGGATCTCGGTCATAACCGCTTTGAGGTGCGATTCAAGAATAAGCGCGTTCGGAAGCTTTTGCCCCGAAGCGAACATTTTTGAAAAATGCCTGTGACAAAATCCTTTCTTATTTGTTTCTATGCGGATATTCGGTTCCATCATAGCGTCGCCGACTATGAAATTGACATAGTTTTTTTCGAGCATTTCCTCCATACGGCACAGAGGGCAGCCTTTTTTTGGTTTAAAAAGGTCGTTTATCGGAATTGTTGTGATATTTTCTTTCATAATCCACCTCGTATTTGTGTGTTTTTATTGTATCATATTTTTTGGATTTATGATATACTTATTTTACGTTTAAAAGGAGTTTTTGATATGGAATGTGTAAAAACGGACACAGGGGTAAAAATCGACGGAGTAAATGACCTTGACCTTGCCCAGACGCTCGACTGCGGACAAAGTTTCCGCTGGGTTGACACCGGCAGCGGGTTTAAGGGCATAGCTTTTAATCGTGAAGTTACAATGCGCCATGAAAAAACGACGCTGTACATCGATAATTCGACAGAAGAGGACTTTGAAAACATCTGGAAAAGCTACCTCGACCTTGATCTGGACTACGGAATAATCCGCGACGAAATTAGCAGACTCCACCCTGTTCTGAAGGAAGCGAGCGCCTACGCTTCCGGTATAAGAATTCTCAGGCAGGAGCCGTGGGAAGCGCTTTGCACCTTTATCATTTCACAAAACAATAATATTAAAAGGATAAAAGGAATAGTCGCCAGGCTTTGTGATAACTTCGGCGAAAAAGTGGGTTCGGGTTATTCTTTCCCGACTGCCGAAAGACTCTCCAAGCTCAGAGCAGAGGACCTCGAGCCGCTGCGCGCGGGATTCAGAAACAAATACATAATTGACGCGGCGCAAAAGGTTTCAAACGGCGAAGTCAACCTTAAAATCTGCCGAACACTCCCCTATGACGATGCGAGAGCAGAGTTGATGAAAATCAAAGGTGTTGGCGTAAAGGTTGCTGATTGCGCTCTGCTTTTCGGATTGCATAGAATAGAGGCTTTTCCTGTTGACGTGTGGATGAAGCGCGCGCTCGAAACTCTTTTCCCCGAAATGACCGCCGCCGATTTCGGCGATTACGCGGGTATCGCTCAGCAATATATCTTTCATTACAGTCGAATGCATCCCGAACTTTTTGAATAGTTGTTGAAAAAATCAAATTACTGTTGTATAATCGAACCGAGAAAACTCACCAGGAGGCAATCCCTATGACAATAAAGAAAACAATGTCCGTTGTTTTGTCCGTAATGATAATGTTGACCGCTGTTTGCGGCTGCTTTGCTGTTACAGCTAATGCGGCGGGAACAGTAACATACAGTTATGTTATCACCACAAACGATGCAGTAAACGCTTTTGAAGGAAGAATTCATTATCCCTCATCATCTCTCAGCGTAAACAGCATCACATTCAACGGAACAAGCAACAATAAAAACGGAAAAATTTTGTTTAATTATTCCAATGTTAACAGTACATTCGATTTTTCGGACGGAAAGACACTGATTACAGTTGTGTTTGATGTGAACGGAGCATACAGCGAATCGGATATTTACGGCGAGCTGACAGATTTCTATAACATTGCTCACGTTGCTTCTGGAAACAGCGCTTTTGATTATGCAAACATACTGGACGGCGAGGTTACTTCCTGTGGACATACAGATATTGATACTCCCGCGAATAGCTACGCTAACACAAAGTATGCGGTAACATACAGCTACAAAGAATACCCCGCATCCGCGACAAATTCAACATACACAAAGTCAGTGTGGTCAAATCTCAGCGACGCAAAAACAATTGCTGAGCTTTATATGCCCAGAATTGACAATCCGTATTATACCCATAGCGTTGCATCCGCAACTTTGTCGGGTACAGATATAAGCGCAACGATGAGCAACACCGAAAAAACATACGAGGTTACTCTCGACAATCATTCACAGGGCGAGTTCAGATATCTTACGGAAACAGAGGTTGCCGTTGACGGTACAGTAGATTTCTTAGTTAACGGTGTTCGTGTGGCGAGAGGCTCAAGCTTTAAATTCTTTGTTACGGGCGACACAGATATCACAACCGAAGCAGTTGAGGGAACAATCTGCGAGAGAGCTTCTCTTATCAACAATGCGCTGTATATCAGCAATAACGGCAACAACGCTGTTGTAAAGATGGAAATGCTAGCGAGCGCGGTCTCGACATGCTTTGTGAGAATGGGCGTAGCCTACTCGGGCAGCGCGTGTGATGCTGACGACATCAAATCGGCAGTAACCGCAGTAACTACAGGCACAGGAAGGAACAATAAAATAGCTGTTCATAACTCAACTGTTGACAAACCGAATATGTCGGGACAGTATCAGTTCATTTACGCTCCCTATATTTCGGTTTCAAAAGTCAGCAAAGACCAAAGCCTGTACTTCTATTCATATGTTGTTAACAATGACGGCACAATCACCGTGAGCGCGGCGTCACAGGTAAACTTTTCCAATGTGCTTGCATAACATATATAACAAAACAGGGCAGCGTTAAGCTGCCCTTTATTCTACATAAAAAGGCTCGGGAAACCGAGCCTTAATTTATTCTGTAATAATCGAAAAAGTTACCTTATCGCCGTTCTTTACACCGATACGAACCTCGTTGTCATACTGACCGTTGCGTATATAGTCGTTAAGAACACCCGAAGTCAGAGCCTTGGCAGGATAGTAAATAGCTTTTTTAATCTCAGTCCAATAACCCGACTGTGTATAGTACAAATCATTGGTTGTCGCGAAATAATAGAAAACCTGCTTGATTCCGTCCTCAAAGCGTTTTACTCCGATATAACGCAGAAACTCAGCTTTTGTAAAATCCTCAATGTTTACGTCGTCACCGTCATACTCCTCATTTTTTTTAAACAACAAAACTTCGTCATTACGAATGAGAAATACACGGTCTTCCTGTACAAACGTCATCCTTATTTCATCCCTTAGTGAATAAATTTCTATATAACATTATATACTCATTAACAAGAAAATCAACAATTTTTTGCTAATTTTTTAAAGATTTTATTCCACGGTAATTTTGCAGATGTTTTTATAGACGGATTTGTCCTTAAAAACAATTGTATAGGTGATATTTGCCGTTCCCGCCTTAACCGCGGTAACTTTGCCCGCGGAGCTTACTGCCGCAATTTTAGAGTTTGATGATTTGAATGTTATCTTGTATTCTGACGACTTAAAGGCGGAGTTCGTCAGAGAGTTGTTAATCAGTTTTTCTACGATGGTCGGTTTAAGCGGTTTTGTTTTCGTACCTGTTAAATCCAGGAACTCAACGTTTTCGCCGTAGCCGAAGATAACGCCGTCATATAAAAGCGCGTTCTGCTCCGCGACATAGGACATCTTAGCGCTTTCGGCAATTATCTCAATCTTTCCGATTGCCTTTGATTTTTTCTTGATGGTTTCATAAACCGTAGCGCTTGTTGAGCCAGTGCCTGTTGCATATACGAGTGTGCCGTTGACAACGCTGACAACATCTTCGTCAACAGGTTCTACAGAGTATTTCGCTCCCGCGTGCTTGTACATAAGCGCGTCTTTGAGGTTTATGTGCGAATCCTCCATATAGGTGCTGCTGCCGTGGGAGTTGTACTTGAGATTGAGCGTCTTGTATTTTGAATTGATTATTGTGTCATAGCTTCCGACGGTTACTTTGAACTCACCGACTTTTTCTGAAACACCCTTCAAGTAAACGCTGACAGTTGTGCTGCCTTCCTTGAGCGATTTTGCGGAAAGATAACAGTCTTTGTCGTCAGAGTTCTCGGTTTTAATGTTGATATCCGCCACATCTTTATCCGATGATTTTATCTTATATCGGTACGCGAATGGATTGCGGAGTCTGACTTCCTCGCTCACACCCGCGTTCATCTTTAAGCTTTTGAACTTAACCGTTCCCATAGGCTTAACCTTATATCTGAAACGCTTTACATTTACAGATTTTTTCGAGGCGTTTTTGTAGTATACGGTCACCACAGGTCTTTTTTTGGCTGTAACCTTTTTAGCTACTGTTTTTACGGAGTATGACGTGCCGTTGTCCTTGAACTTTACGCTGAGAAATTTTTTCGTGTTGTTCTTTACCTTGCAATAGTATTTGAGTGACGGGGACTTTTTGAATGTAAAAGAATGACCGGAATATGTGCGCAGAGTTCTGTTTTTGACTTTGACCGCGGCAGCTTCCGCACCAAAGACTGTTGCAGCTCCCATAATGATTAACAGAGATAAAATAATACCGATAGTTCGTTTCATAGTAAATTCCTCCTGTTGCTCAATATTATACCATTATTCAGAAATTTTGCAAATTTCGGTTAAAGGTTGCCAATTTTCAGTTGATAGTGTATAATTGTGTTTGCACGTAATACATCAAAACGGAAAGGCGAGATTACTATAAAAACCGTATTAATTACAGGTGCTTCACGCGGAATCGGCAGCGCTGTTGCCTGCGCGTTCGCTGAAAAAGGATATTCGATAATAATCAATTATAACCGCAGCAAAAACAAAGCCAAAGCGCTCGCCTCTGAGCTCAGCGATAAATTCAAAGTTGGTTGCAAAACCGTTAAGGCGGATGTTTCATCCCCCGATGAAGTCAGAGCTATGTTTTCCGAGACAGGTTATGTTGATGTGCTCATCAATAACGCGGGGATATCAAACCAGAGGCTTTTTACCGATATCACAGACGAGGAATGGAAAAGGACGATCGGCGTAAATCTCGACGGAGTATTTTATTGCTGCCGCGAGGCTTTGCCGCATATGATTTTGCAGAAAAGCGGAGTTATTATCAACATAAGCTCAATGTGGGGTGAGGTCGGAGCCTCGTGCGAGGTTCATTACAGCGCGTCAAAGGCAGGCGTAATCGGTTTGACAAAAGCTTTGGCAAAAGAGGTCGCGCCGTCGGGTATCCGCGTTAACTGTATCGCTCCGGGAGTGATTATGACAGATATGATGTCTGATTTTGATAAAGAAACCCTTGATGAACTCGTCAAGGAAACTCCCCTCGGCAGGCTGGGTACACCACAGGATATTGCGTCGGCAGCGCTGTTTCTGGCGTCGGATTCGGCGTCGTTCATAACAGGTCAGACGCTTGGCGTAAACGGCGGATTAATTATATAGAGAGAGAAAAACGAAATGTCGGAATCATCAGCACAGCAAAAAAAATTATATAATCTAGGCTATCTCATAAAGCTTACCGCTGCCGCAATCAAAGGGACTCAGCCGCCTGAACCGACGGATGACGCGGATTTTGAAAAGCTATTCAAAATATGCAAGTTCCATGATATTGCCAACACAGTTTTTTACGCGGTTGAGAAGCTCAAAACAAAACCTGAGGAGCAGCTCTATAATAAGTGGCGTGACGAAAGAAACATGGTCGTTCACCGTTATATGATTCAGACTATGGAATCAACCGCGCTTAAAAAGGCATTTAACGAAAACGGCATTGATTTTATGCCCGTTAAAGGTTTTCCCGTCTGCGCGCTTTATCCAAAACCCGATTACCGATATATGGGTGATTTGGACTACCTGCTCAGAGAAAAAGACCTCAAAAAAGCGGGAGAAATCGTCAAAGGAATGGGTTATATCCCCGACGAAGTGGATATGTTCCACCACGACGAATACAAAAAACCGCCGTTTATGGTTGTTGAGCTTCACCATTCGATGTTGAGCGCAAGCTCAGGCAAACTTTTTTATAATTACTATAAAGGTTTTTTTGATAAAAGCAAGAACGTCGGCGGACACGAATATAAAATGAGCGATGAGGATTTTTATATCTTCCAGCTTGTCCACCTCAAAAAGCATTACGACGAATCGGGCACGGGTATACGTTCGTTCCTTGATATGTACCTGATTAACAAAAAATTTCTTCCCAACCTGGACAAAGACTATATTCAAGCCGAGTTTGAAAAACTGAATCTCACTCAATTCTCAGATTTTGTGAAGAGAATCACTGCAAAGTGGTTTGAAAACGAAGATGTTGAGAGTTTATCCGAAGATGAGATGTACATAATAACAAGCGGTATATACGGGCTTGACAGGCACAGATTTGAAAACTACAAAAAAGGAAAAACAAGAGGCGAATATATTAAAGACAGGCTGTTTCCGTCCTCCAACTGGATGAGAGAAACCTATCCTGTCCTCAAAAAACACGGCTGGGTGCTGCCGTTTACCTATATCCACAGATTGTTTTTCAGGTCAATAAAAAGACGACAAAAAATAAAAAATGAAATAAAAGTTAACAGAAAACAGGGTTGACAAACAGTCAGCCCTGTTTAACTTTTGTCTCCCGGGCGCGAAATCAAAGCCGCCAGATATGAGAACACAATCGCACAGGCTATGCCCGCGGCAGACGCTGTCAGCGCTCCCGACAATATTCCGAGGATACCGTTGTCTGTCAGAGCGTTTTTGATTCCGTTCGCCATAAGATATCCGAAACCCGATATCGGTACTGTAGCTCCCGCTCCCGCGAAATCAACAAGCGGCTCATAAAGCCCGAGCGCCGTCAGCGCAACGCCCGCAACAACAAACGAGGTCAGTATCCGCGCGGGGGTAAGCGAGGTTTTGTCGATAAGGATCTGCCCGAAGACACAGATTGCTCCGCCGACCAGAAACGAGTAAATGTATTGCACCGTTTTCACCTCTTTTTCCTGTAGTATTCACAAAACTTTCAGGTTTATGCGTATTGATTAGAAAGTGGTTTTGAGTTATAATTATAAAGATGTTTATATAGATAACCGAAAAAGGAGTGATACTATGGTTGAGGTTAAAAACCTTACCAAGCGCTACGGAAAGACTACGGCTGTTGACGATATCAGCTTTACCGTTGAGAGCGGCGAAGTGCTTGGATTTCTCGGACCGAACGGTGCGGGCAAATCTACAACTATGAATATAATTACAGGCTATATCTCGTCCTCAAGCGGTACGGTTACCGTTGACGGAGCCGAGATACTTCAAGACCCGAAGGCGGTAAAAAGCAAGATTGGCTATCTCCCCGAGATACCGCCGCTCTATGTTGAGATGACCGTACGCAAATACCTTGAGTTTATGTTTAACTTAAAGAAGGTAAAGCTCCCCAAAGCGGAGCACATCGACGAAGTAATGCGTCTTGTAAAGATAACCGATGTCAGCGAAAGACTGATTAAAAACCTTTCCAAAGGTTACCGTCAGCGTGTGGGCTTTGCTCAGGCGCTCCTCGGCAACCCGCCTGTGCTTATCCTCGATGAGCCGACTGTCGGACTCGACCCTAAACAGATAATCGAAATCCGCAAGCTCATCAGAAGCCTCGGCAAAAAGCACACGGTTATTTTTTCGTCTCATGTTCTTTCTGAAGTTTCGGCAACGTGCGACAGGATTATCGTAATCTCGAACGGCAAAATTGTAGCCGACGCAAAGACCGAGGAGCTCAGCTCGTCAATCTCGGGCGATGAAAAGCTCAGTCTGGATATCGAGGGTGCTCAGAGCACAGTGCTCGGCGCGCTCAAGGTTATCCCGGGTGTGCTCAAAATCCGCAAGACGCGTGATATTAGCGAGGACGTATCACGATACATTGTTGAATACAAAAAAGAAATAGATATTCGAAAAAACGTTTTCAATGCTGTCGCTTCAGCAGACTGCGTTATCCTGAATATGCAGAGCGGCAACGAAACCCTGGAGGAGAGCTTCCTTAAGCTTGTCTCCGAGGACCAGCGCGGGGAGGTGTGATGATGGCGGCTATACTTAAAAGAGAGTTAAGTTCATATTTCAACTCAGCTATAGCCTACATTGTTATGGCTGTGTTTTTCGGCTTTTCGGGATATTTCTTTGTCGGAACGTGCTTTGTCGGCAACGTTTCGTCTTTGAGTTATACTTTCAGCAACATATTCATTGTTATTCTGTTTCTTATTCCGATTATTTCGATGAAAACTTTCAGCGAAGAGAAAAAACAGAAAACCGACCAGGCGCTTCTCACTTCTCCCGCAAGTTTGTTTGATATCGTAATGGGTAAATTTCTCGGCGCTTTTATACTTTACGCTATATGCTGTTTGATATTCTTCGTATACGGCTTGGTTATCGCGTTTTTCACAACACCCGACTGGCCTGTAATCATCTGTACTACCATAGGACTGCTGCTCGTTGGCGGAGCGCTTATCGCTATCGACGTGTTTATCAGCGCGCTCACAGAGAGCCAGGTTATCGCGGCGGTTGTCGGAATGGCTGTCGGACTTCTCCTGTATATGATGGGCACAATTATATCTATGGTGAAGGTTGACTGGATTTCAAAGGCGCTTGAGGCTATTTCTCCGCTCAATTACTACACTAATTTTACATACGGTATGCTCGACCTTTCCGGTGTTGTATTCTTCCTCAGCGTTATTGCGCTGTTTATCTTCTTTACAATCCGCGTACTGGACAGGAAACGCTGGAGTTAAGGAGGGTGAGCAATGAGTAACAAAGAGAAAAAACAGGGAAAGATTAAAGCTTTCTTCAAATCAAGAAAAACAAAAAAAGGCACGGTTGCTTTTATCATACTCGCGGCGGCGCTTGCTGTTGTTATCCTGCTTAATGTTATTACGGGACTTCTTGTTGAGCGTTTTCCGAATCTGCAGTTTGATATGACATCTTCAGGTTCATATCAGCTCCAGAAGGACACAATGGACTATCTCAACCAGCTTGACAAGGATGTAACGATTTATGTTCTGACTTCGGAAAAAAACTTTAAATCGGGACTGAACGTGTACTCCGGCGCGCAGTACTTTGTACAGGCTAACGAGCTCCTCAAAAAAATGGCGGCTCAGAACAGCCACGTTACGCTGAAATATATTGACCTTTCGTCCAACCCGACATTCACTTCAAAGTACGATAAAATTGACTGGAACTCCTCCGATTCCAATACATTGATACTGATAGAAAGCGGTGATGATTACACCTCGCTAACGCTTGACGATTGTTTTACATCCGACAAATCAAGCCAGTATTATCAGTATTACGGTTATAACGTATACACAGCCACAACTATTGAACAGGCTGTAATTACGGGCATTTTAGAGGTTACCACAGGCGAAAAAACCTCGGTTGACTTCATCACGGGTTCAGGCGAAAACAGCCAGGCGTACGACGCTTTGGTTACGCTCCTCAAAAAGAACGCGTATGATGTCAGGGAGATAAATCTTCTGACACAAAAACTTCGTGACGACAGCAAAATCGCGGTGCTTTACGCTCCCACGGTCGACCTTACCGAGGCATCGGCGGATAAACTCGGAAAATGGCTGAACAACGACGGAAAAATGGGAAGAAATCTTATATATATTCCGATTAACGAGAGTGTAAAAACTCCCAACATTGACGCGCTCCTCAAAAAATACGGAATGAAGGTAAGCGACGGCTTAGCCTACTGCACAAACTCAAAGTATATTATCAGCGATTATTATACCTTTATTACCGACTATAACAATGACACATACACCGCGAACCTTAAGAACGCCAATGTTCCCGTGGTTGTACGAGACAGCAGAGATGTTGAAATTCTCGACAAGGATACAGCCAAGCCTCTGCTCAGCGTAGAAAGCGGAGCGGGTATGGTTCCGTTCGGCAGCGACGAAGACGCTAAGGCTGATGATTTCCTGAAGGCAGACGGCATAAACGCCGCGGCAATCGGTACGGTTTCATCCGACGACGAAAAGAAGAGCAACGTTGTTGTGTTCGGTTCGCCTATAATGTTCCTTTCAAACTATCTCGAGACAAGCTATAATAATTCAAACTATTTCATCAACGTCTGCAACACAATAACAAACCGAGGTGATCTGGGCATTACAATCAACTCGGCAAAGAACGATAGCGGAGAGCTCGGCACGGTTACAGCTGAAATAACCGCGATTGTCGGTGTAATCTTCATCGGAGCGATTCCTCTTATCACTCTGCTTATCGGTCTGATAGTATTTATCCGCAGGAGGACTATGTAATGAACGAGAACAAAAAAACTCCCGATGTAATTATTGAGGATGAAACCGCTCAGGACGATTTGTTCCAAAGCTTCGAAAAAGCTCCCGCAAAAGAGAACAAAAAGAAAAAACCAACGGCAACAACAAAAACGCTGATTATTGCGATTTGCAGTGTTGTGATTCTGGCGGCGGTTCTTATCACACTGATATTTCTTCCGAAAGAAAACGAGAAAGAAGAATTCAACGGTCCCGCGTCGGTAACTTCGGTTCTCGATAACAACAAAGTATGGCAGGTAAACGTCAAAACCAAAAACGGTGAGATTGTCAACAACGGTTCGGGTGAGCTCCTTTCGCTGGTTCCTGCCGACATCAAAACAATTAAGCTCGAAAACAACAAAGGCACAACGGTTATTTCATCATATACTCCCAAAAAGAAAACCAAAGAGACCGACCCTAAAACAGGCAAAGCGGTTGAGAAAACCGAACAGACTCAATATACAGTAAAAGGCTTTGAAAACTATGACCTTCAGTCAGGCGAACCCGCAGAGGTCGCGAGCACTTGCTCAACGCTTTCTTTCCTGTCGGTTTCGTGTGCGGACGCCGCGGGCAAGCTTGCGGATTTTGGTTTTGATAATCCAAGAAGTATTGCGAGCGTAACATATAACGACGGAACAAAGTCAGTTATCAAGGTCGGCGCAAAAGCTCCTCAGAACCTCGGAACGTATGTAATGTTCGGCAGCGGCAACGCGGTTTTCCTCTGCGAAACAGACGTTGCAAATCACCTGCTCTACGGCATTACCGACCTGGTCAGCCGTACAATCAACAACTCGGCGGATGATACCGAAAAATCCGAGGTCAAAAAAGTAACTCTCAGCGGCGCAAACTTCAAAGATACTGTTATTCTCGAACCCAATCAGGGCGGCGAAATTGACAGCGATTATATTATTACAGCGCCTGAGGAGAACTTTGCCGACAATACAGAGGCATCGAACATCTCGGGAGGGCTGCGAGGACTTCTGGCCGACAAGGTTATGGCGGTCAATCCGAACGCCGACAGACTCAGCAAGCTCGGACTTGCTGACCCCTACGCCGAAGTAACCGCGGTTTATCCCGATGTAACAATCGAGCTGATCGCAAGCAAACCCGACTCAAGCGGAAACTGCAGCCTGATGAAAAAGAACGGCAATATTGTTTACAAAATCACAGCGGAAAAAATTGCGTGGGTAAATTCAAGCTACGAAAAGCTGTTGTCAGAATATATGCTTAATGCCGATTTAAAATCCGTAAAAGCCTTAACTGTAGACGGCTATAACTTTGACATAACAACAAAGACCATAAATACTACAGACGACAAAGGCGAGGAAAGCACATCAACCGAGACCAAAACAAAGTTCAAAGGCAAAGAGATTGATGAGGGTAATTTCGAAACTTTCTTCAACAATATTTCGATGTTGAAAAAGAGCGAAAAAACAGCGCCCGCCGCAAGCGGCAAAGCCGCGCTCAAGGTTGTTTATTCCTATTCTTCGGACAGAGTCGACGATACCCTCGAGTTCATTAAAAACGGAGCGAGTTATACCGTCGTCATCAACGGCAAACCCTCGGGAAAAGTTGACGCTTCATATGTTGACAAACTCTCGTCTCAGGCAAAAGCCGCGTCAAAGAACGATCAGGTTACAAGCTTCTGGAATATCCTCGAAAACAGTGGCCATCTCATCATAAG
>JAILPC010000097.1 GCA_024690465.1 Ruminococcus sp.
AAAAGCTCATAAGTCACCTCAAAGTTAAAACTTAGTAATCCTACTTAATTTGTAGGTATTATATCATTATAGTATTCGGTTGTCAAGCTTTTTTGAAAAAATATTGAAATTTTTTTGAAAATAAGTATAATTACACTAAAAGCCATAAGGAGAAAAACAATGCTCAATCAGTTTTCAAGGTCAGAGCTTTTGCTCGGTGAAAACGGAATAAAAACATTGAATTCGTCGCGTGTTGCCGTTTTCGGAATCGGTGGAGTTGGCGGGTATACCGCCGAGGCTCTTGTGCGCAGCGGCATAGGCGAGCTCGATATTATCGACAAGGATTGTGTTGCCTTAACCAATATTAACCGTCAGATTTTTGCTTTGCACAGCACTGTAGGTCAATATAAGGTTGACGCGGCGCGCGACAGGTTGCTTGATATTAATCCTAATCTTAAGCTCAATACATATAAATTATTTTATACTCCCGATACTTCCGATGAGTTTGATTTCACAAAATATGATTATATTGTCGACGCGATAGACACAATCACGGGAAAGATTGAGCTTATCAAGAGAGCCGATGACTCAGGCACTCCGATAATCTCCGCTATGGGAGCGGGCAACAAACTTGACGCTTCCGCGTTTGAGGTGTGCGATATATATAAAACCTCAATGTGTCCGCTTGCCCGTGTTATGAGAAATGAGCTTAAAAAGCGCGGAATAAAGAAACTCAAGGTGGTTTATTCCAAGGAAAAACCGCTGAAACCGTTATTTGAATTAAACGAAGAACCTGTAAAAGGAAATCAGACTCCCGGCAGCGTTTCGTTTGTACCTCCTGTTATGGGACTCATTATCGCGGGCGAAGTAATAAAAGATTTATGTGCATACAAGGTGGTTGAATGAGAAAAGTAATAAAAAGAATAATTCCGCTTGTGCTTATAATGACGTTTATTGTTACAAGCTCATTAATCCCTGTCGAAGTAAATGCCGAGACTGCCGAGGGGAAAATCCGCTCGCTGGTGCCTGACGTTGAAAAGTATTATCCGGGGATAGAGGATTATATTGCCAAGTGTTTAAGAGAATACAAGACAAAGATTGACATCACAATGTATCGTGTATCTGTAGATAATGTTCCTCATGTCTTTAAATCCGCGGTGTTTACAAATCCCGATATATTCTATGTTGACGCGTCGTATATCAGATATCAGTTTGACAGCGACAGGATTGTACATTACATAATTCCTGATTATACGGTTAAACGCAGCAGAATTCCTGCGTATATCAAGAAGTTCAACAAATCGGTGAAAAACTTCCTGAGCGATATTGACAGTGATTTGTCGGATTTCAGAAAAGCGCTTCTGATTCATGACAAGATGATTATTAATTGTCAGTACAAGTCTAGCGGCGACTTATCGTATACATCGTACGGAGCCTTAGTAAATCATAAGGCTGTGTGCGAGGGTTATACCAGGGCGTATTGCTATCTGCTCTCGAAAGTCGGAATCGAAAGCAAATGTATTAACAATGACGATAAAAAGCATTGTTGGAATTATGTGAAAATCGGAAACTATTGGTATCATGTTGATGTAACGTCGGATGACCCGATGCCCGATACATGCGGTTATGTATCCCACAAGTATTTTCTTTTAAACGATTCAAAATTGAATTCGTACAGGTCGCATGAGCATAGGGGATATAAGTCGGATATTACGTATAAAACCGATTATAAATGTACAAACAGCAGGTTTAACTCTTCGTTCTTCAGAAATATAAAAACCGAAATTGTGCTTTATAAGAATGTGTACTACTTTATAAATAACAATTATAAAGGAAAGCATTATTCAGCGTTCGTTTCCCGAAAAAACAACAAGAATAAGACTATAATGCTGATAAAAGACCGATGGGATAACAATAAGGGAAAGTTATATAAAAACTCTTTTTCAAAACTATGCGCTCTCGACAATCAGATATACATCAGTACCAAGAGAGCTATTTATCGTTATAAACCGAACAGCGGATATCTCAGAAGAGTGTTTGTAATGCCCGAGTTCTGGGGCAATGATTTTTACGGGGTAGAGTCAAGCGGAAGATATATTCTCGCTAACAAAAAGAAAAGTGAATCATCGAATGCCGCAAAATCAAAAATTCTGTATATCCGTTCAGATAAATCTGTATTGCAGCTTCCGTTTATAAGGAACAGCTCGGTAAAAATTGAGCAAAGGGCAAAGTATTCCTTCAAGGTATACAGAGGCTCAGGCAAAGTTAAGTACATAAGTTCAAACAAGAGGATAGCAAAGGTAAATTCAAAAGGTATTGTAACCGCATTAAGAAAAGGTTCTTGTATAATAAAAGCCATCAAGAACAAAAAGACATTCAAATTAAAAGTAGCTGTCCTGAAAAGGGCAAAGAAAAAAGGGACTGCGTAAGGCAGTCCCTGATTTTACTCTATAGGAAATTACTCAAAAGTTAAATAATTATTCAGTTTATTGTCTTAAGGAAAAAATGATTTTGACTAGCTCTATAGAGCAAAAAAGATTAATATTGCCCGCTCAGTAGCACGCTGCGCGCGCTTTCTTGTGGGAATTTATGCAATTGTAATCTTTGTTGTCGCAACCTTTGTTGCCTTTTTGAATTCTGCGTTGCCTGCGGCAGTTACTGTAACCTTAACTGTATAAGTGCCCTTCTTTGTGCCCTTCTTGATTGTGAGTTTGCCTGTTTTCTTGTTAACAGTGATCTTCGAGTTACCTGACTTCTTCTTATAAGTAACCTTGCCTTTGGCTTTCTTAACTGTAATAGCCTTCACTGTCTGAGCGCTCTTCTTTACTTTGGAATATTGTAAAGTCTTCTTGGCACCCTTAACTGTCATGGGGTTAGCTTTCTTGACAACCTTAATTGTAACAGAATCGGATTTGCCGTTGTTGGTAGCCTTGATTGTAGTTGTACCCGCGGCTTTGCCTGTTACCTTACCCGTGGTGGATGAAACGGTAGCAACCTTTGTTTTGCTTGATGAAAATTTTGTCGCGCCAGAACCATTCTTAACAGTGGCTTTAACTGTTGTTGTCGCGCCTACATAAATTGTTGTTTTTTCCGCCTTAACAGTAATTGTTGTCTTGGGAGCAGGATTTGTCGGCTGTGTAGCCTGTGTAGGTTCTGTGGGGTCTGTGGGTGTTATAATAGGATCAATACCGGTAACTTTCTCTGTGAATACGGCGTTGGGAACTTCG
This sequence comes from Ruminococcus sp., assembly GCA_024690465.1. Classification (GTDB taxonomy): domain Bacteria; phylum Bacillota; class Clostridia; order Oscillospirales; family Acutalibacteraceae; genus Ruminococcoides. The sequence continues at coordinate 3,207 of JAILPC010000097.1, forward strand.
TCGTTAATTACATAAGTTGAGTCAATCCAGCTCATAACTGTTTCTTTCTTTACGCCGCCGGGGTATGTTGTGTCCGGATCGTTGATGAAGCCGATATTGCCTGTGCCTGCAGCGTTAACGGTGAAGTTGACTGTTACGAGTATTCCGCCGTTTGTAAAGTCATAAGGATTCTGCTGATTTGAGAAGTTGAATCTTAATTCATCCTGAATTTTGTCGTTGTAATTATATACAACATTATCTTTTGTCAAAACGGGGAAACTAACGTCGGTATCGGCTGCGATATCAATGATTGACTGCGGGAAACCTAAATAGAACTCGCCGTTTGAAATTTTGTGCTGAGTTTTCAGGTTAACAGTGTATGTGAATTTTGTGCCGATAGGTGCTGAATAAAGTCTTCCGCCTATAGTTAATGTGGCTGATTCCTGTTCGTCAGCAGCGCTAACTGCCATTATTGACATACAGCCGATAACCATAAGAGCAGCTAATAAAATTGCAATTAATTTTTTCATTTTGAAAAACCTCCTTTTAATCTATTCTATTCTAACATATATTATCAAAAAAATCTATAGTTAAATATGTATATTTTTTTACAAAAATTTTGGTGCATTTGAATATAGGTTTTGTGCTATTGATGTGTTATTATATTGTTAACGTATTTAGGAGGGATAAAATGAGTAAAAAAATCACATCCATTATTCTTGCGATAATAATTTTATCGCTGTCCGCGTTAAGCCTTTCATCCTGCGGAGAAAAGAAAACCCCGGATAAATCGGGCGGCTCGGGTTCCGCGGAAAATAAGCTGACAACCGACATCAAAGACGGTACGATTCTTCATTGCTTCTGCTGGGATTTTGATACAATATCAAATTCTCTCGAAGAAATAGCTGCCGCGGGTTTCAGCGCAATTCAGACTTCACCTGTAAATGAGTGCCTTGAGGGTGAAAACGGCGGAATGCAGCTTTACGGCGACGGCAAGTGGTATTACCATTTCCAGCCGACTGACTACAAAATCGGCAACTATCAGCTCGGAACACGCGATCAGTTCAAAGCTATGTGCGAAAAAGCCGATAAGCTCGGTATAAAGGTAATTGTTGACGTTGTTCCGAACCATACGACTCCGACAACCGACGCTATCAACAAGAATCTGCTTGACGCTGTAGGCGGACTTGATAAGCTTTATCACAAGAACAACGATAAAGATATAAGCAATTGGGGAGACAGACTCCAGTGCACCACCTATAAAATGGGCGGACTTCCCGATATCAATACAGAGAATAAGGATTTCCAGGATTATTTTATTGCTTATCTCAATGATTGTATCGAGTGCGGAGCTGACGGATTCCGCTATGACGCCGCTAAGCACATCGGCTTGCCCGATGACCCGACCGAAACCAAGGGCGTAAAAAATAACTTCTGGACCAGAGTTACAAAAGAAATCAAGGACGCTAAGAGAATTTTCAACTACGGCGAAGTTCTTCAGGGCGATAACGACCGTATAGGCGATTACATCAACAAAATCGGCGCTTGCACCGCTAGTACACTCGGCGGTTCTGTCCGCAGCGCTGTTACAAGCTGTAACCTCAACAGCGCATTCTTCAAGGATTTGCGCGTAGGCACAAACGAAAGCTGCGTAACATGGGTTGAGTCTCATGATAACTACATAAACGACGGCAACTGGTACCAGATGGACGACCGCCAGGTTATCCTCGGATACGCTATCTTAGCCGCGAGAGCAAAGGGCACACCTCTGTTCTTTGACCGTCCCTACGGCAACAGCACTGAGGAACAGTGGGGCACAATGAACCGCATAGGTACAAGCGGTGATATGTTCTATAAGGACAGCTCTGTCGTAGAAGTCAACTTCTTCCGCAACGCTATGGTCGGCGAGAAAGAGAACTTCTATAATCCCGCGGACGACAGCAGCGCGGTTGAAATCTGCCGCGGCAAAAAGGGCGCTGTAATCATCAATACGGCAGATAAGCTCAAACTCAATATGAAAACCGACCTTGCCGACGGCACATATATTGACCGTGTAGACAATAAGACCGAATACACTGTTAAGAACGGCATAATCACCTGTGATACAGAAATCCCCGAAGATACCGTAGTTGTTCTTTATAATGACGGTTATGTTGATCACGCGAAATCAGCCGAAGTTAAAATCAGCGATAACACAAGCTGCATTTTCAGCGGCGACAGCGTAGATGTCAAGCTCGAGAGTAAAGACGCTAAGAAAGCTATATACGCAATCGGTGACGGCAAAGAGACCGAATACAAAGACGGCGATAAAATTACAATCAAAACTTCTGACGGCGAAGGCGGCGTAATCAACCTGATTCTCAGAGGCGAAAACGAAAAGGGCACAAAGTCATATATGAAGTACGTCTTCACAAATCCCGATAAAATGTATGAGGGCAAAGGAGTGAAGAAAGGTGACTCTGTAACGTTCGTGAAACCCGATTCTTGGGGAAAGAACATTTACGCGTACATTTATTTCGGCGATAATTCAGAGGCGGCATGGCCAGGCTATGAAATGACCAATACAGGCGGGAACAATTATACATATTCAGTCAAAGAGGATTGGAACGCGGCGTATATCATTTTTTCCGACGGTACAAACCAGTATCCGGGACAGGGCGAACAGGGCTTTGAGCTCGAAGCTAATAAACAATACAGCATTCCGTAAATAATAACTTTATAGGCTGTCCCAAGCAGTTTGGGGCAGCCTTATTGACAAGAACAGAATAATTGTATATAATATCAATGCATCAGGGGGTATAGCTCAGCTGGGAGAGTGCTTGACTGGCAGTCAAGAGGTCACG
>JAILPC010000114.1 GCA_024690465.1 Ruminococcus sp.
GACAAGGCAATCCTTGCGCCCTTGAGACCTTTTTCGGCGGTACACTCAATAACGCCGTATCTCTCGATTATCCTCGCGCCGAGTTTTCTCAGCGCCTTGAGGTGCATATCAATCGGTCTCGGTCCGAGTTCACAACCACCCGGGAAGGTCAGCACCGCCCTTTTGCAGCGTGACAGAACCGCTCCGAGGAACACAATTGAGCTGCGCATTTCACGCATTAAGTCGTCGGGGATATCTCCCCTGCACACACGCGAGCTGTTGATTACAACGGCATCGGACTCGCGGTAAGCCTCGCATCCGAGGTAGCGCAGAATCCGCATAGACGCGTCAACGTCGGACAGGTCGGGACAGTTAAAAAGCACACTCTCACCGTCTGTGAGCACAGCCGCCGCCATAAGCGGCAAGGCGCTATTTTTTGAACCCTGAATCTCCGCACATCCGCAAAGTTTATTTCCTCCGCTGACAACAAATCTTGACACCTTAAGCACCCCTGACAAGAACCAAATGAATTACAGTTCATTCTATGGGGAGCAACGAGAATTGTGATTAAATCACAATTCAGTGGACAGTGGTTAGTGGGCAGTGATTAGTGAAGTGGGGCTCCGCCCACAACCGATTATTAAAAATAATCACTAAATGCTATTACTGACCACTGACTTAATTACCGACCAAATGCGTTCATTCGCGTCGGCGATTGCCATTTTGCGTGAGTTCTTGGCGAACGAAGAGAGGCGCTCGGGGTTTTTGAGCAGGCTGTCAATCTTTTCTATGAGGAGATCCTCGGTGAGGTCTTTTTCCTCAATTATCTCAGCAGCGCCGTTGTTTACAAGCGCCATTGCGTTGTGATACTGATGATTTTCGGCTACGTTCGGTGACGGAATCAAAACGGCAGGTTTGCCGAGCACCTGAATCTCGGAGAGCGTAATAGCTCCCGCTCGCGAAATTACCAGGTCTGCCGCCGCCATACAGTCAGCCATATCGTCTATATATTCGCGGATATCGAGGTTGTCACACTCGCTTATATCCGTGCCTTTTTTCTTAACTAAATCGGGAAACCACAGTCCGTGACCGCCGTAAGCGTGGATGTGCTGATATGCCTTATCCTGTCCGCTCCTGGCAATCAGAGCCGCCATATTCTCGTTGAGTATCCGAGCTCCGAGAGAGCCTCCGAACGAGAGCACGAGCGGTCTTTCGTCAACACCGAGCTTTTTTCTCGCTTTTTCCCTGTCGGCTTTGATAATCTCACCTCTTACAGGATTGCCCGTCACAACAACGCGCGCCTTTTTGTCAAAGTACTTTTCGGCGTCCTTGACGGCGAGCATAACGCGCTTTGCGGTTCTCGCGAGCATTTTGTTTGTTATACCAGGGTAGGCGTTCTGTTCGTGGATAACCGTCGGAATACCCATTTTAGCAGCTGTTCTGAGCACAGGCCCGCTGACATATCCGCCTGTGCCGACGCAGATGTCGGGGTTGAACTGTGAAATTATCCTCTTGGCTTCCTTTGAAGCCGTAAAGGTTTTATTGAATGTCTCAACATTGTGCTTAACAGATTTCATCGACAATGAGCGCGAAAAGCCGCTGATTGAGATAAACTCCATTTTAAAACCTGCCTTGGGAACGAGCGTCTGCTCCATTCCACCGCGGTTGCCGACAAACAGGATTTCCGTGTCGGGAGCTTTTTCTTTGATATATCCCGCAACAGCAAGCGCAGGGTTAATATGTCCCGCGGTGCCGCCGCCCGCAAATAAAATCTTCATTCTATCAGACCCTTTATAAAGCAATTGCGAATTGTTTTACTGTCTTTCAATATTTGCCGTACGTGAAATCGACAGAATCAGTCCCATCTGTGCCAGCAGCATAATCAGCGAGCTGCCGCCGTAGCTGAAAAAAGGCAGACTGATACCCGTATTGGGCAGCCAGTCGGTTATAACCAGAATATTCAGCACAACCTGTATGCCGATCTGTGCGGAAAGTCCGATACCCAGCAGCTTGCCGAAACGGTCCTTTGAACGCAGGCTCAGCGTTATTCCGCGCCATACGAGCAGCGCGAAAATCAGAAGAATAATCAGCGCTCCGATATATCCGATTTCCTCACAAACAATAGCAAAAACGAAGTCGTTCTGAGGCTCGGGAAGATAGAGGAATTTCTGGCGCGAGTTGCCCAGTCCCAGTCCGAACAGACCGCCCGAACCGATAGCGTAGAGCGAGTTTCTCGTCTGCCATGTCGCGTTCCACATTTTGGGGTCCGAGGCGCTCGTGTAGTTGAGCGCCTGTCCCCAGCCGTCCATACGCTCCATAGCGTAGCTGAGAACACCCGTTACCGCCATAATGAGAATAATCACACCTAGCGCGATTGCGCCGATAGCGAGATATTTCACTTTCATTCCGCCGACATACAGCATTAAAACGGTGAGAATACCGATAATTACGATACCCGAGAAGTGAGGCTCAAGCAGAAGAAGCCCCGCCGTAATGCCGAACACAACAAGTCCGGGCAAAACGCTGTACTTGGCGTACTGCATTTTTTTGTTGTACAGACTGCCCCAATGGGCAAGGAACAATATAATTGAGAACTTGGCTATCTCGGAGGGCTGAACGTTGAAATTACCGATAGCGAACCAGCGGTGAACGTCACCCGGTACGAGAAGAACCACGACGAGCAGCACCCACGAAAAGCCAACCGCCAGAGCGGCAATCTTGTGGAGCTTGTTGTAGTTAAAGAACGATAGGAGTATCATCAGCGCAAGTCCGATTGCGGCAAAAATAGCCTGACGCTTGATGTAGTAGTAGCTGTCGCCGAGGTTGTAGTAAGCCACAGGGAAGCTCGCCGAAAACATCATTACCATTCCGATTACGAGCAGAACGAGCACCAAAAGCAGGAAAGGCAGGTCAATACCCATGCCGCGCTCTATAAAGCGCAGTTTCCTTTTCTTTGTGCCGCGTCTTTCGTCACTGCTCATACGCGTTCTGTCGGGAGCGTTGCGCCTGTCTCTGCGCGCTTCTCTGCGCTCCTGACGCTGACGGCTGTTATTCAGTTTTTCGTCGTAAAGCTTGTTGTAATCAGCTTCACGCATTACCTGAACAAACGGAAGCATAAAATCATACCTCTAATAAATATTTTACATATAATTGTTTCAAACGCTGAACTCTTCAACTAAACGTCGATAAAGGAATCAGTAGTCAGCAGTCAGTGGTCATTGAAGGGCGGACTCTGCCCGCACCCGAATTTTTTTCTACACTCCGAAATAAACTAACAAGAATGAACCGATACCGAAAACTACCGTAACCGCGCTGAACACGGATACAATCTTGACTTCGCTCCATCCGCTCATCTCAAAGTGGTGATGAATCGGGCTCATCTTGAAAAGTCTTTTGCCGTGGGTGATCTTGAAGTAGCCGACCTGTAGCATTACCGAGAACATTTCGCAAAGGTAAACGATTCCGAGCGGAAGCAGTAAAATCGGCATATCCACCGCAAAAGCGAGAGCACAGACCATTCCGCCGAGGAACAGCGAGCCCGTGTCACCCATAAACACCTTAGCGGGATGAAAATTCCATACGAGGAAGCCGAGACAACCGCCCGCGACAGCCGCCGCGAGGAAGGTTACTCCCATATATCCGATAAGACTTGCGATAAGCATAAAGAACAGCGACACAAAGAATGTGAGAGAGCCGTCAAGTCCGTCGATACCATCCGTGAGGTTGACGGCGTTGACTATGCCGACAATCACAACAGCGGAGATTATATAATAGAACCAGCCTAAGTCGACTTTGCCGGCAAAGGGGATTATCATCGATGTGCCGTTGCCCATAAACGCGAGCACCGCGAGATAAGCCGCGGTTGCGGCGAACTGAAGCGCGAGCTTCTGAACAGCTGTAAGACCGAGGTTGCGCTTTTTGACAACCTTGATATAGTCGTCGATAAAACCGATTGCGCCGTGAGCGAGAGCAAGACCGAGACCCGCGAAAACAAGTGTTGAAAGTCTGTACGGGTCAACCTGATATATGCCGATTACGCTTGAACCGAAAAAGTTATAGAGAATAACGCTGATGAGCGTAACAACGGTAATACCGATAATAAACATAATTCCGCCCATTGTCGGAGTACCCTGCTTATCCTTGTGCCACGAAGGACCGATATCGAGGATAGTCTGACCGAAGTTCAGCTTATGAAGATACTTGATGATTGGCTTTCCCAGAAGCGCTGTAATTACAAACGCGACTATCGCTGTTAAAAATGTCCAGATACCAAACGGCATATTATCATTCCTTTCATTTTAGGGGTTAGGATTCAGGGGCTAGGGGTTAGGGATGGCAGGGAACTGACCTTAATCAATAATCAACACTTCAATTCCCGAACTATTTCAAAGGTGCTATTCCCTAAATCCTAAATCCTATATCCTTAAATCCTAGTCATTTATTCCGCCTGAGCCGCCGAAGGTTACGGTGATTACCGTGCCTTCGTTTACCTTTGTGCCCTCGGAAATATCCTGTGATGCGGACATATCGCCCGAGTTCGAGCTCGCGCCGACTATGCTGACATTTAGTCCGTAAGAAGCGGCAAGAGAATTAACCGTGGATACCGAATAACCGACAAGGCTCGGTACGGTTACCTTCTCGTTCTTGGAGTCGGAGTCGGTATAGAGCACGACGTTGCCTCCCGACGGGATTTTCGCCGCCGCTGACGGAATCTGCGAGATGACCTTGTCGCCGCTGCCCTTGACGGTTGCGGTGAAGCCATCCTTCTTTGCCTGTGACTTCGCCTTGCTGACGCTGAGTCCGACGTAGGAACCCGCCACAGTATCCACATACTGTTTTTCGTCGTCCGAGTACTCCGCCTGCACCTCAAGGTACGGAAGAACCTCGCTCATAATCTTTATAAACACAGGTGACGAAACCTGGCTGCCGTAATATGACGCGCCTTTGGGCGTATCGAAGAACACAAGGCACGCAACCTGCGGATTGTCGGCAGGAGCAAAGCCGCAGAACGAAGCGATATAGTCCTCGCTGCCGTCTGTAGCTGTGAGTTTTTCGGAAGTACCTGTCTTACCGCAGACACGGTAACCGGCGATATATCCGTTGTAGTTGCCACCCTTGATTGTGTTGCGCTCAAGGTAGTCACACATCTGTTTTGAAACATCCTTTGAAATAACCTGACGCTTAACGGTTGTTTCGGTCGTCTTGACAACGTTGCCGTCAACGTCCGTAATTGAGCTTACTACATAGGGCTGAACCACCTTGCCGCCGTTTGCGATGGACGCGCAGGCTGTAATCATCTGGATAGGAGTGATTGAGAAGTTCTGACCAAACGACGCAACCGCGAGGTCGGTTTCGGACATTGAGCCGTCCTCGTTAAAGAACTGGTCCTCCGCTTCACCGGGGAGGTCAATACCTGTGGGCTCGGAGAATCCGAACGCCTCATAATATTTATAGAATCTCTCTGTACCGAGCGACTGTCCGATAGAGATAAACGCGGGGTTGCAGGAGTTTGTAATCGCCTCAAAAAGACTCTGTGTACCGTGACCGCCTCTTTCGTGGCAGTGGATTGTGTTGTTGTAAATCGTAACAGCGCCGCCACAGAAAAACGTCGAGTTGTCGCTGATTGTGCCCTCGTTGAGAGCCATTGACGCTGTACACATCTTGAATACCGAACCTGGGTAGTATGTGTCAGCAATCGCCTTGTTGCGCCACATTTTGCCCAGTGCCGCGCTCTCAGCCTCAGCTCGCTTTTTCTCGGGAAGCTGAGCGATTTCGTTTTTCGCCTCTTTGCTGAGCTCGTAAGGGTTATTGAGATCGTAGCCGTCGGCTGTTACGCACGCGAGCAGTCCGCCCGTGTTGACGTCCATAATGATACAAACGCCGCGGTTCTTGACCTTGTTCTCAATAAGTCCCTCTTTCATATATTTCTCGGCAATAGACTGAACAGTCTCGTCGATTGTGAGCTTTATGTTATTGCCGTCCTTTGCGTCAACATTCTGCTCATACTGGAAGGGCATATCGGTCTGGTTAGCGTTGCGCGCCGT
>JAILPC010000132.1 GCA_024690465.1 Ruminococcus sp.
CCTCATTGTCCCGTGTGCGGACGTGAGATTACACAGCAGTCTGTTGACCAGATTGTGGACAGTGTACTTTCGCTCGAAAACGGCACAAAAATCCAGATTATGGCGCCGATTGTACGCGGCAGAAAAGGAACTCAGCAAAAAGAGTTTGAAAAAGCGCGCAAAGCGGGATTTGTGCGTGTTAGAGCCGACGGTGAAATCTATGATTTGTCCGATACAATCGAGCTCGAAAAGAACAAAAAGCACAGCATAGACGTTATAGTGGACAGGCTTGTTGTTAAGCCCGAAATACGTTCACGTCTTGCCGACTCTGTCGAAACCGCTTCAAAGCTCACTTCGGGACTTATCACCGTTAACGTAATCGGCGGCGAGGATATGACTTTTTCACAGAACTTTGCCTGTCCCGAGCACGGCGTCAGTGTGGACGAGCTCTCGCCGAGAATGTTTTCGTTCAACAATCCGTTCGGCGCTTGCCCGAAATGTACAGGTCTCGGCGTGTTCCTCAAGGTTGACCCTCAGCTTGTTATACCTGACCCTGAAAAAAGCATAGCGCAGGGAGGACTCAAGGGCAGCGGATGGGCTATGGAGGGCAACTCGATTGCCGAAATGTACTTTGAGGCTTTAGCTGACAAGTACAACTTTTCTCTCAATACTCCGCTCGGCGAGCTTCCCGAGCACATTATAAATATTCTGCTCTACGGCACAAACGGCGAGCCTCTCAAGCTTGTCCGTCATATGCCGTTCGGCGATATAAGGACAATGACCAGACCGTTTGAGGGCGTTGTCAACAATCTTGAGCGGCGTTTCCGCGAGACCACAAGCGCGTGGGTAAAAGACGAAATCCAGGGCTATATGGCTGAAATTCCCTGCGATGAATGCGGAGGACGACGCCTCTCGAAAATCAGTCTCGGCGTTACTGTCAGCGGGCTGAATATCTCCGATTTTTGCGATATGCAGGTTGTTGAAGCGCTCGAGTTTTTGAGGACAAAAGAGTTTTCCGAGCGTGATAAGTTCATCGGAAAAGCCGTATTCAAGGAAGTGAGGGAGAGACTCAACTTCCTCAACAGCGTCGGTCTCGGCTATCTCACGCTTTCACGTTCCAGCGGAACGCTGTCAGGCGGCGAGAGCCAGCGTATACGTCTCGCTACACAGATTGGCTCGTCGCTTATGGGCGTTATGTATGTCCTCGACGAACCGAGTATAGGACTTCATCAGCGCGATAACGAAAAGCTCTTAGGAACGCTTAAACATCTGCGTGACGTCGGCAACACCGTTATCGTGGTTGAACACGACGAGGAAACCATGTACGCTGCCGACTACATAATTGACATCGGTCCGGGAGCGGGTATCCACGGCGGCGAGATTATTGCTACAGGTACTGTCGACGATATCAAGGCTTGTGAGAATTCAATCACAGGGCAGTACCTCAGCGGCGCGCGCAAAATTCCCGTGCCTGCTAAGCGTCGAAAAGGCAGCGGCAATTTCCTCGAGGTCAAGGGAGCGGCTCAGAACAACCTGAAAAACATCGACGTTAAATTTCCTTTAGGGAAATTTATTTGCGTAACAGGCGTATCGGGTTCGGGCAAAAGCTCGCTTGTAAACGAGATTGTCTACAAAAAGCTGGCTTCCGAGCTCAACCGCGCTAAAATCCGCGCGGGTAAACACAGGACAATAAAAGGACTCGAAAACCTCGACAAGGTCATCAATATAAACCAGAGTCCCATAGGCAGAACTCCGCGAAGCAATCCCGCGACTTATACGGGCGTATTCACGGATATCCGCGCGCTGTTCGCCTCAACCAGCGAAGCGAAAATGCGCGGCTACACTCAAAGCCGTTTTTCGTTCAACGTTAAGGGCGGAAGATGTGAGGCATGTCAGGGCGACGGAATAATCAAAATTGAAATGCACTTTCTGCCCGATGTTTACGTCCCCTGCGACGTCTGCAAGGGCAGGCGCTATAACCACGAAACTCTCGAGGTTAAGTACAAAGGCAAGTCGATTCACGATGTGCTGGAAATGACGGTTGAGGAAGGGCTTGATTTTTTCAGCTCTATACCCAAGATTGAGCGAAAGCTCCGCACGCTTTATGATGTCGGACTGGGATATATCAAAATCGGACAGCCCGCCACAACGCTTTCGGGCGGTGAGGCTCAGCGCGTAAAGCTCGCGACGGAGCTTGCCAAACGCAGCACGGGCAGAACGGTATATATCCTCGACGAGCCCACAACAGGTCTGCATATTGCCGACGTTCATAAGCTGATTGAGGTGTTAAACACGCTTGTTGACAGCGGCAACACCGTCATTGTAATCGAGCATAATCTTGATTTGATTAAGATATGCGACCACATTATCGACCTCGGACCCGAGGGCGGCAACAACGGCGGCGAAATTGTAGCCGAGGGAACGCCCGAAGAAGTCGCAAAGAACGAAAAGTCCTTTACAGGACAGTATCTGAAGAAGGTTTTGAAATAGAATATTGAGCCCTCCATTGGAGGAGGGCGGCACACCGCAGGTGTATCGGGAGAGGGTCCGCTTGTAAATAAAATTATTATCTAACGTTTGATATAACGAGCGATATAATAATGGACCCTCTTCAGTCTCGCTATGCTCAACAGCTTCCCCCGGGGGAAGCCTTTTTTTGTTTAAAAATATTAAATTTATACTTGTAACACAGGTGCTCTTGTGTTATAATTTATTATGTATAGATTTATGCTTATAAGGGGAAATATGATATGAAACCTAAGGTTACTTTACTGGCTTACACTCCCAATCCCGAAGAAGTTGTAGCTATGGCAGCGAAGCTCTGTTATTCCGCTTCCGACATTGAAAATATCCGCGACGGATTAACAGAGGAAAACACCGCGAAGTTTATCCAGATGCTTTCTGATCTGGGACACGGTTCACCTGTTGAACACGCCTCATTTACCTTTGGTATTGAGGGTATCAGCAGAGCTTGTTCACACCAGCTCGTGCGTCACCGTATAGCCTCCTACAGTCAGCAGTCACAGCGCTATGTTGACGGCACAAAGTTCGAGTTCGTAACTCCTCCCGAAATCGAGAACAACGAAAAGGCATATGACGCCTACAAGAAGGTAATAGATATGCAGTCCGAAGCCTACCGCGAAATCCGCGACGCTCTCGTTGCGGGCTATATCCGCAATCAGTACGGCAAGAAGTATAAGGGTACGGATGACGAGATAATCGAGGCTTTTAAGAACGACAGGAAGGCTCTCTATACATCATTCCTGAAGAAAGCTAACGAGGACGCGCGCTTTGTGCTCCCCAACGCCTGCACAACCAAGATTATCTGCACATTCAACACACGCAGTCTTGACAACTTCTTTGCTCATCGTTGCTGCAACCGCGCTCAGTGGGAAATCCGCGAGGTAGCTGAGCAGATGCTGCTCGAGTGTCTAAAGGTTGCTCCTCACCTGTTCTCAAAGTGCGGACCATCCTGTCTGTTCGGTCCCTGCCCCGAGGGCAAAATGTCCTGCGGCAAAGCCAAGGAGATGAGAGAGAAATATGGCAGGTAAGTTCATTGTAATTGAGGGACTTGACGGTTCGGGCAAGGCTACCCAGACCGAGATTCTCCGCAAACATTTTGAAGCGTCGGGCAAAAACGTAAAAAAGCTCAGTTTCCCCGATTATGATAACGAGAGCTCGGCTCTTGTCAAGATGTATCTAGGCGGTGAGTTCGGCGACAGTCCCGACGATGTAAACGCGTACGCCGCGGCGGCGTTTTATACGGTTGACCGAGTGGCTAGTTACCTCAAATTCTGGAAAAAGGATTATGAAAACGGCGCGGTGATTCTTGCCGACCGTTACGCCACATCAAACATAATCTATCAGATGTCAAAGCTTCCCGAAAGCGAGTGGAATAATTACATCGACTTTCAGCAGGACTTTGAGTATTCAAAAATTAAGGTTCCTCAGCCCGATCTTGTAATCTACCTTGATGTCGAGCCCGAGGTCAGTCAGAAGCTCCTCAGCTCAAGGTATTCAGGCGATGAGAGCAAAAAGGATTTGCACGAAAAGAACGTGAATTTCCTCTTGAATTGCAGGAAATCGGCGCTGTATGCCGCGGACAGGCTCGGATGGGTTAAAATATCCTGTACCGGAGACGGCGCGATGCGCGCCATTGACGAGATTTCTGCCGATATTCTTAACGTGATTGATAATTTATAAGGACAAAAATTATGCTGGACTTCAAAAGACCGACTAAAGATGATTTGCCGCTTCTGCGCAAGTACTGCGAGAACTACGGTACGATGGGCTGTGATTTCAACGCCTCTAACATCTTTATCTGGAGAAACAAATACAATATAAAAATTTGCTTCTACGATGGTTTTCTTCTTCTGGCTTATTTCAGGGACAATGCCCCGTGGGGCTATTGCTTCCCGTTGGGAGAGGGCGACCCGACAGGCGCTATCGCCGCCATATATCGTGACGCTAAACAGCACGGGGCAGAGGTGGAATTCGTTATGCTCACCGACGCCCAAAAGGAAAAGCTTGTTGAAATCACCGAGTATGATTTTTCTTTTGAAGAATTAAAAGGCGACGAGGATTATATTTACACAAATTTCGATCTCAGTGTTTTGCCGGGCAAAAAATTCCACTCAAAGCGCAACCATATTTCAAAGTTTGAGCGTACATATCCGAAGTGGAGCTTCAAGATAATAAACGAAAGCAACTTCGTTGACGCTATGAGCGTGTTTAAAAAGTGGTGCGGGAACAACGGTATTGAGCCTGCTGAATATGAGGAATATCAGGCTGTTACCGAAATGTTCGAGAACTATTCTCTGCTGCAGATGCACGGCGGAATCCTCTATGTTGAAGACACTCCCGTTGCTATGACGGCGGGTTCAAGGATTAACCAGAGTACCTTTGACGTAAGCTTTGAAAAAGCGCTCACGGAATACGAGGGCGCTTACGCTAAGATTAATAACGAATTTGTTAAAACTCTTATCGGTTTTGAATTTATAAACCGTGAAGAAGATATGGGCATAGAGTCACTCAGAAAATCAAAGCTTTCCTATCATCCTGTCGCTATATTAAAGAGATACAGAGCCAAGAGAATCGAGAGCTGAGTATCAGTAGTCAGTAGCTAGTAGTTAGTAGTCAGTAGTTAGTAGTCAGTTCGCTAAAACTTCACAGGAATGATGAGGTGCGGGGGATACGAATATTTGACAGGAACGTTCAAGACAGACGAGGAGATATCAAAACTATGATAGAGATGAGGTATTCGTCAAACGATGATATTAATTCTTTAAAAGAACTATATTTGAATTCTTTTGATGAAAAACCCGAAGCGGTAGAATTGTTCTTTAAAAGAATATTTAAACCCGAAAACTGCTATATTACCGTTGATAAGGGCGAGCTTATCTCCATGGTTCATATGCTTCCGACAACGGTTAACGGCAGGGCGGCTCGTTACCTTTACGCTGCCGCGACCAAAGAGGAGTTCAGGGGCTTCGGAATAATGGACGGGCTTGTAAAAGCCGCTTTGTCAATTTACGCTCCCGAGATTTGCGTGACGCTCCCCGCGGATGAACATCTTTATGATTATTACAAGAGGTTCAGGTTTAAACCGCTCGAAATCGACGTTGCCGAGCTTTCCCGAAAAGAGGTTGAAGAACTATCCGAACCCTTTGACGAGCAGGAGCTTGTAGTGGAAAACTATTGCGGAATCCGCAACAGAGTTTTAAAGAATAATTTTCTTTTTTGGAATAATAATCACATTAATTTCGCATTTGATTACAACGCGCTTTACGGCGCCGAGATTATAAAAAGCAACTCGGGTTATGCTATAGCATATGAGGAAAACGGAATATGCGAGGTCAGCGAGTTTATCTGCGCCGATGAAAATTCGCCGTTTCTGCTTTCAATGCTGCTTCAGAAATTCAACTGCGAAAAGTTCAGAATAATGCTTTCGCCTAATCAGAATTTCTTTAAAGCTACTCACAAAGAAATACACGCGATGGCGCGCTACGCTACGCGTTACGAACCTGAGTTTATTTACTCGGGACTCACGCTGGAATAGTAGTCAGCGGTTAGTGAAATTAACGAGGAACGAAGAGCGAAGAGTGAAGAATTTTAATATTTTAATATTTTAATTTAGTTTTTCTTAAAATTGTCTAGGAGGATAATTATGATATATCTTATGCTTGCCGACGGTTTTGAAATTACCGAGGCATTAACCACAGTAGACGTACTTCGCAGAGCGAAGCTCGATATACTCAC
>JAILPC010000137.1 GCA_024690465.1 Ruminococcus sp.
GGCTCAAAAGGTTTGCTACTCCGCTTCCTCCCCCGTTTGCGTTACCACAAACGGCTTGCGGTTCACTACACTTGGCGGTAAATACCCGTGACTGGACTTTCACCAGCAAGATTAGTGTCGTGCCCGACACACAAGCAAAAAGGACTGCTCGCGCAGTCCTTTAATTGTATTATCAGATGTTGTCTTCGAAAGAAGCGAGTTTCTCGAGGTGAGCGTACTTCTGCTCAGCGTACTTCTCAGCCTTCTCGAAGAGGTTCTCAGCTCTCTCGGGGAACTTACGTGACAGAGCGTTGTAACGAACTTCGCCCATAATGAAGTCACGATAAGAAGCTGTGGGAGCCTTGGAGTCGAGGATGAACGGGTTCTTGCCCTCATCAGCGAGACGCGGATCGTAACGGAAGAGATTCCAGTAACCTGCGTCAACAGCCTTCTGCTCTTCGAGCTGAGCAATGCCCATACCGCCCTTGATACCGTGGTTGATACAGGGAGCGTAAGCAATGATCAGTGAAGGACCGTCATAGCTTTCAGCCTCAATCATAGCCTTAAGAACCTGATTGTTGTTGGCGCCCATAGCAACCTGAGCAACATATACATAACCGTAGCTCATAGCGATAGCAGCAAGGTCTTTCTTCTTAACAGATTTACCTGCAGCGGCAAACTGTGCAACAGAACCAACGGGAGTAGCCTTTGAAGCCTGTCCGCCTGTGTTGGAGTAAACCTCAGTATCGAATACGAGAATATTTACGTTTTCGCCCGAAGCGATTACGTGGTCAAGACCGCCAAAGCCGATATCATAAGCCCAGCCGTCGCCGCCGAAGATCCACATGGACTTCTTAGCGAGCTCGTCTTTGTCAACAAGAGTCTTCTGAGCGAGCTCCTTAACAGCATCATCAGCCTGCTCTAACTCAGCGATAAGAGCGTCTGTAGCTGCGCGTGAAGCGAGTGAATCGGAGAGAGTGTCGAGGTATGTCTGGCAAGCTTCCTTGAGGCTGTCCTTAGCTGTGTCAGCCTGAATCTTCTCAACATATTCTACGAGACGGTTTCTGATAGCTTTCTGACCGAGAGTCATACCGAGACCGAACTCCGCGTTGTCCTCAAACAGTGAGTTCATCCAAGCGGGACCTCTTCCTTCCTTATTAACTGTATAAGGAGTAGCGGGAGCCGAGCCGCCCCAGATTGAAGAACAACCAGTAGCGTTGGCGATGAACATTCTGTCGCCGAAGAGCTGAGTTACGAGCTTAGCGTAAGGTGTTTCACCACAACCTGCGCAAGCGCCTGAGAACTCGAGTAAGGGCTGTTTGAACTGGCTGCCCTTAACTGTTGAAGTCTTAAACTTCTCAGCAACAGCCTCTTTGGGATCAAGGCTTACGCCGTAATCAAATACTGCCTGATATTTTCTCTGACTGTCGATAGGCTTCATAACAAGAGCCTTCTCGCCCTTCTTGCCCGGGCATACCTGAGCGCAAGCGCCGCAGCCTGTGCAGTCGAGAGTTGAAACTGTCATTGTGAACTTGTATTCCTTGAGACCTGTGGCAACAGCTGTTTTTGTATCAACAGGAGCAGCGTCAACCTCAGCGTCTGTCATGATAACGGGACGGATAACAGCGTGCGGACAAACGATTGCGCACTTGTTACACTGGATACAGTTGTCGGGCT
Source organism: Ruminococcus sp. (assembly GCA_024690465.1). Lineage (GTDB taxonomy): Bacteria > Bacillota > Clostridia > Oscillospirales > Acutalibacteraceae > Ruminococcoides. The sequence goes on from JAILPC010000137.1 coordinate 1,657, forward strand.
GCCACTCGGGAACGTCTACAGCGATACCGCGCTTCTCGAATGCGGCTGAACCCTGAGGACATGTACCGTCGATGTAATCAACAAAAGCAGAAACAGGGAGCTGGTTACCCTTGTAAGCGTTAACGGGTTTAAGAATCTTGTTAACGTAATCAACAAGCTCGCCTGAACCCTCAGCTTTGTCAGCTGCCGCGTCGTCAACGGAGTTAGCCCACTCAGCGGGGATTTCAACCTTCTTGAGAGCTTCCATACCTGCGTCGATAGCAGCGTAGTTCATGTCTACGATAGCCTGGCCCTTCTTGAGGTAGGACTTCTTGGCAGCTTCTTTCATGAGATCCTTAGCGTGGTCAGCGGGGATGATGTCCGCAATCTTGAAGAACGCGGACTGAAGAATTGTGTTAACTCTGCTGCCAAGACCGATCTCTTTACCAATCTTGATAGCGTCAACTGTATAGAAGTTAATCTTCCTGTCAGCGAGAATCTTCTTCATCTTGCCGGGAAGTCTCTTTGAAAGCTCGTCAACATCCCATGCGCAGTTGAGCAGGAACGAGCCGCCTTCTTTGAGGTCTTCTACGATTTCGTACTTGTCAACATAAGAAGGATTATGGCAGGCTACAAAGTCAGCCTTGCTTACATAATATGTGGACTTAATCGGCTTATCACCAAAGCGCAGATGAGATACTGTAAGACCGCCAGACTTCTTGGAGTCATAAGCGAAGTAACCCTGAGCGTACATATCTGTGTTGTCGCCGATGATTTTGATGGAGTTCTTATTAGCGCCTACTGTACCGTCAGCACCGAGGCCCCAGAACTTACAGGATGTTGTGCCTGCGGGAGTTGTGTCAGGGTTCTCAACTCTGGGAAGAGAAAGGTTAGTAACGTCATCAACTATACCAACTGTGAATCTCCTCTTGGGTGTGTCGGACTCAGCGTTTCTGTATACAGCAACCATATCAGCAGGTGTTGTATCCTTGGAAGCAAGACCGTAACGGCCTGTGTAAACCTTAACGTTTGAGAACTCGGAGCCGTTGATTGCAGCGAGAACGTCGAGGTAGAGAGGCTCACCGATTGAGCCGGGCTCCTTAGTTCTGTCAAGAACAGAGATTGTCTTAACAGTCTTGGGAAGCTCTGAAAGCAGATAATCAGCAACGAAAGGTCTGTAAAGTCTGACCTTAACAAGACCAACCTTTTCGCCTGCGGCGTTGAGGTAGTCAACAACCTCTTCGATACAGTCACATACAGAACCCATAGCAACGATAACGTGCTCTGCGTCCTCTGCGCCGTAGTAGTTGAAGGGCTTGTAGTTTGTGCCGATTTTAGCGTTAACCTTGTTCATATACTCAACGCATACTTCGGAAACCGCGTCATAGTACTTGTTGCAGGCTTCTCTTGCCTGGAAGAAAATATCGTCGTTCTGAGCCGTACCTCTTGTTACAGGGTGCTCAGGGTTGAGGCTTCTTCTTCTGAATGCTTCTACAGCGTCCTTGTCGAGGAGCTCCTCGAGGTCAGCGTAATCCCATGTTTCAATCTTCTGAATCTCGTGAGATGTACGGAAACCGTCGAAGAAATGCATGAACGGAACTCTGCCCTTGATAGCTGTTAAGTGAGCGATAGCCGCGAGATCCATACACTCCTGGGGGTTGTTGGAACAAAGCATTGCGAAACCTGTCTGACGGCAAGCGTAAATATCGGAATGGTCGCCGAAGATAGAGAGCGCGTGAGATGTCAGCGCACGAGCGGAAACGTGAATAACTCCGGGGAGTAATTCACCCGCGATTTTATACATATTCGGAATCATAAGCAGTAAGCCCTGAGAAGCTGTATAAGTAGTTGTCAGAGCACCCGCGGCGAGTGAGCCGTGAACCGCGCCAGCGGCGCCGCCCTCGGACTGCATCTCTGTTACCTGAACAGGACGTCCGAAAATGTTAGTTCTGCCGTTGGCGGCTTCGTTATCGGTAACGTCAGCCATTACGGAAGAAGGTGTGATGGGATAGATAGCCGCAACGTCTGTAAACGCATATGACGCGTGAGCGACAGCGGTATTACCATCCATGGTTTTCATTTTTCTTGCCATTGAATATGTCCTCCTTAAAATTTTGAACAAATATGATAAACATATTAAATCACTCTATATTTTATCACTATTCTTTACTCTTGTAAAGTATATAATCAAGAAAATTCTACAGTTTTTTCAATAAAAACAGACAGCCGATTTTTTCGGCTGCCCTTTTTTATACTATTTAAAGTTTTTCGAGTTCAGCGCACGCGTCGTCAACAAACCCTTCGGCTATCATCTCGACCATACCCTTGTCCACCGCGGCGGCGAACTTGGGGTTAATCGGGAGTTTCGCGAGCACCTTTGTGCCGAATTTTTTCGCTACCTCGTCAATCTTGCTCTCGCCGTAGATGTTATGGCGCTTGCCGCAGTCGGGACACTCGAAGTAGCTCATATTCTCTACAACGCCGAGAATCGGAACATTCATCATCTGAGCCATTTTGACCGCCTTTTCGACAATCATCGACACCAAATCCTGCGGAGACGTAACAATGATAATACCGTCGACAGGTATGCTCTGGAACACCGTCAAAGCGACATCTCCCGTTCCCGGGGGCATATCGACAAACATATAGTCCTCATCAGCCCAGATAACGTCTGTCCAGAACTGCTTAACCGTGCCCGATATCAGCGAGCCGCGCCAGATAACGGGGTCTGTTTCGTTTTCGAGCAGAAGGTTAATAGACATAATATCTATTCCCGTAGCTGTTGTTACGGGGAATATACCAAAATCGTTACCTTTTGCTCTTTCGTGAATATTAAAAGCCTTTGGGATAGACGGCCCTGTAATATCTGCGTCAAGGATAGCGGTTTTATGGCCTCGTCTCTGCATTGTAACGGCTAAAGCGGAAGTAACGAGGCTTTTGCCTACTCCGCCCTTGCCCGAGATAACTCCGATAACCTTTTTAACGGAGCTCATTTCATGTAAGCTTTCGCGCAAATCCTGAGGAGCGGTTCTGCTGCCGCAGTTTTCCGCGCAGGATTCGCAGTTATGGTCACAACCCATATTTATTTCACCTTCCGTTTATTCTACTGAAATTGAATCGAGGAACGAGTTCAGATCCTTGTTCTTTTCAAGATAACTCTTCTGAGCTTCTTCATCTGCCTCGTTAAACTGGATATCCGTAGGTGTTGTGATAACAATCTTTTTTGTCTGATCCTTATTATACCTGATATCCTTTACGCCCGAAAGGTTGTCCGCGTCGCTGTCTTTAGCGTCAAACACATAGATTGAAGCGAGCTTGCCCATATTATACATATTATAGTTGTAGTCCTCATAATATGTTGTGCACTTGCCGTTATTAATCTCGGTTACGCCGTCCTGCCAGCTCTTGGGCAGGCTTACGGTATAAACTCCCTTATCCTCGGTTTTTCTGGAATCGTCTGTTTCTGTAGGAGTTGTGGGCTTTTCGGTAGTTTCTTCTGTCTGTTTTGTCGCTTCGGTGGTTTCCTCTTTGGTTGTTTCCGCAGTTGTAGCGTAGTTGATTCCGATACCCTCAAAGCTCGCTCTCTCACACTGTCCGAGCGGAAGCTGGTTTTTTGAGTTGAAAGTTTCCTGAGAAACGTAATATACCATTTCATCGTCAAAGCCCGGGGTAACCTGGGTTCTCAGCTTTTTCTCGTCTTTTTCAAAGAAATAAATAGACTTGGACTTTGTCGGAAGAGTTACCTTCCAGAGTGAGTCGTGGTCGCTGCAGGGTGTACAGAGTTTTGTCTTTGTTTTGTTGTTTACCCTATATGAAACCTCAACGTCACCTGTCCAGCTGAATTTTTTGCCGTTGGGTTTTGTAAGCTCAATATCGGAAGCAGGCTTGTCAAAATAGATCGTAAACTTGTTGTTGGCTTTCTTTTGACCGCCGAATACACCGCTGAAAAAGCAGAAACACAATGTGCCGATAATACCCGCAATCACTACGCAGACAACAGCAATGATTATTCCTTTTCTACTGCGCCTTCTGTGTGCCGCCTCACGGCGCTCGTCCATTTCATAATATGGTTCTGCCATATCCTCGTCGCCGTATTCAAGTCTGTTATCGGCAGTTCTTGTGCTGCCGTGCGAATCGACAGGCATAACAAAATCCGAGTCCTTTTCAAAAGACATTGACGATCCGCGATCCTGATCGTTTCTTTCGGGTGCTGTTACAACGTCGGGCATCTGAACCTCGCCGCAAACGTAACAAACCTTTTCATCTTCTTCAAGAAACGCTCCGCAGTTTGTACATCTTCTTTTTTCAGCCATTTTTTCACCTTGCTATTCTACATTGTTTGTTTCAGTCGGTTCCGCAGTCGACTCTTCTTCGGTTTGAGGCGCTTCGGTTTCGGTAGGTTGCTGAGTAGTCGGAGCCTCTGTCTGCTGAGTTGTTTCAACCGTCGCCTGTGTGGGCGCCTCGGTTTCGGGCGCTTCGGTAGTTTCGGGTTCAGTCTCCGTCGGAGCCTCAGTCTCGGGCGCTTCGGTAGTTTCCGCCTCAGTCGTAGCCTTTGTTGTAGCGGATGTAGTTGCCTTTGTGGGCTTTTTTACAACTGCTTTCTTTGTTGTGCACGCACAGCCTCTGATAACAAAGAAAGATATCACGGCTATGGCAACCGCCGCCGCTGCGGCGCATATAATTATAATAGTTTTCTTTTTACTATTTTGTCCTTTTTTGTCAGTGTGTCTGTTTGTTTTTTCGGGTTTTAATTCTCTTGGATATTTCTGCGGATATTCTTCGGGAATTACAACAGGACCCTCGGCATTGTCAAATCCGTCGCCGTAGTCGTCTGTGTTGTCGGGCTCTTCTGCAAGCTCCTGAGTATCCAAATGTTTCAATCCCTCGTTGTCAAAGATTTTTGTTTCAAAATCATTGTCTCTGTTCATGATAGTCAGCCTTTATTATTCAGCTTCTTCGGAAGCCTCTTCTTCTTTTTCAGACTCTTCCTCAGCTGCGGCATCCTCGACAACAACTTCGTCTGCAGACTCTTCCTCGGCGGCAACGCCCTCGACAACTACTTCGTCAACCGACTCTTCTTCCGCGGGTTCTTCCTCGATTTCGTCAAGGTCAGCTTCTACTCCGCCCTCAAGAACAGCGGGGGTTTCCTCTTCTTCGTCAACTTCTTCCTCTGCTTCTTCAGGAACTGTTTCAAAGCCGCTGAGGAATGTGTAGGGGATTCCGTAACCTAAAGCAATCGCTGCCATATAAGCAACTATCTGAGCTTTTGCAATCTGCTCGTGAAGCGGAATTACACTGAAAATAGACGCAAGGATTATGTAAAGCGCTGGTAAATCCAAAAGAAGCAGCGTAATAATACTGAATCTCTTTACAGCTTTTCCTTCGCCGACTCTTGTGGCGTAGAAAACAAGCAGACCGAAGATTGCGAGTATAGCCGCTGTAACAGCAGCTTTTGCCGTTTCGCCGCCTAAAGAATTAGCGAACTCGGCAAAGAAATAGCCGCATACGATATACGCAAGCATAAGGAAAGCCGAGAAAAACAGATTTACATTTTCACGTTTTGAAATTTTCTTTTTCATAGTATTGTTCTCCTATCATTATTTGCTTTTTGCGACAAGACAAACCCAGCCGTTATCCTCAATTTTTTCAATTATATTGAAATCAACAGACACGGCGTCATATACCTCGTCACCCCTGGTGTCAATAATTCCGCTCATTATATAAACGGTATCGGAATTCATAAATTCTTTGACACCTTTCGATAAACATATTATAGCATCTGCAACAATATTTGCAACAATTAAATTATATTTTCCGCTGATTTTTTCCGTCAGGTCACCTACAACAGCGGTAAATCTGTCGCTCACACAATTGAGCTCAGCGTTTTCGACAGCGGTTCTGACAGCAACCTCGTCGATATCAACTCCGACCGCGCTTTTAGCTCCGAGAAGAAGAGACGCGATAGCAAGTATTCCGCTTCCGCAGCCGACGTCGAGCACGGTGTCGCCCTCTTTGAGATGTTTTTCGATTGTCTCAAGACAGAGCTTTGTTGTTTCGTGACTGCCTGTTCCGAACGCAAGCCCCGGGTCGATGTTCAGCACAACTCTGCCCTCAGCGTCGTAGTCGTCGCGCCATGTGGGACGGATAAGCAATCTGTCACCGACAGGCGTGGGGTTGAAGAATTTTTTCCAGTTGTTGCGCCAGTCTTTTTCGAGCGTCGCCGACGTATCGATTGAGTGGTCGATTTTTTCCGCGTTAAAGCGTTCCGACAGAAACGCGAGCGCCTCCGCGGGATTAACGTCAGGCTCAAGATAAATGTGAATAAACGCGGTGTTTTTGTCCTTTTTCAGCAGTTCCTCGTCAATCAGATCAATATGCGCTATTTCCTGCACCTGCTCCTCCAAAGCCGAGTAATCCTCGATGTATATTCCGTACGGAACTACCATATTGGCTATGTCAGACGCTCTGTCAATATCTTTTGAATCAGCGGAAATTTTTATTTCGGTCCATTCCGCCATAGTACCACCACCTTTTGAAAATTCTATACCATTATATTATAATGCAAAAAATTTTACAAGTTTAATGAAAAAACTCTTTTATTTCACGATAAAATATGTTACAATTTTAATGTGTATGGACTAAAATAAATGGGTAAAGGTGATTTAACTTGGCAAAAGTAATTGCGATAGCTAACCAGAAAGGCGGCGTGGGCAAAACCACAACAGCGGTAAACCTCGCGGCGTGTCTGGGCGCTATAGGGAAACGCACCCTGCTGGTTGACGTTGACCCTCAGGGCAACGCGACAAGCGGTGTTGCTGTGGACAAAAGACAGCTCACCAAATCAACTTACAATATTCTTGTGGACGGTGTAACTGCCGAAGAGTGTCTGTTCTCAACACAATACGAGAACCTGCACATTATTCCCAGTTCATTGAACCTGGCGGCAGCCGAACTGGAAATCGCGGAGAAGGAACACCGTGAATCTATTCTTAAAAACGCTGTTCTGCCGATAAAATTCAACTATGACTACATAATCGTTGACTGTCCTCCGTCGCTCGGACTTATCACGGCAAACGCGCTGACTATGGCGGACACAATTCTCGTTCCGATTCAGTGTGAATACTATGCGCTCGAGGGACTCAGCCAACTGATGTCAACGGTCCGCCGCGTAAAAAGACAGTACAACTCCTCGCTTGAGCTGGAAGGCGTGCTGCTGACAATGTATGACGGCAGACTTAACCTTACACAACAGGTTGTTGAAGAGGTCAAAAAGTTCTTTCCGCGCAAGGTTTTCAAAACTGTTATTCCGCGTGGCGTAAGACTTTCGGAAGCTCCTTCATTCGGAATGCCTGTAATTTACTATGACAAATCCTGCAAAGGCGCGCTCGCTTACACGGAACTCGCCGAAGAAATCGTAAACAAGGGGTGAGGGTATGGCAAAGAAAATAGGAGGCCTCGGCAAAGGCTTAGGCGCGATTTTTATTGAGAATGAAACCGAAAACGGCGAATCGACCGTAACTCTCAATATATCGGAACTTGAACCCAACCGAAACCAGCCTCGCCGCGAATTTGACGAAGAAGCGCTGAATTCACTTGCCGACAGTATCAAACAGCACGGATTAATTCAGCCGATTCTTGTTCGTCCCATACTCGGCGGCGGATATATGATTGTCGCGGGAGAAAGACGCTACCGCGCGTGTCAGATTGCAGGAATTTCGGAAATCCCTGTTATTATCCGCGAACTGACTGACAAAGAAACAATGGAAATCGCGCTTATTGAAAATCTTCAGCGCGAAAACCTCAATCCGATAGAGGAAGCAAAAGGCTACCGAGCTCTTATGGACGACTACGGTCTGACTCAGGAGCAGGTTTCCGAAGTAATCGGCAAGTCCCGTCCCGCTGTGGCGAACTCGCTCAGACTTCTCAATCTGCCTGACGAGATAACGGTTTTGCTCGAACAGGGCAAGCTGAGCTCAGGACACGCGCGAGCCTTGCTTTCGTTCGACAACGAATCCGAAATGATAAGGGTTGCAAATGAAATCGCCCTTTCGGATATGTCTGTAAGACAAATTGAAAAAATAGCTCAAAACAAGAAAAAGGAAAAACCAAAGAAAGCTCCCGTTAAGGCGCCGACATACTACAGCCTTGTGGAGCAGACGCTCGGCGAGTATCTGGGCACAAAGGTCAAGGTAACACCGCTTAAAGGCAAAAAGGGCGGAACTCTTTCAATCGAGTTCTACTCCAACGACGACCTGCAAGCGCTCGCTCAGAAGTTGGAAGACAAAAAATAAGCTATGAAAAAACACATTCTGATTCCAACTGCCTGTGTTTTCGCCGTGTTTACAACATTCTTTTCGACAACTGCTAACGCAATTTCGTTTTATATCGACCCTCAGACTTTCTCCTACACGAAGGTTTTGCCTGTTATCGTAGGCGCATCGCTTGTTTTTGAAGCGGCGATAATAATGCTGTTGTCAAAAGTAAGACGAATAGTAAATGTATCCTTTGCGGTTTTTCTCGCTAACGGCGCGTCTTTTGTGATATTACGCTTTTTAATCGGGTTTTTTAACAAACAGTTTTTTTATTCCGGAATGCTGCTTAGCGGAACAAAACCCGCTTACTGGTTGTTCTACCTTATGTGTTTTGCTGTAACACTGGCAATAGAATTACCGATAATCTGGTTATCATTAAGACCTTTTACACAGAAAAAACTAAGACTTCTGTTGTCTGCCGCGGCGGCAAATTTATTCACCTTTACCGCTACCGCTGTTTTTGAGCTATATATTCTTAATTTGTTAAAACTATAAGGAGAAATCAAAATGATTGACATTAAATTTTTAAGAGAAAATCCTGACGTTGTTAAGGAAAATATAAAAAAGAAGTTTCAGGACAATAAGCTCCCCCTTGTTGACGAAGTAATTGAGCTTGACAAAAAAAGCCGTGAGGCAAAAGGTAAGGCTGACGCTCTGCGCGCAAACCGCAACAAGCTGTCAAAACAGATTGGCGGACTTTTTGCTCAGGGCAAGCGAGAGGAAGCCGAAGAGTTAAAGGCTCAGGTCACCGCTCAGGGTGAAGAGCTTGCCGCTCTGGAAGCTCAGGAAGCTGAGTTTTCCGCAAAGGTAACCGAAATAATGATGACAATCCCCAACATCATCGATGACGTTGTTCCGATTGGTAAGGACGACAGCGAAAACGTTGAGGTTGAGCGCTTCGGCGAACCTGTTGTTCCCGATTATGAGATTCCTTATCACACCGATATTATGGAGAGCTTTGACGGCATCGACCTCGAGTCCGCACGTAAGGTAGCGGGTAACGGCTTCTATTATCTTATGGGTGATATCGCTCGAGTACACAGCGCGGTTATCGCATACGCCCGTGACTTTATGATTAACCGCGGATTTACCTACTGTGTTCCGCCGTTTATGATTCGCGGCGGCGTTGTTACAGGCGTTATGAGTTTTGCCGAAATGGACGCAATGATGTATAAAATCGAGGGCGAGGACCTATATTTAATAGGAACCTCCGAGCACAGTATGATAGGCAAGTTCATTGACACAATGGTAAAAGAGGAGGAGCTGCCCAAAACACTCACAAGCTATTCTCCCTGTTTCCGCAAAGAAAAAGGCGCTCACGGCATAGAGGAGCGCGGTGTATATCGTATTCATCAGTTTGAAAAGCAGGAAATGATAGTTGTCTGCAAACCTGAGGACAGCAAAATGTGGTTCGACAAGCTCTGGCAGAACACCGTAGATCTTTTCCGCTCGCTCGATATTCCCGTGCGCACACTCGAGTGCTGTTCGGGCGACCTTGCTGACTTAAAGGTTCGCTCTATTGACGTTGAAGCCTGGTCTCCCAGACAGAAGAAGTATTTTGAGGTTGGCTCCTGCTCCAACCTGGGCGACGCTCAGGCGCGCAGGCTCAAAATCCGCGTAAAGGGTAAAGACGGCAAGTATTTTGCGCACACCCTCAACAACACCGTTGTTGCTCCTCCGAGAATGTTAATCGCGTTTTTGGAGAATAACCTCAATGCGGACGGAACCGTAAGTATTCCTGAAGCCCTCAGACCTTATATGGGCGGTCAGGAATTACTCGAAGTTAAGAAATAACAGGGTAAAACCCTGAAATATATCCATAAAGGAGGAAAACTATGGAAAGCTTTAAAAAATACATCGCCGAGTTTATCGGCACAGGTGTACTTGTTGTGGGAGGCTGCGGCACTGCTGTAGGCATTAACGCTCTCACAACAGGTTACGGTGTACCCGTTCCGACAACAGCCTCAATTATTGCTATTGCTCTCGCGTTCGGTCTCTCTATTGTAGCTATGGCATACTCAATCGGCAACGTTTCGGGCTGTCACATCAACCCAGCTGTTTCTCTGGCTGTGTTCATTAGCGGAAAAATGTCAGTTAAGGACTTCTTCGGCTACATCATCGCGCAGTTTCTCGGCGCAACCGCAGGCGCGGCAGGTTTGTGGCTCGTATTCGGCAGTAACGAAAGCCTCGGCGCCAATGGTTACGGTGTAGGCGTAAGCGCTCTCGGAGTTGGCGCTGTCGGAGCAGGCATTGTAGAGGTTGTTCTGACCTTTATCTTTGTACTCGCTGTTCTGGGCGTTACATCAAAGACCGAGAACGGAAAAGTTGCAGGTCTTGTAATCGGTCTTACCCTGACATTTGTACACCTTATCGGTATTGTGTTTACGGGCACATCCGTAAACCCCGCAAGAAGCTTTGGTCCCGCTGTTTTACAGGGAGGAATGGCTCTGCGTCAGCTGTATGTATTCATCATTGCTCCGCTCGTAGGCGCTGCTATCGCGGCTCTGGTCCACAGGTTCCTGTTAACTAAAAAAGCAGATTAATACACAACAAAACAAAAAACAACCCTTCGGCCGTAAATAACCGAAGGGTTTTCTTCTTACGTTGTTATGTTATTCAATAGAGCAATCGAGGTAGTTCATAAGCTCCTCGTCGTCCTTTTTCTGCTTGTCTTTAACAATAAAGAACGCGGTAAGCGCCGCTGTAGCAGCTGCTACAAAAGCAATTATACCGATAATCCAGCCGAATTTACTTTTCTTATCCATATTACAAACCTCCTAAATGATTAAGTAAAGTATCTACATAATTATAATAAACAGTTTTTATAAAAAAGTCAACATATAATAAAAGAAAAAGCAGAGTTTTCACCCTGCTTTTAGTTCACATATTATTTTACGCGGAAGCGTTCATACGTTTTGCGAGATTAGACTTGCTTCTGGCAGCTTTGTTCTTGTGAAGAATACCCTTAGCCGCAGCCTGGTCAATCTTCTTAACTGCGTAGTTAACTGCTTCTGCTTTGTTGTCTGCGTTATTCTCTATAGCGATATATGCCTTTTTAACAGCAGTCTTAAGTGCGGATTTAATTTCCTTGTTTCTGGCAGTCTTTGTAGCGATAACCTTTACACGCTTCTTAGCGGACTTAATATTAGGCATTGTCGCACCTCCTTAATTAATAAATATCATAGTTTTCTTAGTCACGTACATATGATAATACCATTTTTGCAGCTAAAAATCAAGCTTTTTTCTGAATTTTTCGGGAAAAATTTTTAATTGTGTCAAAACACTTTAAACACCACAATATATAGTGTTTATTTCGACTTTCGTTTTACCATAATATACAGAACAATAATAACAACAAGAAAGATAACGGCAATGGCGCGAAAGATTATGTTATATACGCCTGTAAACAAGCTCACAGGCAAAAGCGTATCCGCGAGCCTCCAGCCGAACATAAAAACAAAGAATCCGCCGAGCACATATAATATGGGACTGAGTTTGCGGGCAGAATAAATACAGTAAGCCGCCAGAACCGCCCAGATTACCAGATAAATTATATTTGTAAACTGCATATTGTCACTCCAAAATTCTTGAATTCTATACAATTATAATAGCACAGCGCACTGTTGTCAACAAAACCTCCTTTTTGTATATAACTTAAAACTCGCATAAAATGGTGATTTTGTGAACTTTTTTAAAAATGTTTATGAATAGTATTGACTTTTTTTGACTTTAGTGCTAGGCTATAACCATAGCAATTAGCACTCGCACACCTAGAGTGCTAACGCGACAGAATAGAGGCGATTATTATGAAGCTCGCTTTGAGAAAGCAAAAGATTCTCGCCGCTGTAATAGAACACTATATCGCCACAGGCGAGCCTATCGGTTCAAAATCTCTTCAGAACACCGAAGGTCTTGACGTAAGCTCGGCTACAATACGAAACGAGCTTGCCGATTTAACCGTAAAAGGTTTTCTGAAACAGCCGCATACTTCCGCGGGACGTATCCCGACAGAGTACGGTTACAGATACTATGTAGACAACCTTATGGAGCCGATAAAGCTTGACGACAGGGTAAAACGGTATATCGAAAACCGCCTGCTGAGTTCAAGCGACGCTCCTGAGCATATCATCAAAACCGCAGGGGCTATCGCGTCCGAGTTAATCGGAACAGCGGCGCTCTCAACAACTCCCACGGGAGACAACACGAGAGTTCACCGCATTAAGTTTGTTCAGACAGGCAGACACACTTCGATGCTTGTGCTGATAACCTCGTCGGGTATGGTCAAGAGCAGATTGTTCAGATGCGATTTTGACATCACTCCCGAGATGCTCAACGTTTTTGACAGAGCTCTCAACGAGAGCCTGGCTGGCCAGCCGTTATCGGCTGTAAATCGTCCGTTTGTTCAGACTTTCGCCGCTTCTTTCGGCGAGCTGGGACTGTTGATGCCTGATATGCTCACGGCTGTTATGGACGCCTGTAAGGAATCTCTGGGCACCAATGTGTACACCAGCGGTTCTACCAAGCTGCTGTATCAGAACGATTTTGATTTGATTTCGGCGAGAGGCGTTTTGGAGTTTTTAAGTGACAGCGACAGTCGGGATAAGCTTTTAAGCGGTATTCCCGAAGGTACAACTATTTATATAGGCAAAGAAAACTCTCATGTTCTGCTGAGACACAGCGCGGTTGTCGCCACAAGATATGAAATTGACAATCATCCCGCGGGACTAATGGCCGTTATCGGTTCAACCCGCTTTGATTATCCGAAAGCGGTCGCGATACTCGAGTGCATCGCGGAGTACACAGGCAGCCTCATAGATGAACTGCTCAGTGTCCGACAATAGAAAGGATGGTATTATGAGCGAAGAAAAGAAAGAAAAGAACACCGAAGCAACCGAGGAAGTCCTCGAAGAAGAGAAAAAATCCGAAAAGGAAGCAAAAACCTCAGAAAAGAAAAAGAAGAAAGACAAAGCTTCCGCAAAAATTGAAGAGCTCGAAAAAGCTCTGGCAGAAGAAAAAGACAAACGCCTCAGACTGGCGGCGGAGTACGAAAACTACCGCAAGCGCACTTCAAACGAAAAACTCGGTATTTATGACGACGCTACCGCAAAGGCGGTTGAACAACTTCTTCCCGTAGCGGACAGTCTGACAATGGCTCAACAGAGCATGAAGGACGCTCCCGATGAATTCAAAAAAGGCTTTGAGCTTGTAAGCTCACAGTTAGCCGCGTCACTCGAAAAGCTCAAGGTTGAGGAATTCTGCGAAGTCGGCGACGATTTCGACCCCAATATCCACAACGCTGTAGCAAAAATCGAAAGCGAGGATTTTGAAGAAAACAAAATCTCGGCAGTCTTTCAGAAAGGCTACAAATTAGGCGATAAAATTATCCGCCACGCAATGGTTCAGGTCGCGAATTGTGACTGATTAAATAACAAAAAATAAATTTAAACATATAATACGGAGGTAATTATTATGGCAAAAACAATTGGTATTGACTTAGGTACAACAAATTCATGTGTAGCAGTTATCGAAGGCGGTGAGCCCGTCGTTATCGCTAACGCCGAAGGCGCAAGAACTACTCCTTCTGTTGTCGCTTTTTCAAAGGACGGCGAGAGAATGGTAGGTCAGGTTGCTAAGCGCCAGGCTATCACAAACCCCGATAAAACTATCTCTTCTATCAAGAGAGAAATGGGTTCAAACTACAAGGTAAACATCGACGGAAAGAACTATACTCCTCAGGAGATTTCCGCAATGATTCTTCAGAAGCTCAAGGCTGACGCCGAAGCTTATCTCGGTGAGAAGGTAACACAGGCTGTTATCACTGTTCCCGCTTACTTTACAGACGCTCAGCGTCAGGCTACCAAGGACGCGGGTAAAATCGCGGGCCTCGACGTTAAGAGAATCATTAACGAGCCCACAGCCGCGGCCCTTTCATACGGCGTAGACAAGGAAGCTGACCAGAAGGTCATGGTTTATGACCTCGGCGGCGGTACTTTTGACGTAAGTATCATTGAAATGGGCGACGGTGTTCAGGAAGTTCACGCTACAGCAGGTAACAACCGTCTCGGCGGCGACGACTTTGATAAGAGAATCATCGACTGGATGGTTGCTCAGTTCAAGTCATCCGACGGCGTTGACCTTTCAGGCGACAAGATGGCTATGCAGAGACTCAAGGATGCTGCCGAAAAAGCTAAGATTGAGCTCTCGGGTGTTACACAGACACAGATTAATCTTCCGTTCATTACAGCTGACGCAACAGGCCCCAAGCATCTTGATCTCACGCTCACAAGAGCTAAATTTGACGAGCTCACAGCAGACCTCGTTGAAGCTACAATGGGCCCCGTACGCACGGCTCTGGCTGACTCGGGCTTACAGATTTCCGAAATTGACAAGGTTCTTATGGTTGGCGGTTCTTCAAGAATTCCCGCTGTACAGGACGCTGTTAAAAAGTTAATCGGCAAAGAACCGTTCAAGGGCATTAACCCCGACGAATGTGTTGCTATCGGCGCTGCTATCCAGGCAGGCGTTCTCGGCGGCGAGGTTGACGGTCTTCTGCTCCTCGACGTTACTCCGCTTTCTCTCGGCGTTGAGACAATGGGCGGCGTAATGACAAAGATTATCGACAGAAACACTACTATCCCGACAAAGAAGAGCCAGATTTTCTCAACCGCGGCTGACAATCAGACACAGGTTGAAATCAACGTTCTTCAGGGTGAGCGTGAGTTCGCGAGAGACAACAAACAGCTCGGTCTGTTCGCTCTCACAGGCATCGCTCCCGCTATGCGCGGCGTTCCTCAGATTGAGGTAACATTCGACATTGACGCTAACGGTATCGTTAACGTATCTGCTAAGGATCTCGGCACAGGCAGAGAGCAGGCTATTACAATCTCCTCCTCAACCAATATGAGCAAGGATGATATCGACAAGGCTGTTAAGGAAGCTGAGCAGTTCGCGGCTGAGGACAAGAAGCGCAGAGAAGAAGTTGACGCCAAGAACGAGGCTGAGAACATGGTTTATCAGGCTGAAAAACTCGTTAACGAAAGCGGCGACAAGATTGACCAGGCTGACAAAGACAGCCTCAACACAAAAATTGCGGCACTCAAGGACGCTATCGCAAAGAACGACAAGCCCATGATGGACGCTGCTAAGGAAGACTTACAGAAGAACCTCTATGAGGTAAGCTCAAAGCTCTATCAGCAGGCGGCTCCTCAGGGACAGCCCGGACAGCCCGGTCCCGATATGGGCGGCGCGGCTCCCAACCAGGGCGCTCCTCAGGGTAACGACGGCAACGTATATGACGCAGACTTTACAGATGTTGACGACAATAAATAATTATAAACTGCTTTTAAGGTGGTGCGGGGAAACCCGCACCTCCTTCGGGCGTTAAGTTCAATTAACAGTTAACAATTAACAATGTAAGGTTATTAACTGTTAACTATTAACTGACAAGGAGTAATTATGGCAGATAAAAGAGATTATTACGAGGTGTTGGGAATCCAGAAGGGTGCCTCGGAGGATGAAATAAAAAAAGCATACAGAACAGCCGCAAAGAAGTACCACCCCGACCTTCATCCGGGTGATAAGGTAGCCGAGGAGAAGTTCAAGGAAGTCAACGAAGCGTACGAGGTGCTGTCTGATAACGAAAAGCGCGCGCGCTACGATCAGTTCGGTCATGCGGGTGTAGACCCCAATTACGGCGCGGGCGGCGGCAGTCCGTTCGGCCAGGATATTGACCTCGGAGACATTTTCAACAGCTTTTTCGGCGGTTTTGGAGGCAGACGTCAGAACCCCAACGCTCCGCGCAGAGGCAATGACGTTGAGGCTCAGGTCACAATTACCTTTGAAGAAGCGGCAAAGGGCTGTAAAAAAACTATTTCCTATAATAATGTGGTTACTTGTGATGAATGTCACGGCACAGGCGCTCAGAAAGGCACACAGGCAAAAACCTGCTCCGCCTGCGGAGGTACGGGCAGAGTAACCGTAAGCCAGCGTTCACCGTTTGGCGTTGTTCAGACACAGCGTTCCTGTGACGCCTGCCGAGGAAAAGGGAAAATCGTGGACACTCCGTGCCGCGCCTGTAACGGCAACGGCAGAAAACGCGTAAATAAGAAGGTTGAGGTCACAATTCCCGCAGGAATCGACAACGACCAGGTGCTCAACATCAGCGGACACGGCAACAGCGGCATCAACGGCGGTCCCGCAGGTGATTTGCACGTATATATCCGCGTTAAACCTCATACTATTTTTGAGCGCAGAGGTGATGACGTATGGTGCGAGATGCCTATCTCGATTGCGCAGGCTATGCTCGGCGCGGAGGTTGTTGTTCCCACGCTCGACGGAAAAGTAAGCTACTCGGTACACGAGGGTACACAGCAAGGCGATGTTTTCAAGCTCAAGGGCAAAGGTATTCCTCATCTCCACGGCAGAGGCAGAGGCGACCAGTATGTTAAGATAAACATAGAAATCCCGAGAAGCCTTAGTCAGAAACAGAAAGACGCGGTCAAGAACCTTGACTCTATGCTTGGTGATAAGAACTATCAAAAACAGAAAACCTTCCGCGAACGCCTCAAGAAGCTGTTCGGAGAATAAAAAGATACATACCGTCCGTTTTATGCGGACGGTTTTCTTTTATATATGCCAAAAACCGCACGGCATAACCGTACGGCTTTGGCAAGGGGTTTAGATAAGGAAATGGGTATGAGTGGATGGATGCAGAGCATCCACGTGGAAAGCGTTTTAGGGTTTAGGATACGGGATATAGGGTTTGTATCCTTTATGCGGATTTTTCCGTCTGTTTTTTTGGAATCTTTACTGTATATTCAATATAATCTCCGCTGTCCTTGTGTTTGCAGACTGCGTCAATTCCTGCCTGTTGCATTGTGCTGACAGCTTTGTTAATGGTGTTGATAAAGATCCTCACGTCGCGTATTACTATCTTGTGCGAACCTTTTTTGTTTTCGTCGGGAATCGAGGAATCATAGAGCAATTTATTTATCAATTCCTCGGACTGTGCCACGTTGAGGTTCTGAGTAATGATTTTTGACAGCGCTTCTCGACGCAGTTCTACGTCAAATATCCTCAGCAGGGCTCTGGCGTGACGCTCGGACAGCCCTGCCTGGACAATCCAATCCTGTTCGTCAAACGTGAGATTGAGCAAGCGCAGCTTGTTCGCAATTGTGCTCTGGCTTTTCCCGAGCTTCTTCGCTGCTTGCTCCTGGGTAATTCCGTAGCGTCGGATCAGACGCGATATTCCGCGCGCTTCCTCGAAAATACCTAGGTCACAGCGCTGAAGATTTTCAACAAGGGCAAGCATAGCAGACTCGCGGTCGTTACACTTGACGATAATGCACGGGACCTTTGAGAACCCTGCTATTACCGACGCTCTGAGCCGTCTTTCTCCTGCAATTATTTCGTATTCGTTCTGAGATACTCTCCTTACGGTCAACGGCTGTAAAATGCCGTTTTCGGCAATGGAGTTGGCTAAATCGCGGAGCTGTTCGTCGTCGAAAATCTTTCTCGGTTGAGTTTTGTTGGGACGAATTTTGATTGTAGGTATTTCAACAATTCTGTTTTCGCTTTTAGCTATGTAGTTCAATCTTTCGCCTCCGTCCCCTCAGCTGTGACTATATCTTATCACGTTGGACAGGCATATTTTGTCGAAGCGTAGGCAAATAAAATAATTTGTTTTGCAAAGTTTTGTAGAAAAAAGTAAAGGACTGCCGCAGCAGTCCTTTTTATAACGGTTTTGTTTTTATTTTTGACGAGTGACGCGGATAGATTTTCGGTGTGGGTTTGGCTTTTTTTATTTCAACAATTGTTCTGCCCGAAGCTTTCAGCTCAAATTCACTCATCTGTTTGAGTTCTCCGCCGAGAGCTTTAATTGCTGTTTTTGCTTCGTTGAGCTCGTCGTTAAGTTCGGGACCTTTCATTGCGATAAATGAGCCGCCGACTGTTACATAAGGCAGGCAATACTCCGATAATGTATTTAGTCTTGCGACGGCTCTTGACACTGATATGTCGAAATTCTCCCGATAATCCGTGTCTCTTGCGCTGTCCTCGGCTCTCGCGTGTAAAAGTTCCGCGTTTATGCCGAGTTCTTCGCAGACTTTGTTCAAGAAGTTCAGCCTTTTGTTAAGGCTGTCGAGCAAAGTCAGCTTTATGTCGGGGCGGACAATTTTGAGCGGAATTCCGGGGAAACCTGCGCCTGTGCCGATGTCAATAACCTTTGCTCCCTCGGGAATACTGCAATATTCCAGCAGGGTAAGGCTGTCGACAAAATGCTTTATAACAACCTCCTTGGGCTCGGTAATGCGCGTGAGGTTTATTTTTTTATTCCATTCTATGAGAAGCTCATAGTACTTTTCGAATTGCGCGCACTGAAAATCGGTAAGTTCAACGCCGATTTCGGCGGATTCTTTCTTTAATAATTCTTTCATCTTTTCCTCTGTGTAAGCCAGATTAACAGCACATTGATGTCCGCGGGCGATACTCCCGAAATACGGGAAGCCTGTCCGATGTTGAGCGGCTTTATCTTGTTGAGCTTTTCCTGCGCTTCGAGCCTCAGACCTTTGATTTCCGAGTAGTCGGTGGATTCGGGAAGCTTTTTGTTCTCGAGCCTTTGCATCTGCTCAACCTGTTTGAGCTGTTTTTCAATATATCCCGCGTATTTTACCTCGATTTCAACCTGTTCAAAAATATTTCCGTCAAGGTCGGGACGGGTAGTGTCTATCGGTTCCAAGTCTTTATAGCTTAGCTGCGGTCTGCGCAGCAAATCAATGAGCTTTGCGCCTGTGCTGAGTGGCGATGTTTCACGTGAAACAAGTATCTCGTTGATTTTGTCTGACGGCGGAATAACCACCTTTGAAATGCGTTTGATTTCCTCTGCTTTGAGCTTTTGTTTGCAGTTAAACTTCTCCCAGCGCTTTTCTGAAATCAATCCTATTTTATATCCTATAGGCGTTAAGCGCATATCCGCGTTGTCCTGCCTGAGAACAAGGCGGTATTCGCTGCGCGATGTCATCATTCTGTAGGGTTCATTCGCTCCCTTTGTGACAAGGTCGTCAATGAGCGTTCCGATATATGATGTGGATCGGTCGAGGACAAGGTCGTCCTTGCCTTGAATTTTGAGCGCGGCGTTAATTCCCGCGATTAATCCCTGAGCCGCCGCTTCCTCATAACCTGAGCTGCCGTTGAACTGTCCCGCGCCGTACAAGCCCTCAAAACGTTTGAACTCAAGCGTAGCTTTCATTTCGGCCGGGTCAACGCAGTCGTATTCGATAGCATAGGCGGGACGCATAATGACGCAGTTTTCAAGACCTTTTATCGTGTGGTAGAACTTAACCTGTACTTCCTCGGGCAGAGAGGAACTCATACCCTGAAGGTACATTTCCTCCGTATCAAGTCCGCACGGCTCAATGAAAAGCTGGTGACGCTTCTTCTCGGAAAAACGCACGATTTTATCCTCAAGGCTCGGGCAATAGCGAGGTCCAACTCCTTCGATTTTTCCGCCGTATAAAGGTGAGCGGTGGATATTATTAAGGATTATTTCCTTTGTGTGCTCGTTTGTCCAGCTGATGTGACACTTTACCTTGTTTTCGCCCAAGTCTTCCGTATCATAAGAGAACGGAATCGGCGGTTCATCGCCGAGCTGTTCCTCGAGCTCGGAAAAGTCTATGCTGCTTCTAAGCACTCTCGCGGGTGTGCCTGTCTTGAATCTGCGGAGCGGCAAACCTAATTCCTTTAAGCTTTGACCAAGGAAACCCGCTGGGAATATTCCGTCGGGTCCGCTCTCGTAGCTGACTTCGCCGACAAAAATTCTTCCGCCTAAATATGTGCCTGTGGCTACAATAACTGCTTTTACCTCATACTCCCCGAGCATACGCGTTGTTACTGTGTAGCCGTTTTCGTTCTTCTTAATATCTGTAATCTCCGCCTGATGAAGCTCCAGGTTCACCTGCAGTTCGAGTTTATGCTTCATCACTTCGGAGTATTTTCTGCGGTCTATCTGAGCTCGCAGCGAGTGCACCGCAGGTCCTTTTCCGCGGTTGAGCATACGGCTCTGCAAAAAGCACTCATCGGCGGTTTTTCCCATTTCTCCGCCAAGAGCGTCGATCTCACGCACAAGGTGTCCCTTTGCCGTTCCGCCTATAGACGGATTGCAGGGGCAATTGCCCACAGCGTCCATATTTATAGTGAACACCACGGTTTTGCACCCGAGCCTTGCCGCGGCAAGCGCCGCTTCAATGCCCGCGTGTCCCGCGCCTATTACAGCAATATCAAATTTTCCCGCTGTGTAATTCATAATTTTCTGTCCTTTTTGTTGTTAATCGGGGGCTTTTGTTTCACGTGAAACATTATTTACCGACGCAGAAGTTATGGAACACATTGTCAACAACAACCTCGCTTACTCTTTCTCCTGTGAGTTCAAGTATGCTTGCGATTGTATCTTCCAGAGCGACTTCTATCGCGTCAAAAGTCATCCCTATATTGAGCGCGTCTATAGCGTCGTTGAGTGAATCTCTCGCACCGAGCACAGCTTGTCTCTGTCTTTCGTTAGAAAGAATACCTTCGCTCGGATTAAAGCTGTCCGTTCCCGCGATATCTGTAATCATCTTTTCGAGTTGTTCATAACCTTCGCCTGTTTTTGCGGAAATTTTAACAACTCTGTTTATTTTTGATTTGATAATATTCTCGTCAATTTCGGATTCCAGATCGTCCTTATTGATTACGGCTATAGTTTCCGCGTCCTTGACGCTATCTATTAAATCCATGTCGTTTTGGTCGAGCGTCTCGCTTGAATCAAACACAGCAAGCACAAGTCCGCAGTTTGAGAGCCTCTGTTTTGCTAAATCAACGCCGATTTTTTCGACTGTGTCTTCTGTATCTCTGATACCTGCCGTATCGCTGAGTCGAAGAATAACATCACCGACCAATACGGTTTCTTCAATAATATCTCGTGTTGTTCCGGGGATTTCGGTGACGATACTGCGGTTATGTCCCGACAAAAGATTCATCAGCGTGCTTTTGCCCGCGTTTGGCTTGCCTGCGATTACCGTATCAATACCTTCCTTGACCGTTTGTCCTTTGTCATAAGTATCAAGCAGCTTATTAAGCTCAGCTTTTGCTTCAAAAAACGTTTTGCTCAATTTGTCGATTGTTACTTCCTCTATATCCTCTTCGGGATAATCCGCCCACGCGCTGAGATGCGCCGCGGTTGTTATAAGCTTGCTTTTAATTGTTGTTATCTTATTCCAGAGAGCACCTTCTCTTGCACAGAGAGCCGCTCTGGCTGCAGTTTTGCTTTTAGCTGAAATTATATCTATTACCGCCTCAGCTTCGGTCAAATCGATTTTGCCGTTGAGAAAAGCCCTTTTTGTAAACTCTCCCGCTTCGGCGGGAACAGCTCCCTCATCAAGAACTATTCGCAGAACCTCGCGCGTTATAAAAAGTCCGCCGTGACAGGAAAGCTCAACGACGTCCTCTCCCGTATAGCTTTTGGGCGATCTGAAAACAGTAGCGACACATTCGTCCACAATTTCGCCGTCTTTGACAATATGACCGAACGCTGCGCTGTAGCCCTTCATCTCGGCTAGTTTTTTGTCGTTAACCGATTTGAAAACTTTGTCGGCTATCCACACAGCGTTTTCGCCGCTGATTCTGATTATTCCGATTCCGCCTTCTCCCTGTGCCGTGGAGATAGCGGCAATTGTTTTATTATTCATATAGTATCCTTTTGACAATAGTTGTAACTTAGTTATAAACAAAAAATGGTAAGAAAAGTATAGACATTTTACATAATACTTATCACTTACCACTTTTTACTTACAACTAAGCCGCCGCGATATGCGGCGGCTCTTAAATTAGTCTATTCTTCCGTAAAGGCCTGCTCCGTTGCTTTCATCAAGCGGTTTGCGATCAGGGTTTGCCGCGGGACGCGGTGTTGGACGCTGTGAGCCTCTCTTGTTGCCGTAGCCTCTGTTTCTTCTCTCTTTGGGGTCGGGACCGATTACAACATGACGAGCGGTTCCTTCGCCCTCGCTCCACGATGTTGCTCCTCTGACCTTCTGTACCGATGTATGTATAATCCTTCTTTCAAAAGGATTCATTGGCTCAAGAGAAGTTTTCTTGCCTGTTTTAACTGCTTTGTAAGCGAGCTTGCGGCCGAGAATTTCGAGAGTATTTTCTCTCTTTTCACGGTAGTTGCCTGTGTTGACTGTAATCTTGAAATAGCTGTTGTCAACATGGTTGGCAACTAAGCTTGTGAGATACTGGAGAGCGTCCAGAGTTTCGCCTCTTCTGCCGATAATAAAACCGACTTCTTCTCCTTCAATATCAAAAACAGCGCTTGAATCTGTCTTCTCAACATCAACTGTGAGCTCCGAGAGTCCCATAGCCGCGATAACGCTCCTTAAAAAGTCTTCCGCTACGTCAGCAGGGCTGCCTTTAATTGTAATTTTAACCTTTGCCGGTTTGCCTCCGAAGAGTCCCAAAACTTTCTTTTCGGGCATCTGAATAACTTCGAAGTCAACCTCGTCTGTTTCTGTCAGTCCGAGTTGGTTCTTAGCGTCGATCAACGCTGATTCAGGAGTATCTCCTGTGCCAATAACTTCTTTAATCATAATAAACCTCTATATTATTTTTTATTTTTCTTACTGTCACCATATGCCGGAGCGTATGAATACTGAACCTGTGCTTCCTGCTGTTCAAGCAAAGCAACGTGCTGTGCTTCGTTTCTGGCAATCATCATATTTGGACCAAAGAATTTGCCCATAATAATTGCTTGAATCAGACTGAACACCGACGAACAAATCCAATAGAAACCAACCGCCGCAGGTACATTGAATGAAATGTATGCCGAGAATAACGGCAAACCAATCATCATTACTTTCATACAGCCCTGCTGACCCTGACCTGTTTTATTAATCTTCATTGTAACAAGCTGAGCTCCAACAGAAGATACGAAACAGAGTATGGGAATCAAAATATAGAATGAAACAAAGCCGTAAGCCGAGGGCGTTTCAAGGAGATTAAAGCCCGCAAAATTAAAGCCGTTGATAAACATTTCGATATTGGCAATATCGTTGCCCGAGAAGAGAAGTCCTACAAGGGACTTGGAGTCAGCTAAAATCTTAACAAGAGCGATCTGATCATAAGCAGCCATTCCGCCGGCCGAGACAGTATGTCCCGGTAAAGCGTTGATAAAGTTTGTGGCGTTTGATACTACGTCTCCGTTGATATGGAGTGTGTTTGTAAGAGGATATGCAACGCTGTAGAAGATTCCGAGCATAATAAGCATAGGAACTATACTTGTAAGACAGCCTCCTGTCGGGCTTACGCCTTCCTTTTGGTACAGCTTCTGCATTTCTTCATTTGCTTTTTGACGATTGTTGGCGTATTTTTCTCTTATTTCCTTTTGTTTTTTCTGAAGTCTGGCAGTGTTAGCCATACTTTTCTGCTGTTTGATAGAAAAAGGAAAGATAATAAATCTGATTATAATCGTAAAGAAAATAATCGAAACTCCGAAGTTCTTAAATACGTAAAAAAGAGCCCAGAGTAAGTATCCGAGGATACTTCCGAAAAAACCGAATATTTGCATTTAAGAGTTCCCTCTCTTTTTTTTCTTTTCCGGGACAGGATCAAATCCTCCCCTGGAGAAAGGATTACATCTCAGAACGCGCCATATCGCAAGCAGCGTTCCTTTAAAAAAGCCGTGGATTTCCAAAGCCTCTACCGCGTAATTTGAACAGGTAGGGTAATACTTGCATTTTGATGATGTATTCGCAGAGATGTGTTTCTGATAAAATCTGATGAAACGGATGAATAATTTTTTCATTCTTTATCCCTAAAAATCTGAGCTTTCTTAAACTGATATTCCATCACATTTTTTATCTGTGTACTTTTTACGAAAGGTGTTTTTCCTCTCGCAACAAAAACAATATCATATCCGCTTTTCAGCTCGGGAGAGCATTGTCTGAATGCCGCTCTTATTACTCTGCGAGCACGGCTACGCTTTACAGCGTTTCCTATTTTTTTGCCGGTGGTTATACCGTATTGAAGGTTATCGGAATTATTTTTTAAAATATAGGTCACAAGTACGGGATTAACAAAGCTCTTGCCTTTTTTGTATAGTCTGTGAAAATCCCTGTTTTCTTTTAAAGTGAAAATATCACTCATTATAACCACCTGACCTTATGGGACTTTTTCCCATAAAGTAATAAAGACCACATAAAAAAGTGGCCTTAATTAATATGACAACTTTTTTCTACCTTTTGCTCTTCTTCTTGCGAGAACTTTTCTTCCGTTAGCTGTTGACATTCTTTTTCTGAAACCATGTTCCTTTTTTCTGTGAAGTTTCTTGGGCTGGTATGTTCTTTTCATAATATGTTTACCTCCTTTCGGACACATAACCTTGCATTATACTTGCAATATAGCATTATAGTACAAAAATACGTTTTCGTCAACCAAATTTAATAATTTTATTTAATAAAAAATATTTTTAAAAATAATACACAATATATAGTGTTTATGCCTTTTTATACACACTATTTTGTTTAAAATTTTACTATTTTTGAGATTGCTGTTTTTTTTGTAATATAAATGTTATTAATATACTTATATATTACAAAAATTTAATTGCATTTTATTAACAATTTTGATATAATAAACGTAGTATTGTGGAAAACTTCGCGACCATAAAATTTATGAAAGGAAATTTAATATATGGACCGTTTTGATGATGCATGGAAAGTAATATGTGAATATTGCAGAAAGAATATTACCGACGTCGCTTATAATACATGGATCAGTAAAATAGAACCTATCGGAATGGATTTTGACAAACAGGAGGCCTGCCTTCTTGTTCCTAACGACTTTCACAGAAAAACTCTGGAACGCTGTTATATGGTTCTTATCAGCGACGCGTTCAAAGCCGTATTTGATACTGACATAAAAATATCATTCAAGATTCCCGAAGAAACCGACACAAAAGAAACAGCCGTTCCCGAGACAGCGTCAAATGATGAGTATGAATATACATTCGATACTTTTATTGTAGGCAACTCAAATAAATTTGCGCACGCCGCTTGTCTTGCGGTCGCTCAGAATCCTTCAAAGGCTTATAATCCTCTTTTTCTCTACGGTAACTCGGGACTCGGAAAAACACATCTGCTTTTTGCTATCAGCAACGAAATCAGAAAGAACGACCCTTCAAAGACAATTTGTTATGTCAAGGGTGAGGATTTTACCAACGATCTTATAGAGTCACTTCACAAGGTTTCAATGTCTGAATTCAGACAAAAGTACAGATATAACGATGTGCTGCTCGTAGACGACGTTCAGTTCATCGGAGGAAAAGAAAGCACACAACAGGAATTCTTTCACACCTTCGAAACTCTTTATCAGGACCAGAAACAGATAATTCTGACATCCGACAGACCGCCCAAGGAAATAAAAACTCTTGACGACAGACTGAGAAGCAGATTTGAGATGGGATTAATCGCCGATATTCAGCCGCCCGATCTCGAAACAAGGATTGCAATAATAAAAAGAAAAGCCGACATTATGGATATAGAAATTTCGAATGACGTCTGTGAATATATAGCTACAAATGTCAAAAGCAATATCCGCCAGCTTGAGGGAACCGTCAAAAAAATTAAAGCCAAAAATAATCTTGACGGAGAAAGACCTTCAATCAAATCCGTTCAGAACATAATCGCGGATATTCTTAATAATGACACTCCGCCCGAGGTGACGGTAGAAAAAATAATTGAAGAAGTTGCGAGAACATATAACGTAAACGCCGAAGAACTGAGAAGCTCAAATAACAGAAGCGCTTATATAAGCAAGCCCAGACAGGTCGCTATCTATATCGTCAATGAACTGACCAATCTTACCCAGGAAAGTATAGGTAAAGAATTCGGAGGAAGAGATCATTCAACAGTAAAATACGCTATAGATACAACCAATAAAAAAATGAAGCAGGATTCAAAACTCAAATCAATAGTTGAGGATATTATAAAAAACTGCAGCACGGAATAATTTTCCACATTTTTCTCAACTTTCCACTTCGTGTTTATAACATTTTTTTATG
>JAILPC010000138.1 GCA_024690465.1 Ruminococcus sp.
GGCTCAAAAGGTTTGCTACTCCGCTTCCTCCCCCGTTTGCGTTACCACAAACGGCTTGCGGTTCACTACACTTGGCGGTAAATACCCGTGACTGGACTTTCACCAGCAAGATTAGTGTCGTGCCCGACACACAAGCAAAAAAGGGAGACCGAAAGTCTCCCGATTTCAGTTATTTGATTTTCGCAACGAGCATAGCTTGTTGACGCCTGTTTGTATCCATTTGAACGGATAGCCGAAGAACCACAGCGACAAAACTGCCGTAACTGCCGCGGCGCCGAGCATACTCAGAAGGAAGATAAAGTCATCGGTAATGTCGATATTCGCCCAGCCCGACACAAACAGCAGGATTACGAGCAGCATATGGAAGATGTAGACCTGCAGCGAGTTCTGTCCGACCTTTGAGACGATTGACTTTTTAGACGGCATTATCATAATAAGGCAGATTATCATCAGAGCGGCTATCGCGTAAACCCAGAGCCTCATCAAAGCTCCGAGCCACATATCGATTCTGAGCTCCTGATAGTTAATCTTGCCGAAGAACAGCTTGTTCCACGGGAACATCGGCGTATACAGCCAGCTGCATACTGACGCCGCGCCGCACAGAATACCTATGGGCAGGCGCGCACAGAGCTTGAGCGCTCTCGCTTTTTTTATCACGTTTCCGCTTATGTAGTAGCCCGCGAAGAAGAATGGAGCGAATGTGAATGTCCTCATAACCGCGAGGTAGTTAGTCGCCGCCGTGTCGTTGCCAATCAGCAGAGCCAGCACAACCGACAGTGATATCATAAACCACGGCGGAAGCTTTTCGGCTATCGGTGTAAGCAGATAATAAGCAAACAGCGCGAGCAGATACCACAAACCCGTACACGGGCTGAACAGGGACATTCCCTCGCTCATAATTCCGAAAATCAGCCTTATCAGCATAAACAGCGCCTGGAAAATTACATAGTACGCCATAACTGTGATCGCCTTTTCGGCTCTCAGTCTGCCGTCGGTGCAAATACGCTTTGAAAAATAACCCGAAGCGAACACGAACGCGGGCATATGGAACGAGTAGATAAAGCTGTCAATGTTCATTGCAAGGTCGGTATGGAGCGGATTCATCTCGAGAACGTGTCCCGCTACAACAAAGAATATCAGCAGAGCTTTAATATTGTCCCACAAATAATCTCTTTCCTTCATAGCCGCCTCACATTTCGCTGTAGTTGCCGAGGAACGAAAAACCCGGCATCTCGTCGGACATACGGCAGATAAGCCCTACAGCGTCCTCGCTGCGGACGTTGCCCGTAAAGTCGAGATAGAACAGGTACTCAAAACCCTTGCCCTCAATCGGACGGCTCTCGATTTTGGTGAGATTGAAGCCGAGCGAATTGAATCTGCACAGCACGCTGTACAGCGAGCCCGATACATGGGGAAGGCTGAAGCACAGGCTGATTTTGTCGGCGTTATCGGGAATATAGAGCTTTTTTGAAATCACGATAAAACGTGTTGTGTTGTGGCTGTTGTCCTGGATATGATTGTCGAGTATCTTAAGTCCGTACTCCTCACACGCCTTGTAGGAACAGATTGCGGCAACATTGAGTCGCTTTTCGCGAGCTACGTCACGAGCCGCGACAGCCGTGTTGGCGCAGGGAATTGCCTCAAAGCTGTTTTTCGCGAGATAGTTTTCGCACTGTGAAATCGACTGAGGGTGCGTCCGGACCATTTCGATGTCGCTGAATTCGGATTGTTTAAGACCGCACAGGCAGTAATCAATCTTCATATCTAGCGCGCCGACAATATAAAAGCGGTGCTTTAGGATAAGGTCGTACACGGCTGACACGGAGCCTGCCGTGGAATTCTCAACAGGCAGAACGCCGAAGCTGACCTCGTTATTTTCAACAGCCGTAAAAACGTCTTCAAATGTCTTGCAGGGAACGGTTTCGCCATTGGGAAACAGCTTTAACGCCGCTTCGTGACCGTTGGCGCCGTTGATACCCTGAAACGCCACGCGGACGTTGTCGGGCATATCGCTCTCAGCAACTGAGATAAGGTTGCGGAGCTCCTTTCCGCCGCCTATCATATTGTGCTGAAGCGCGCGCGAAAGCTCCATGATGTCGGAGTACAGAAGCTTTGTATAAGAGCCGTATTCGCCGCCCTCGACGAATACTCGGTCGAGGATTTCCTTTTCTCTGTCCTCATTCAGAACGGGAATACCGTTGGCCTTTTTGTACTCGCCTACGTCCCTGGCGCATTTCATACGGCGCACAAAAAGCTTTACGAGCTGTTCGTCTATTTCGTTTATTTCTTGTCTTATTTCGTTTAAATCTCTCATTATATCACCATATCAAAAACAGCCAGAGCCGCCGCAGCTTCAACTACGCTGACAGCTCTCGGGACGATGCACGGGTCGTGTCTTCCCTTGACGCTGAGGGTTGTGTTTTCTCCGCTGCCGAGGTTAACGGTGTTCTGTTCCCTGGCGATTGACGGAGTGGGTTTGAACGCCGCGCGGAACACAATCGGCATACCGTCGGATATTCCGCCGAGGATACCGCCGCAGTTGTTTGTGGTTGTTATAACCTTGCCGTTTTCAAAAGCAAAGCTGTCGTTGTTTTCGCTTCCTCTGAGCTTTGAGCTCTCAAAACCCGCGCCGAACTCTATGCCCTTAACTGCGGGAATACCGAAAACAGCCGAGCTGATTCTCCCCTCGATTCCATCGAACAGCGGACCGCCGACGCCGACAGGCATTCCCTTAATTACGCACTCAACCGTTCCGCCGATACTGTCGAGGTCAAGTCTTGCCTTTTCGACCTCACCGCGCATTGCGTCCTCTTTGGTTTCGTCAATAAGCGCGAAGCTCTCGGAACTGAGCTTTTCGATAAGCTCGTCGGGGACATTTACGGGATTAAAGCGCTCGTCCTCAACGTTTCCGATTGAAGCGATATGAGCGGCAATTTTAATACCCTTCTGTTCAAGTATCTGACGGACAACAGCGCCCGCGAAAACTATCGGAGCAGTAAGCCTGCCGCTGAAATGACCGCCGCCGCGTATATCGTTTTTGCCGTTGTATTTCACATAAGCGGTGTAGTCCGCGTGTCCCGGACGCGGTTTGTCGAGAATGTTTGAGTAGTCGCCGCTTCTGGTGTTTGTGTTCTCAATAAAACAGGCTATCGGAGCGCCTGTCGTGACGCCGTCAAGGATACCCGACTTGATAATCGGGAAATCCTTTTCGAGCCTGGGTGTGGCGGTTTTGTCTTTACCCGGGGCGCGCCTCGCCATCTGTAGGAGGATTTTGTCCGTATCAATTTCAAAGCCCGACGTTACGTTTTCAAGCACACAGCCGATTCCCGCGCCGTGGCTTTCGCCGAACACGGTAAGTCTGATTTTATCTCCGTAGGTTGACATCGGTTTTCCCTCCCAGTTTTGTATATTCTTCAAAGTAATTCGGAAAGCTCTTGTTGATGCTTTCGCTGTCGGTTATCGTGACTTCATTTTCACAGCGGAGCGCCGCGACCGACGCCGCCATAACTATGCGGTGGTCGTTATAGCCCTTTACAGTGCCGCCCTTGAGCTGTTTAACGCCTGTAATCAGCAGTCCGTCGGATGTCTCCTGAGCCCAGCCGCCCAAAGAGTTAATCATATCCGCCGTGCTTTTGAGTCTGTCGCTCTCTTTGGCGCGGAGACGTTCCGCTTTGTATATTCTCGTTGTGCCCTCGGCAACACTCGCCGCAACAGCGAGAATCGGAACAAGGTCGGGTATCTGGGACGCGTTGATATCGCGCGCTCTGAGTTCTGACTTTTTAACAATTACGCTGTCGCCGTCATATTTAACGTTCGCGCCGAAGCCCATCAGCAAATCGGCGATTTTCTTGTCGCCCTGGGATGAGAGCACGTTTAGTCCGCTGACAGTTACACTACCCGAAAGCGCGCCCGCGGTCATAAAGAACGCCGCCTGCGACCAGTCGCCGTCCGTGCGGTAGCTGCGCGCCGCGTAGTGTTGATTCCCCTTGACGAAATAGCCGTAGTCGGCGCGGTCAACGCTTACGCCGAAGCGCCTCATACAGCCGAGCGTCATATCGACATAACCCTCGGACTGAAGCTTGGTTGTGAGGATGATTTTGCTGTCGCCTCTGAGAAGCGGCAGAGCGAACAAAAGCCCCGTGATAAACTGTGAGCTGATGTTGCCCGCTATATCAAAAATCCCGCTTTTGAGTCTGCCCTCGATTGTGAGCGGAAGATTGTTCTCGTAAACACACTTCACGCCCGCGCGCGGCAGACAATCAAGATAAACGTTCAAAGGCCGCTCGGGGAGTCTGCCCTTGCCTGTAAAGGTTGCGTTGACTCCGCCCGCGGCGGCTATCGGGATAAAAAATCTTAAAGTAGAGCCGCTCTCACAGCAGTCGAGAACGGCAGTTTTTTTCTTGAAAATATCGGTACCGTTAACCTTGAGAACATCGCCGTTTAAGGACGTTTTTGCTCCCAGAGCCTCGATACAGCCGACTGTGGCTTTTATGTCATCTGACATGGCGACAGGCGCAACATCACACACACCGCCCGACAGAGCGGCGCATATAACCGCGCGGTGAACGTCGCTTTTTGAGGGCGGCGCGCACACTGTTCCGTTAAGTTGTGACGGGGTAATCGTGATATCCATAAGTCACCTGTTTTATCCGATAAAATCTTCTAATTTACTGAGTTCGGTTTTCTTCGTAAAGCTGTCGCCGATTTTGTGCAGCAGCACGAGGTTCACGCTGCCGCCCGACGCCTTTTTGTCGCTGCGGCAGATATCCGCGATATCCTTTGCCGAGGCGTTGTCCGAGGTCGGCAGGCGGTACTTTTCACAAAGCTTTTTTATTCTTTCGGCAGAGCCTTTTTCGGTGAGCTCCGCTCTCTCGCCTGCTTTGGCTATCATAACCATACCGATTGCGACAGCCTGTCCGTGGGAAAGCCCCTCGAAGTTATAAATCTTTTCGAGGCTGTGACCGAGCGTGTGTCCGAAGTTAAGCAGCATACGCTCGCCGCTCTCCTTTTCGTCACGCTCGACAACGTCACGTTTTATACTGACGCATATCTCGGTTATCTCATCTATTATATCAAACGCGTTTTCATTTTCCAATGTCTCAAACAGCTTTTCGTCCTTGATGCATCCGTATTTTATAACCTCGCCCATACCGTCGCTGAGATAAAGCTCGGGCAGAGTGCTGAGAGTATCGGGGTCGATGATAACGAGTATCGGCTGATGAAACGCGCCGACAAGGTTTTTGCCCTGTTCGATATCGACGCCCGTTTTGCCGCCGACCGATGAATCAACCTGAGCGAGCAGAGACGTGGGTATCTGAACGAAGTTTATACCTCTCATATATGTAGCCGCGGCGAAGCCTGCCATATCGCCCGTGACACCGCCGCCGAGCGCGACAACCAAATCCCTGCGCGACATGTTGAAGTCCGCCATATAGCTGTACATGGCCGAGATTGTGTCGAGGCGCTTGTTCTTTTCGCCCGCCTCAAACGTAAACATAACGGTGTCAAAGCCCTCGTTTTTAAGCGAGTTCACAACGGTATTGCCGTAGATTGCGCCGACGTTCGAGTCGGTGATTACGCAGACCTTTGAACTGTTTGAAACGCTTTTGACAAGCTCGCCTGTTTTAGCTATAAGCCCTCTTTCGATGAGGATATCGTAGGGCGTGTTTGTATTCACTCTGACTGTTCTCATTCGCCGAGATTCTCCTTGACCTTGTGAGCTGCCTCAAGCAGCGTTTCGATTGCGTTTTTATCGTTAGTCTTAACAGCGTCGGTGATCGCGTGTATGTTGTCGATCAGCGTGTCGAGCTCCTTGATGAGCGGCTCGCGGTTCTCGAGAAACAGCTCGCTCCAGAGCTCGGCGTTGATATTAGCGACGCGCGAAACGTCCTTGTATGAGCCTGCCGAAAAACCGTTGTGGTTGGGACAGCACGGGCTCAGAACATAGGCGCACGCGAGCACATGCGGAAGCTGGGACGTAAAGGCAATCATCCTGTCGTGCTCCTCGGGGTCTGTTATTTTGACAGAGCCGAAACGCATTTTGAGCGCCAGAGCAGACAGCGTGTTGACAGCTTCATTGCTTGCTCCGCAGGGCGTGATGATATAGCTCGCGCCCTCAAAAAGCTCAGCCTCGCTGCTCTCAAAGCCGTTTGTCTCCTTGCCCGCCATAGGGTGACTGCCGACAAACTCAAAGCCGTATTTCTTTGACAGCTCAACCATATTCGGACAAATCTCCCGCTTGATACCCGACGAGTCGGTGACAATTGCGCCTTTTTTGATATATTCTCCGTTTTGTTCAACAAACGCTACAG
>JAILPC010000019.1 GCA_024690465.1 Ruminococcus sp.
GATGATTAATGCCGAAGGAATATCGTACTATTCAGGAAGTCGCGGGACCTCTTATGATGGTCAGCGACGTTGATAACGTAAAATATGACGAGCTCGGCGAAATCGAACTCCCCAGCGGAGAAACACGCCGCTGCAAGGTTCTTGAGGTTAACGGAAACAACGCTCTTGTTCAGTTGTTTGAATCCGCTTCTGGTATCAACCTTGCGGGCTCAAAAGTCAGGTTTTTAGGACGTTCTATGGAGCTTCCCGTTTCTCCCGATATGCTCTCAAGAGTATTTGACGGTCTCGGAAACCCCATTGATGACGGTCCTGCTATTATCCCCGAAAAACGTCTTGATATCAACGGAACACCAATGAATCCCGCGGCTCGCAACTATCCGCAGGAGTTTATTCAGACAGGTGTTTCCGCGATTGACGGTCTTAACACTCTCGTAAGAGGACAGAAGCTTCCTATCTTCTCGGCTTCAGGTCTTCCTCACGCTCAGCTCGCCGCTCAGATTGCGCGTCAAGCTACAGTAAGAGGCAAGGACGAGCAGTTTGCCGTTGTTTTCGCTGCCATGGGTATCACTTTTGAGGAATCCGACTACTTCATTCAGTCCTTTAAAGAAACAGGCGCTATAGACCGTACTGTAATGTTCGTAAACCTTGCTAATGACCCCGCTATCGAACGTATCGCTACTCCGAGAATGGCTCTTACAGCCGCAGAGTATCTTGCTTTTGACCTCGGAATGCACGTTCTTGTAATTATGACCGACATCACAAACTACGCTGACGCTCTGCGTGAGGTTTCCGCCGCTCGTAAGGAAGTACCGGGTCGACGCGGCTACCCCGGTTATATGTACACTGACCTTGCCACACTTTATGAGAGAGCAGGTCGTCTCAGAGGCAACAAGGGTTCTATCACGCTTATTCCTATCCTTACAATGCCCGAGGATGACAAGACTCACCCAATTCCCGACCTTACGGGTTATATCACTGAGGGACAGATTATTCTTTCCCGTGAGCTTTACAGAAAGGGTGTAACGCCTCCTATCGATGTTCTCCCCTCTCTTTCACGTCTTAAGGATAAGGGTATAGGTCCCGATCGTACACGTAAAGACCACGCTTCAACAATGAACCAGCTTTTTGCCGCCTACGCCAGAGGTAAAGACGCCAGAGAGCTTATGGTAATCCTCGGTGAAGCCGCTCTTACGGATATGGATAAGAAATATGCCGAGTTTGCTGAGGAATTCGAGAGAAAGTATGTATCTCAGGGCTATGACGCCAACCGTACTATTGAGCAGACACTCGATATCGGCTGGAAGCTGCTCCGGATTCTCCCGAGAAGCGAACTTAAACGTATTAAAGACGATATGCTTGACGAATTCTACGGTAAACAATAAAGGGTGCTGTTATGGCAATTATGAATGTAAATCCCACACGAATGCAGCTCAGCAAGCTCAAAAAACAGCTTACTACTGCCGTGCGAGGACATAAAATGTTAAAGGATAAGCGTGATGAGCTGATGAGACAGTTCCTCGACCTGGTTCGTGAAACACGCGACTTGAGAGACAAGGTTGAAGCTGATATTAATGAATGTAACGCTCACTTTGTCAACGCAAGCGCTGTTATGTCAAAGGAATCGCTCGACGCCTCTCTCCTTTCTCCCAAGCAACAGGTTAATATAGAGACGAACGTCAAAAATGTAATGAGTGTTGAAATCCCCGAGTTTTCCGCATCAAACCGTACAAGCGACAGCGGAGATATATTCCCTTACGGCTTCGCTTTCACCTCGTTTGAGCTTGATGACGCGATTATATCGCTGAATAACGTTCTTCCCGACCTGATAAAACTGGCTGAAATGGAAAAGAGCTGCGAGCTTATGTCGGCGGAAATTGAAAAAACACGCCGCCGCGTTAATTCGCTCGAACACGTTATGATACCGAGGTATCAGGAAACAATCAAATATATCGCCATGAAACTTGAAGAAAATGACCGAAGCAGCAGAACACGACTGATGAAGGTTAAGGATATGCTGCTTGACAAGGCACACAATTACTCAGGAAAACAGGCATAAAGAAAAGGCTCGGATTTCCGAGCCTTCATTTTTTATTTGATTACCGCTGATTTGGTACTGCTGTATAAGCTGTAGAAGTATTTGCCGATCTTGCGGTTGTATGAACGGACTCTGAAATAATATTTCACACCCGATTTGAGCTTTTTGATTACAGCGCTGTCAGCAGTTTTGCCTGTAATCTTGAGCTTTTGTTTGTCTTTAAAGCTTCTGTTCTCCGAGTATTCAACAAAATAACCTTTTGTATCCGAGGTTTTGGCTGTCCACTTAACAGCGGCTTTTGACTTGGCTGTGGTTTTTGCCGATTTCAGCTTTACTTCTTTGTAGAATGTAGAAACGGTAATATCGGAACAGTTTCCGTATACCATCCTGTCGTCAATCTTTGTTCCCGCTCTGACTCTGAGCTTATACTCAACACCTTCATCAAGCAGATAGTCCGAATAAGAATTGGTTTTTACCGTATCAATAACATTATATGAATTGCTGTAGTTATCAAATTCTTCAATCTGATATGATGTTGCGCCGTTAAGTTTGTCCCATGTCAATTCAATCTGATTGGTTGACGATACAGCCTTCAGACTCTTGACGGCAACAGGTTTGATTGCGTATATTACTGTTTTAGATTCGTAGTACTTGTTGTTCTTGTAGCGTACAATCTTCATTCTGGCTCTGCCTGTCTGTTTGTTTTTGTAATAAAACACATTGTAGTC